>JAOZSS010000082.1 GCA_029939545.1 Kiritimatiellia bacterium | reverse complement strand
TTTTCCTAGATTATTCCTTTCTTGAGCAGGAGCGGAAGACCGGTTACACCCAGCCCTGAAACACCTGCCCGAGGTGGCCGCGAAACACCAGGCGGTGAATGATCGCTTCTCTCTCCACGGCCACATCCACGAATCCCCGCAAGTCAGCGGAAAATGGCACAACTCTATCGGCCGTACCACCTGCATCCAACCCGGCCAGGACTCTGAGTTTACCTATGTCATCATCGATCCCGACACGGGGGATATCCTGCACCACCCCCTTGGCCGGGCGGACGATATCACGCCAGGCAAGACCGGGATGTGACGAATCAAAGTGTCGTCCATGATGCGGGAAGGATGTCAGAGGCTTTCGGCTTTCGTGACGCGCGATGAGCCAGCGCGTCATGGCAAGAGGGGGATAGGGATAGGGATAGGGATTGGGAGGAATTGGCCGCCCACCTTCGCCAAGGCTACAGAGGGCAAGCGAAAGAGCGAACAGAACGTATAGAAAGAGGGGAATGGCGGGAGCTTCGGTTCACGATGCAGTGGAGTGATCAACTGCTCCTTTCAGGATCAGTCGACGTAGGGGCTGCTGCGGCGGGCCATGGTGCGGAATTCTCGGATGGGTTGGAAGTGGGACCAGTCTTCGAGGCCGGTTAGGGATTCGAGGTTGAAGGGGATGCCGACCTCGAACATGGCGGCGAAGGGATTCATGCCGCCGATGACGATCATGCCGGTGCGGCCTTCGGCGACGGGGATGTCGAGGAGGGGCTGGTTGGGCTGTCCGGCCACGAGAATGCCGGAGAGTCCGAGCGCACGGCGCTCTTTGGCGGCCTGCTGAACGGCCTCGAGGGCGACGGTGGGGACTTCGCGGAAGCTGGCGCCGACGATGCCGGAGCCGCTGGCCGCGCAGTCGCCGACACTGGTCATGCCGGCGCGGATGTAGGCCTCGAGCGGATCCATCGTGGTGCCGGCGTAATCGATGAGCTGTACGAAACGCACCGGTTCACCGTCGCGCATCTCGAGGAGGCCGCCGAACCGGGAGACCACCGGGATGCCGCGCTTGAGGAGCATGCCGTTGACCACCACGCTGCAGACCGTGGCCAGCCCGACGCGTCCGGGTGGGATGCGCACGCCGGCGAGCACGTCGCCCTGCTCGGCAAAGGCGAGCCGATCGCCCATGCCGAGGCCGGCGGCTAAGATGGGCTGGATGATCTGGAGCGCGCGCGTCAGCTCGTGCTTCCGGATTGTGGCGACGTTCGCGATGATCGAGCCTTCCTTCTTCTCCGGCCGGAAGGTCATGCGGTAGGCCAGCACGTCGACGCGCGCGGCAACGAATCCGAGTCTCTCGATCACGTGAACGCGCGCGAGTTCTCTGCGGCCGGCCGGGAGCAGTCGGCGACCCGCGCGGCGGCTGACGCAGGTGGTCAGTCCGGCATCGTCCAACCGGCCCAGCCGGAAGCGGATGGTGCGGGGACTGATCTCCACGCCCATCTTGAGCAAGGCGCGCGCAATACGCGCCGCGCCCATGGAGGACTCATGCTCGGATAAGACCTTCAGGATGGCGGCATCGGTTCGATCGAGTTGCTGTTTCATAGTTTTTTTCAATAGAAACGCCTGCCTCTTACGGTTTTGCCAAACGGCAACCTCTATGATGGGTATTCGTGAACTTGTTGACACTTTCTTTATCTAATACGGCAATCTTGCCGTATTATTTCGCATTATGCAAGGCATAGTTGCCTTTAAGCATCAAAGTTTGTGTTGCTGACAGGGCATAACGCGGCATAGAGTTACGGCTTCTGGCTGCCGTCTGTGCTGGATCAATGGAGACAGACTTCACTTGACGGCTGACAGAGTGATGACCAACCAACAAAAGGGAGAATCAGATGAGCTACACACAGGACGCATTCGAGGTCGTCTCGAAACGAAATGCCGGTGAGCAGGAGTTCCTGCAGGCGGTGAAGGAAGTACTCGACTCGCTCGAGCCGGTGGTAGAGAAGCATCCGGAGTACCAGGAAGCGCGTATCCTGGAGCGGATCACGGAGCCGGAGCGCCAGATCATGTTCCGCGTGCCGTGGCAGAATGATAAGGGCGAAGTCCAGATCAACCGTGGATTCCGTTTCGAGTTCAACAGCGCACTGGGCCCCTACAAGGGCGGCCTGCGTTTCCACCCCAGTGTTAACCAGAGCATCCTGAAGTTCCTCGGATTCGAGCAGATCTTCAAGAACTCCCTGACGACGCTCCCGATGGGTGGCGGCAAGGGCGGATCGGACTTCGATCCCAAGGGTAAGAGCGACACCGAAGTGATGCGCTTCTGCCAGTCTTTCATGACTGAGCTGCAGCGTCACATCGGTGCCAACACGGACGTACCGGCTGGTGATATCGGCGTGGGCGGCCGCGAGATCGGTTACATGTTCGGCCAGTACAAGCGTCTCCGCAACGAGTTCGTCGGCGTGCTGACGGGTAAAGCCCTGAACTGGGGCGGCTCATTGATCCGTCCGGAAGCTACCGGTTACGGTTCGGTCTACTTCGCCGAGCAGATGCTGAAGACCCGCGGCGAGACCTTCGAGGGCAAGACCTGCACGATCTCCGGTTCGGGCAACGTGGCCCAGTATACGATCGAGAAGATCACCGAGCTGGGCGGCACGTGCGTGAGCCTGTCGGACAGCGGCGGCACGATCCACGACGCGGACGGCATCGATGCCGAGAAGCTGGCGTGGGTGATGGACCTAAAGAACGTCCGACGCGGCCGCATCAAGGAGTACGCCGACAACTTCAAGGCGACCTACCTCGAAGGTCAGCGTCCCTGGGGTATCGCCTGTGATTGCGCGTTCCCGAGCGCCACGCAGAACGAGATCGATGGCGACGACGCCAAGGCCCTGCTGGAGAACGGCTGCTACGTGGTCAGCGAAGGCGCCAACATGCCGAGCTCGCCGGAAGCGGTTGATCTGTTCGTCGACAAGAAGATCCTCTACGGACCCGGCAAGGCGGCCAACGCCGGAGGCGTGGCGACCTCAGGTCTGGAGATGAGCCAGAACTCGATGATGATGTCCTGGACCCGCGAAGAAGTGGATTCCAAGCTGCAAGGCATCATGACCTCCATCCACGACGCCGCGGCGGCAGCGGCCGACGAGTATGGCCAGCCCGGCAACTACGTCATGGGCGCGAACATCGCCGGTTTCGTCAAGGTGGCGGACTCGATGCTGGACCAGGGACTCGTCTAAGCGACCCGATTCAATCAGAACCCAGCAACGCGGCTCCGCCTTCACCGGCGGGGCCGCGTTTTTTGTTGGGAGTCCTTGACAAGGCGGCGATGCAGAACGGAAGGTAGGCGGCATGGAAGCTTCTAAATTCTCAACCGGGCTTCCGGGACTCGACAGTATCCTGAAGGGGCTGCTCCCGGGCGATAACGTGGTATGGCAGATCGATAGCGTGGAGGACTACCAGCAACTGGTGACGCCCTACGCTGAGTATGCGCTGGAACACTCGCAGCCGCTGGTCTACTTCCACTTTGCCGATCACCAGGAGCTGCTGGAGAAAGACCACCGGGTCATCGTCTACCGGTTCCGCCCCGAAGAGGGCTTCGAGGTCTTCGTGCAAAAGGTGCATGCCGCCATTCGTGAGGCGGGGCGCGGCGCGTGCTATGTGTTCGACTGTCTCTCGGTGCTGGCGAATTGCTGGTATTCCGACCAGATGCTGGGCAACTTCTTCAAGCTAACCTGTCCCTACCTGTTCGACATGGAGACGCTGGCCTACTTCGGGCTCTACCGCAACCACCACTCGGCGCGCGCGATTGACCCGATCCGCGGCACGGCCCAGCTCTTCCTGGACGCCTATAACCACCACGACCATCTTCATATCCGCCCACTCAAGGTGCAGCACCGCTACTCGGCCGGCATGAACATGCTGTATCGCTGGGGCGAGAACGATGGGTTCGACGCAATCAGCGACAGCGTGACGATTTCGGAGATCATGACCTCGGCCAAGTGGTCGGGCCTCCACTCCGACCGGCGGCCGGGCTTCTGGGAGCGCTCGTTCATCGACGCCAACGAGCTGGTCCACGAGGTCCATGCCGGCCTGCGTCCCGAGCAGGACGAAGCAGAGACATTCGAGCAGCTCCTGCCGATGATCGTCACGCGCGATGAGGCGATGCACGACATGGCACAGAAGTACTTCGCGCTGGAGGATATCCTGAATGTACGCCGGCGCATGATCGGGTCGGGCCTGATCGGCGGCAAGGCGGTCGGCATGCTGCTGGCGCGCGCCATCCTGAAGCGCTCCAACAAGCAGGCCGCTCAGCGTCTGGAGGAGCATGACTCCTTCTTTATCGGGTCGGACGTCTTCTATACCTACCTGGTTCAAAACGGTATCTGGTGGACGCGCCAGCACCAGCGCGACACCGAGGATTTCTATGAGACCGCCACACGCGCGCGGCGCCTGATCATCACGGGCAGCTTCCCCGATTACACCCTGCGTCAGTTCGAGGAGATGGTCGACTACTTTGGCCAGTCGCCCTTCATCGTACGTTCCAGCTCACTGCTGGAGGATAACTTCGGGAACGCGTTTGCGGGTAAGTATGAGAGCGTCTTCTGCGCCAACCAGGGACCGCGCAGTCAGCGACTGGAGGATTTCCTGGCCGCAGTGCGCACGATCTACGCCAGCTCGATGAGCGAGCGGGCGCTGCAGTACCGTGCGCGGCGCGGCATGCTGGAGCAGGACGAGCAGATGGCGCTGCTGGTGATGCGTGTCTCGGGCAAGAGCTTCGGACGCAACTTCTATCCCCCGGCGGCAGGCGTGGGCTTCTCGTTTAATCCCTACGTGTGGAGCCCGGAGATTGATCCCGAGGCCGGGGTGATCCGGCTGGTGTTTGGTCTCGGCACACGCGCGGTGGACCGCACGGACGACGACTACACCCGGCTTGTGGCACTCAACGCGCCCGGGCGCCGTCCGGAGCACGGCTTCGACGAGGTGCGGCAGTATACCCAGCGCCGGGTCGACTATATCGATCTCGACGCCAACCATCTCACGTCCGGCTACTTCCAGGACCTAGTGGAGGAGTGCGACCAGCTGCCGATCGACCTCGTGACGTCGCTCGACACCGAGCGCGCCCGTGCGGCACGTAGCGAGAGTCGCAGCGGCGAACCGGCCCCGCGCATACTGAACTTTGAGAAACTGCTCGCAAAGACCGACTTCGTGGAGACGATGCGCACGATGATGCGCTCGCTGCACGAGGCCTACAACCACCCGGTCGACATCGAGTTCACCACAAACTTTAACGACGACGGGGAGTACCGGATCAACTTGGTCCAGTGCCGACCGCTGCAGGTACAGGGCGCAGAGGTGATGGAGATACCCACGATGGACATCGCAGACGAAGACCGGATCATCTCGGCGCGCAGCGCGATTGTCGGGCAGAGCCGAATTGTGGATGCCGACACGTTTGTCTACGTCGTACCGGCGGTCTACGGCGCACTGACGGTGCCCGAGCGACACGAGATTGCGCGCCTGCTGGGCAAGATCAATCGTGCCTTTAAGGAACGTGGTGATGCGGGCCTGGTTGTGCTGCTCGGTCCGGGCCGCTGGGGTACGAGCAGTCCGTCGCTGGGCATCCCGGTCTCGTTTGCCGACATCAACGAGGTCTCGATACTCTGCGAGATCGTCGCGATGCGCGAAGACCTGATCCCTGACGTTTCGCTCGGCACACACTTTCTCAACGAGCTGGTCGAGATGGACATGCTCTATCTGGCGCTCTTCCCGGGCAAGGAGTGCAGCTTCCTTAACGAACAGATCTTCCTGGAGAAGCCCTCCATGCTGCTCGAGCTCGTGCCATCGGCCGAGAAGTGGCAAGACGCCGTGCGTGTGATTCCAGCCGCCACGCTGGCGGGCGACAAGCGGTACGTCACGTTGACGGCCAACGCCGTGAAACAGGAGGTCGACTGCTTCCGCTCCAATGTGTCCGCGGAAGCGCTCTCGTCACCGTCAGGGTGATGGGGCCATGCGGTAGTCGTTGGGGCGGCGGGAGGATTCGCGGCTCACCGGTCTACTTCAACCAGAAGAGCGTCGAGATGCCGCGGGCGGACAGCGCGTCCGTGGTATCCGAGGTCCGGTCGTACAGGTTCGTCATCTCGCCAAAGCCCAGGCTGTCGGCGATGACCAGGTAGGCGCCTTCGGCGGTGGGGGCCAGCGATCCGACAGCGGTCACGGCGAGGCGTCCGGCGGAGTCGGTCTGGGCGACCTCCTGGGCGCCGGAGGGATCGGTCGTATCCACCAATTGATCACCCTCGTCGACAGGCGCCTGCTGAATCCAGAGGCTGTAATCGTTGGAGATGGCCAGACCGGCACCGGCGACATAGACCACCTCGCCGACACCAAAGACCGTCTTGGGTTCGCCCTCGGAGTTGCACGTAATGAAGGTGGGCTCGCCCTGCGCGGAGTAGACACCGAGATCGGTGAGCGCGCCCCAGACATAGTTGCTGTCCGTGTTGACTCCGCATTCGGCGAGCTCGACCCATTCAGCGCCATCCCAGCGATACATCAGGAACGTTTCCTCATCAATCCCGGCCGCCCCGGCCTCCTCATCGGCGTAGTGCAATTTGAGCGTGATCTCATCCCATACAATATCCGGGTCAGTGGCGCTGGTATCGACCTGGATGAACTTGTGGAGCGTGGGGCGATCGGGATTCTCGCCGGGGTTGTGGGCATATCGGGCAATGATTACTTCTGCATCAGCATAGTCGAAATCGTACTCCAGCGTTGCGATAGGCGACGGATCCTCAGCGAGCGTGATCGATGACGAGGCTGAAGCCACCGAGACAACCCCCGTACCCGATCCTGCGAACTCGGTCTTTCCACTAATACACTCGGATGCGATACCGTTCCAGGTGCCAGCACCACTTCCACCAGGAAGCAGTGTCCATGTGTAGTTTGGGGGAATACCGACAGAGGCAGAACCCGAACATGCGCCCTCCCAGCCAAAGTCAGCCGAGATGTCAGAGCCATTCGTCGTGTAGGCGTGTGTTTCACCAAGATCTGCGTCCAGTACACAGGACCACGAATAGGGTAGACCTGGAGTCAGGGTGAAGGTAGTAATATCCCCCTTGAGCCACAGCTCACCAGCATGCACTTCCTCTCTAACAGTTACGCTTCCGCCCACTTTGGCAGAGGTCCCGTACCATTCACCATCGCTGGGCTCGTACTTGGCGACATAGTCGAAGGTACCGGTGATATCGCCGCCCACATTAACGGTGATGTAAATGGCCCCCCCGTTGGGTTGTTGCGTGGATGGGCTGTAGGTTCCCGAGCCACTGATCGTCGCGGTGGCCCACGTTCCATCGATCATCCGATCCTCATCTTCATAGTGGAGAATCTTTCCACCAGAGCAACAGGCCCACACATTTATAGGCGAACTACCCCAGATGCCCTGCACCCTACCGGGGACACCGGACACCATTCTGTTCCATGTCACACCGCCGTAATGGGATATGCCTCCTTTCCAACCACCCGCAAAAATATCGTTGTCCGTTGCCCCCCAGATGGGCTCTCAGGCTCTGGTAGTACCCTGGACTCTGCCGGACAAGTTTCCATGAATTGCTCGTGCCGGCGCCAGCCGGGATGGCCAGAAGCAGTGCGAGAAAATGGGACAGAGAGAAAATGCGCCTGTGAAGATGGATGCGGACAGCCTTGCTCATGGTTTTGAGTATGCCAGATTTGGGGCGGTTGTAGCAAGGAATGAGGCAGGCGCAGGCAGGCAAGGAGATCCCTCGACTTCGCTCGGGATGACACTCCCTCGGCATCTGCCTCATGAGTGTCGCTTCTCCAGCGAGTGGAGCAGCTTGATCTCTTCGGGCCAGAGGGTGTCGTCGATGGTTTCGAGCACGAGGGGCATGTTGTCGAAGCGGGGGTCGTTCATGATGTACTCGAACGCCACCATGGGAATGGTGCCCTGGCCGAGGCTGTGGTGGCGGTCTTTGCGGCTTTCGAACGGGACCTTGCTGTCGTTGATGTGCATGCCGCGCAGGTAGGACATGCCAACGATGTCGTCGAAGGCTTTGAAGGTCTGCTCACAGGCCTCGGCGGTGTGCAGGTCGTAGCCGGCGGAGAAGGAGTGGCAGGTATCGAGGCAGGCCCCCATGCGCGATTTGTCGTCGACCCGATCGATAATGGTGGCGAGGTGTTCAAAGCGGTAACCAACGTTGGACCCCTGCCCAGCGGTGTTCTCGAGCACGACGGTGACGCCCTCGGTTGTGCTGAGGGCCTGGTTGATGCCGTTGGCGATCAGGGTCAGGCATTCGTCTTCGGAGATCTCGCGGAGGTGGCTGCCGGGATGCATGTTGAGCAGGCAGAGTCCAAGCTGCTGACAGCGGGTCATCTCGTCGATGAAGGCGTCGAGAGAACGTTGCCGCTTCTCGGGGTCGGGGTTCCCAAGATTGATGAGGTAGCTGTCGTGCGGAAGGACGACATCCGGGGTGTAGCCGTTGGCTTTCAGGTTGGTCTTGAAGCGCTCGATTGTTTCGTCCGTGTAGTCGGGCGCGTTCCACTGGCGCTGGTTCTTGGTGAACATAGCAAAGGCGGTGGCACCGATGGCCTTGGCGTTGATGGGGGCGTTGAATACGCCGCCGCTGGTGGAGACGTGGGCGCCTACGCGTTTATTTGTTTTCATCGGGTGGGGTCCTTTCGCATGAAGGGGGTATTTTCGCATAGATCAGGGGAGAGGCAACCACGGAAAGCTCGGATATAGGGAGAGAGAGGGAGATTCTCGCGCAAAGGCGCAAAGGCGCAAAGACTCGTCATCTGTGGGCGAGAAAGAAACGTGTAGGGAAAACACGGGTTTGAAGGATTGTAGTACGGAAGGCACGGAATGGCTCCGAGATGGGGAGGCCCTCCTTGGCTCGAGTCCGCCTACGGCGTCCAAAGGCCTGCGGAGGGCCTCCCCATCTCTCCGCTTGGGTTAGGGGTGGAGGTAGGGTTGTGTTTGGGGGCGCGATGCGTAATGATGAGGTCATGAAAACGGTTGGTATGTATGCGTTGATGGTGGGGCTATGTTTGACGTCGGTTGTGGCAAGGGCGGAGAGCCGGTTCTTTCCGCGGGTGTATGGTGGGGGGTATTTGGAGTTCTATGCGAACCAGCAGGATGAGTTCGACGAGGATCGCTATGTTAGCGAGGGGGGACTGGAGGCTGATATCTTCCTGTTTCGGTTCACGCCGCGCACCCACTTGGTCTGGCGGATCGTTTGCGCGACCGGAATGGGCCGGTCGACCACATCCGACCTGCCGTTCTCGGTGCAGGAAGTACGCTACGCGCTGGTGCCCTTTATCGAGTACAACAGCGACAGGCTTCTTGTGCGGACGGGACTCGATCATGGTTGCGACCACTTGATTCTCAAGGATACCCCGGAGCCCTGGTACGTCCGAGACGGAGAGCAGGTGCTACGCGATGTGTATGACAACCGCCTCTTCGCGGGCATCGGTTCCGCCACGCACCGGCGCGCCACCTGGGGAGAGATCGAACGCAACACAGAACGCGAAGCGCCCGGGTGGATTCACTACGCGGAGGCGGGCTATTACCTGCGCGAGCTCTTCGGGGTGGTGGACGAGGATGCCCTGACTGAGGGCAACAACTGGTGGTGGGACGTGGTGTACGATCTGCGCGCGCGGCTGTGGGGCGGGTCGGCGGGTAACCTGTTTGCCCTGAACCGGCTGCATGTGTTGCTGGACCGCGACGAGGACATCTACTGGCGCGACACTGTTGGCATTGAGTTCCAGCTCGGACGTACGGGAGCGGGAACCGCCTTCGCGCTCTCGTGGCATGCGATTGATGAGCATGTGCGGGATTCGAAAGAGGGGTTGATTGCGTTGAGCGGGAGGTTCTTCTTTTAGCTCCTTAAATCTTGATTCTTTGAGTAAATGAGTCGAACAATTTCA
>JAOZSS010000283.1:429-2631 GCA_029939545.1 Kiritimatiellia bacterium | reverse complement strand
TTGTCGATGGACCTACTGCAATTGAATATAGCATCAGGGGTGAGGAAAACGCCCCCGGCAGACGGAAATTCAAGCTCATCTTCGACAGTTTGAAATTGGAGGCCTTGCGCCGCAACGCGTTACAAAGCGCCAAAAAAAGTTGGCACCACAAACCCCGGATTTTGACGGGGGTTACTCGAACCTTGCGGTTGGCGGGATAAATGCACCGACAGCCTGGAAAACCTTGCCGGCTACCCCTTTCATCTCGCTTCGGAATACCACACGCTTCCCGGATAATTCAGCCGTCACCTCCTCTACCGCGATCAAGTCGTGGAGAATATCGTTCCACTCGAAAGAGCAGCCGCGCTCACTCAAACGCCGTTCAAGCTCACGCCTCATCAGGATTGCCAGGAAACTGCAGAAGACATGTCCCTTAATCGTATCATCATGTTTGTGATAGATCGGACGCGTGTCCAGCCCTGACTTCATGGTGCGGAAGACGGCTTCTACCATCCACAGCCGCTTGTAATGAAGAGCAACCTGGTCGGCCGGCATCTTCTCCAAATCGGTCGTCAGAACCCATTTCCCATCATACCGTGACTCTTTCTGTATTCTCTCTTCGTCAATACCGAAGTGCTTTCCCTGCTCGGCCATGAGGTACTTGCGGTAGCCTTTATTGCCAACCAAGGATTTATCACCCTGTTTCAGCTTCTTGCGCAGCGATTCCACGATCGCCTCACGATCATGCTTATCCTTACGCGCCTGCGCTTCGTTCACGCAAACGACATACCGGCGATCACGGAGTTTGACCTCTTTGACCTTCAAAGGGGAATGCCCGTCATCCCCCGATATGACCTCCTTGTAACGTCCTCCGCGTGATAGTACTTCTTCTCGGACTTCCTTGACATTACGCATGCGGACACCAAGCACATAGGAGAACGAGCTTTCGGCGGATTCGAGAAAACTGATCATCTTCTTGCTGATCATGCCGCGGTCGGCGACAATGCAGACGTCCCTGATTCCGAAGCACCTTTGGAAACGCTTAACAACCTCGCTGATTGTCGTGACATCGGTGATATTCCCCGGCCACATCTCGCAGCACAGCGGCATCCCGTCGTTGTCCAGTACAACCGCAACTACCATCTGCTTCCGATCAGGGCGATGATCTTTGCTGTTGCCGTATTGCCCGACAGTTCTGCCCCCTTCCCCCTCGAAATAGATGCTGGTCGTGTCGAAAAACACCATATCCAACTGCGTGAAGAGATCCTGGCGTTTAGCAAAAAGGGCTTCTTCAATCCTGTCCTTGTTACTGCGGGGAGCAAACTGGATTCGCCCGGCTTGATTCTTGTTCGGTGCGCCGAGAAACCCCATGGCCCGGTACAAGTGCTGCAGATCAATGGCGTCCGCTCCCGGCAAGTGGAAATCATCACGCCACACCAAGGACGAACGATCACTGCCGGACTCAAAGATTCGGTGCATCACGGTATGGTAGATTGCTCGCTCGACGTCAAAGCGGTATCGCCGTCCTTTGAGGCACTGCTCTATAGCATCAGTAATTCCCAGCTCCCGCCACAACTTACTGAAGACGGCATTCGGTCCAATGCGCTTGCAGCTCACCGGCTTGGTTTCACCCGCCTTGTGCGCGTTGATCAATGCGACCTTCTCACTGAAACGGGCTCCGGAGGCAAGCAGTGACTCAAGTTTACCGGCCTCACGCAACTTCTGTATATTGCCCAGAGTCAATAACACTCGCTGGCGCGTCCTCCCTTTCGCATTGCGATAGTTCTCGACGATTTGCAGGTATTCGTATTTCCCGGTCTTTTTGCTTCTGAAGAACATGGTACCTCGATTGTTGACACCACACCATCGGCCTGATATCTAGTGATTGCAAGCTCCAGAATCATATTTATCAATATTTTGTTGGCACCACAAATGGATCGTCGGCAAGGTCCCCAGGCAAGAGAATTACCGGAAAACGGGGTCAAACTGTCGAAGATGAGCCAAACCTGTTGTGTTCTACTCCGGAAGGCTTCTGCAGCCCGCCGGAAATCAACAAGGGGTGCCCCAAAGGAGCACCCCTTACCATTGATCTCAACTGATTAGATTAGTCGCCGCTGACTCCCTGACCCTGGCCTGCACCTTGACGTTGACGTTTGCAGTTCTTCTGACCCTGGCCCTTGCCGCCGCCCTGGCCACAACCTTTGCCTTTGCCTTTTCCCATGT
>JAOZSS010000283.1:0-419 GCA_029939545.1 Kiritimatiellia bacterium | reverse complement strand
GACTGAGCTCGGCGAAAACGCAACACTATTTGTCGCCGGGTTAGTAGCAGCAGTGTGTCAACCTGGAAGACTGCCGGTGGCGATATCAGTGTGATTGCAGGGTCGCAGTTGACCATCACCACCCGGGAGTTGGTGCTATTTGAAGCAGCAGATACTTCCGTCCTCGTGTGCGATGTAGAGTTTGTCGTTTGCCGCGGCGAGGCCGTCCCAAGTGGGGGGTGCGTCGAGTTTGTACTCGGCGAGTTTGGTGCCGTCAGTTGTGGAGAATGCGGCGAGGACGCCGCCTTTTCGTCCTTCCCAGGCGGCGTGCGGGTCGTTCGAGACAACTGTGTCGGGTGTGCCGGCGGCGAAGATGACATCAGCTGTTTTCACCAGGGCAACCACGCGAATGGGGACATGTTGTTGCCAGGCTGGCTTTC
>JAOZSS010000081.1 GCA_029939545.1 Kiritimatiellia bacterium | reverse complement strand
CTTCGGTTACCCGGTGCATGATCCTGAGCGCTATGGCGTGGTGGAGTTCAATGAAAAGGGCAAGGTTCTGAGCCTCGAAGAGAAACCCACAGAGCCGAAAAGCCGCTATGCCGTACCGGGACTTTACTGCTATGACAACCACGTCGTGGCTCTCGCTCGCAACCTCGAACCTTCCGCGCGCGGCGAGACCGAGATCACGGCGGTCAACCAGTGGTACCTCGACCGCGGCGAGCTGCATGTCGGCCTGCTCGGACGCGGCATGGCCTGGCTTGACACAGGAACGCCCCAGAGTCTGCTGGAAGCAGGGAACTTCGTGGCCAGTATCGAGAATCGCCAGGGGCTGAAGATCGGGTGCCCCGAAGAGGTGGCGTTCCGCATGAAGTTCATTGACGCCGCTGAGCTCAAGATTCTTGCCGCCGCATTCAAGGGCAACAGTTACGGGGCCTACCTTGAGCAATTGGCCGAAGAGACGATCAATCCCCCCCACAATCTTTGCGGATAGTGAATACAAACAGGCCTGGACGGGCCGCAAACAGCATGAGGAGCTAGGGTTAGTATGAAGAAAGCAGTAGTATGCGGTGCAGGTGGCTTTATTGGCTCTCACTTGGTCAAGAAGCTGAAGGACGAGGGGTATTGGGTTCGCGGCGTGGACATCAAGGAGCAGGAATTCTGGACGCCGCCCTGGGATGAGTTTGCCCTGCTTGATCTGCGCGATCCGGCTAACTGCGAACAGGCCGTCCTGGTGGAGGGTCAGCCCGTCGACGAGGTCTACCAGCTCGCCGCCGATATGGGCGGCATGGGATTCATCCATTCCGCTGAATGTGAAATCATGCGCAACAGCGCGCTGTGCAACATTCACATGGTCCACGCGTCTTCCGCCGCTGGTGTTAAGCGCTATTTCTTTTCTTCGTCGGCCTGCGTCTACCGCGATATGACCAAGGAAGAGCCCGACCTCACGGAAGAGGAAGCCTATCCGGCCCAGCCGCACAACGAATACGGTTGGGAGAAGCTCTATGCCGAGCGCATGGCGATGACCTATGCCCGCAACGAGGGCATGATGGCCCGCATCGCGCGTTTTCAGAACTGCTACGGTCCCTGCGGAACCTGGACCGGCGGCCGCGAAAAGGCCCCGGCCGCGATGTGCCGCAAGATTGCCGGCATCGAGGACGGCGGCACGATTGAAGTGTGGGGTGACGGCACCGCGATGCGCGCCTACACGTATGTCGATGACCTCGTGGACGGCATCTATCGCCTGATGCAGTCCGATTGCGAAGCGCCTGTCAACATCGGCCGCAAAGAGTACGTCTCGGTCGACGAGCTGGTACAAGTGGTGGCTGAAGCGGCCGGCAAGACGGTCAACATCAAGCATATCGAGGGGCCCGTCGGTGTTCTGGCACGCAACTTCACGAACGAAAAGATCCACGCCCTCGGATGGGAATCGAAGTTCTCGCTTAAGGAAGGCATCGCCCAGACCTTCCCGTGGGTGGCCGAGCAGGTTGCCAAGCAGCAGGCCGACGCCTAGACAGGGATTGCGCTACGGGCGCTCAGCGTCATGGAAAGAATTGAGTCAACCATATCGTGGAGCGCCTTCGGGCTGTTGTCCACAGTTGTACTTCTCGCGCCCTGGTTTTTCGGCGCGTGGGAGGTGTGGTGGTTTTGGCCATTCGTTGCCGTACTCTCTGTCTCGAGCGCGCTTTTTGGTGTGCAGCTTCTCCTGGATGCGACATATAGGGAGAAGCACACGGTTTCGGGGGTCCGGTCGGGCAGCGCCCGGCGCAGGCGCCGGGCCCGGGAGACTGACTCCCACCGTCCCTGGCACGTGGCAACGCTCGTGACATCTCTGGTCTTTCTCGCCTACGCCGCAATACGCCTGGTTCAGGCACCGGTTTTCACCGACGCACAACGCAGCTTTCTGCTCTTCATGACGCCCTTTCTGGTCGGATTGCAGGTGGTGTACGGTCTCGATGGCGGCCAACGCCGACTACTTTTCAGGATGATTCTTCTCAATCTCCTTCTGCTCGGGCTCTATGGAATCCTCAATCACGCCGCGTGTGGCAGCCGGTTCGTGCTCGGTAGGCCCGCCTTCCCGCAGTACGCGGGCCGCGCGTCGGGAAGCTACTTCTGCCCGGATCACTATTCCGGAATCATGGAGATCGCGTTCTGCCTTGCGCTCGGCGTACTCTGTTCACGTGGTGCCTTGCGGAGCACGCGCGTGGCAACAGTCCTGCTCATGGTGGTTGCGCTGGTGGGCATACTGCTCAGCAAGTCGCGGGGTGGCGGCCTTTCCGTTCTGGTTGTTCTGGGCGGTGTTTGGGTGTGGGGGCTAAGGTCCTACAGTGCTCGCCTGCGTTGGGCGCTGAGGGCAGCCCTTCCGCTCGCTGGCATCATTCTGGTTGTTGTGGCCACCGTTGTGGGCGGCGGCTACTTCCAACGTTTCGGGGCCTGGTTTGGCTGGGAGCGCGCCAAGACCGAGGCGTTTCCCGAGGCGATCAATACGATCAGCCGTTCCGTGCAGGGGTCATCACGCTGGATTATGCTGTCTGGGGCCATGCGCGCATGGACCGAGGCACCCGTGTTCGGGATTGGCCCCGGTATGCACCAGAACGTGTGGCCGCGCGTTGCCGCCAGTGGTGATGGCGACATCGAGCAGCGGCTCTGGCCATCCCGTCTCAACAACACACACTTTTCCTACGAAGTGCACAACGACTGGGCCCAGTTGCTTGAAGAGTACGGCCTGGTCGGATTTGGACTCTTCCTGGTCGCCGTTGTTGCCCTCTCAGGAGCGCTACTTCGCGGAATTCAGCGCGCCATCGACGCCACCACCAATGGCAACGCGCCGATTACCAGCGGATCACAGGCTTCTGCGATGGTATTGGGGGCGTGGCTCGCCGTGATCGCGATGAGTTTCCACTCGCTGGGTGACTTCAACCTCCAGATGCCTGCCACGACGTGGCTCTTCTCCGCCGTGCTGGCGCTTGGTTTGAAGGGCGGCATCTCACGGGCGCTGGCATCGTCAGCCCGGCGAACCGCCCGTTCGGAATCAGCCTAGGATCTTCCGGTGCACGCATTCATTGTAAGCGATCTGCACCTGGGTTCATCGGAGGCGCGGCATCAGGATTTCACAAGATTCCTTGAAGCGCTCCCCGCCGGCGCCACACTGGTTCTCAATGGAGACATCGCCAACCATGCAACCAAACGCCAGGTCTGTGAATCCGAAGGAACCGCCGTCGTGGAGCAGCTCTGCCGCGAATCGTTTCATCGCCCCATCGTGTGGCTCAGCGGCAACAACGATTCATGCTACCGGCCCGAACAGCCCAATCAAATTGAATTCAGCGACCACCTCGCATTCGGCAAGGAACTCTACATCTGTCATGGCCACCAGTTTCTCGCCTTCCCGTCCCGCACCAGGTGGCTACAGAAGCTCCTCGGGGCCCTCTGCAGGCTCTTCCACAGCGACACCGGGCGAACGCATCACATGGCCGATGTCCTGCAGCGTGTTCCCCCGCTCTACCGGCTGGCCTGCCGAATCGTGGCACGCGGCGCCATCCGCTTTGCCCGCCGCCACGGCTACGCCGCCATCACCTGCGGCCACACCCACCATGCAGAGGAGGTCACCGCCTGTGGGGTTCGCTACATCAACACGGGGGCGTGGACTACGCCAACGCCATCCTATGTGGTTGTCAAAGATGGGGACATTCGCCTAGAGGCCTTTGCGGTGGAATCAGGCGACCCCGCTTCGGACCCCATCCGCTCCGTGCCGTAACGGTCTGCATAGGCGGCCACTCAGGGCAATTCGCAGGGCTCACACCTCAGGGCTCAATCCTTGCGAGAAGACGCGGGCTTGTGCTACTTTTCAAGCGTCTCTATCCAGCCGGATATGCATAATCAACGGGCACGGAGTGTGTTCAGAGGGCTTCTGCTCGAAACTGTTTTGACGTCAGCGTTATGGCTCGTTCTCATACCATTCTGCGCAACACCCTCTCGAACATCGCCCTACAGGCGATCAGCCTGGGAACGGCCTTCGTACTTCTTCCCCTAGTTATCCGTCATTTTGGCAAGAACCTCTATGGCATCAATGCGTATGTGGCAGCGTTGTGCATTCTGATGAACTTCATCGGTACGTCACTGTCTCTATCGCTCATGAAGTACATCCCTGAGCTTCTGATCAACAAGGACTATGACGAGGTCAACAGATTGCTGTCCGCTGTCGTCCCTATCTCCGTCATCGCGCATCTTGTTCTAGGACTATGGATTGCAACGTTCCCGATCTATGGCCTTGACTGGTTCAACGTCCCCGAATCGCTCCAAGACACCACAACTTCGGTCATGCGAATCGTTGGCGGGTTTACGGCGCTGTCGGCCCTTGCGCCTGTTCTGAATGGGATACTGTCCGGACTCGAGCTTTTTCACCTACGGAATGCCGCGAACCTTGTTCACGTTGCGGGAACGGTCGCTGCATACTTGTACGTGGTTGCCACCAACGGGTCCCTTGCCACTTACGTGTTAATTATCCAGGGCGGCCTATTCCTCACCATGATCGTGAATCTTGGTCTTGTCTTGAGGCACCTACCGTTCCGCCCCAAATGGGAACAGCCGCACATGCGCTCAAAGAAGCACCTGTGGGGGTACAACGTATTTCTCATGGCCAATCAAATTGCAGACCACCTCATGTATACAACCGATGAGATCATCCTACAGAAGTTCATGGGCTCAGGGGTTGTAACCAACTACCACATCGCAAGGCGGAGCGAGCAGGCTTCGAGTATGTTCATCAGCCTCCCCCTGCAAGCTATCATTCCAAGTCTTTCAGCCGCTTTCGCATCGGGGGACGAAGCGTATGTTCGCCGCATGAATATAACAGGCTCCTTCCTCTACACACTGCTGGTGGTACCTCCCCTGCTTGCCTGGCTACTCGTCTTTGACAAGTTCATCTTGGTGTGGATTGGACCTATGTACGAGACTACGATTCTTGGGGGGGCGCTGTTTCTCCTTACAGTGATCGTGGCCACTCCCTTCAAGGTCTTCTCTCACTGCCTTGTCGCCAAGGGTCGTGTCAAAGAGCTGGGGTGGACTCGCATCGTGTCGGCCGGCGCCAATCTGATCCTGAGCGTCATCTTGATCCGTCCCTTGGGAGTGCTGGGCGTGATCCTTCCAACCGTCTTGTATTGGTTCTGCGTTCACCCCATCCTGATCACCTACCTCATGCGCAGTGAGGGCGTTGTAAAAAGCAGGGAGTTTCTTTACACTATGCTGCCGGTGCTGGGGATGAGCGTCGTACAGGCCCTTGTGTACATACTCGTACTCCGACGCATGCAGGTTTCCGGTTGGTTATCCCTTGGCGCAATGTGGTGCACGGTGTACGCCCTTTCAATTGGTCTGTTCGTTCTTCTGGGTCGGTGGATTTGTCCCGGCACAGCAAAGGACGCGCTAGACCTGTTGCGCTCAGCAATCCGCAAACAGGTAACGGCATGAAAATAGGCCTCATTACCACGCTGGATACAAACATCGGTGATGACTTCATTCGATTGGGCATCTGCCGAATACTGTCCTCGTTGTTCAAAGATCGTGATCTCCAGTTCCTTGCCATCAATAAGCATCACCCGTGGACGGTCTACCCGAGGACCCATCCCATGGCGCTCTGTGGGCTGATCCATGCTCTGCCATGTCGGCAGTGGCGCCTTCAACGGCTACTCCAAAGTGTTGCGTCCAGCGTGGGCCACTCGCGGTTTGATGACTGTGACATGGTCGTCCAGTGTGGAGCGCCGGTGCTCTGGCCTGGGTGCCACAACACCCCGTGGCGTCTACTCCTGTGGGACACGGTTATCCGCAGGATCAGCGCGCGTATTCCCATTTTGAACCTTGCGGCAGGCGCTTGTTTCCCGCTTGAGTTCACAAGCGATGAGTTTGCCGGTACTCCTGACGCGAACTACGCCACTGCCATCTTCGACTACTGTCGACTCACAACGGCGAGGGACCGCTTGGCTCACCAGCTCTGGGCTTCAGTCAAGCGGAACGCCCCGCTCTTGCCATGCTCAGCCTTCCTGGCAGCAGACAAACCCAAGGGACCCGGCAGCGATAGCGGGCCAGTTCTGATCAACGTCATGCCGCAAGCTGGACACCCCTATGCATGGAACACTCCCCTGTCTCATGACGCCTGGCTCAATGTTATCGGCGCTGTTATCAAAGCCCTCAGCCAGCGACACCGCGTCGTCATGCTTTGTCACGATGCAACGGAGTATGAAACCGCACAAGAGGTAGCGCCGGGAATGCCGCGTGTCTGGCCTAAGCACGCCCGGGAGTACTTTGAGCTGACGGCAGGTGCCAAAGCGGCAATCTGCAACCGCATGCATGCATCCGTTGGCCTCGCAGGCATGGGAGTCCCCTCCGTCTCGGTCTGCGGAGACAGTCGGCTCCTTATGGCCGACGCCTTGGAGCTGCCGACCTTTAGTCCTTACACCATCACAGCCGACATCTTGGAGGCCGCGATCGAGCACGAGATTACAGAGCGTGCTAAAACCTACAACCGCCTTATCGGTCGTCAACAGCAGGTGCTTGAGGAATATAGTGCGGCGATAGAACCCTTCTTTCATCCCAAGAGCGACTAGACATCCCATGAACCCACTGAGTCAACAGAGAAAGAGATCTGGACTTCAGCGCCGAGTCCCTCTTATCGGATCGACCATCATATGAGTCGGCTTATCTCATGGCTTTGCGCCACGTCCCACGCCATATGTGGGGCAGACATCAAGGGCAGGTACATTATGGGGTTCTGTCTTTGGCTAACGTGCTGTGCCATGATGGCACGCTCAGATTCGCTTGAGCTATATGTTGCCACAAATGGACTTTTCACCAATCCCGGTACTCAAGCTGAGCCGCTTGTCAGCATAGCAGAGGCGAGAGACCACATCCGAGGTTTGATCGATCAAGGGCTAGATCAGGATATTACCGTGCTTGTTCGAGGGGGCACCTATGAGCTCGATGAACCAATTCTGTTTACCCCTAGTGACTCAATCTCGCAGACAAATCACGTGACATACCTTGCATACCCTGGAGAGGAACCTATCTTGTCCGGTGGAGAGCAGATCGTGTCATGGCAAACAAACAGTCTGCTGTGGACATCTGATATCTCAGAGACAAGACTGGCTGGTCTCGCGTTCCGCGAACTGTTTGTCAACGACGAACGAAGACCTCGTGCCCGAACCCCAAATGAAGGCTATTTTCGTGTCCTTGAGGCAGGCGCAGACAAGCGAACGAGCTTGAGCTACTACGCGACAGATCTTATCCCGCATACAAATCTAGCGGGAGCCGAGTTGGTATACATGCACGAGTGGTCAACTTCACGAGTGACTGTCGATACTATGGATCCTGCATCAAACATCATATTCCTTTCATCCCCTGTCGGAGCATCCTATTCCCCTCTTACAGAGATAGGCTATTTCGGGCCTCACACACGCTACTACATAGAGAATCACGTCGACCTCCTTGACTCCCCCGGAGAATGGTATCTTGACGTTAACAATGAGGTCTTGACCTATTGGCCTATGGTTGGGGAAACAGTCGAGAATGTCACGATCGTCGCCCCACTAGCGACATCGCTTGTGGTCTTTGCCGGCAGCCCAGAGGTCGATGAGTACGTAAGAAACATTCACTTGAAGGGCTTTACATTCTCTCATTGCGGATGGCCAATCCCAAGTCTGGGCTATGCGGCCTACCAGGCAGGAACACACGAGATCCGACCCCTTAAACAGGATAGGGACATTTGCCGAGACCGCATCCCGTGCGCCCTGACCATCCACGGTTCTGAGCAGTGTTCAATCTCTTCCTGCCGCTTTCTTCCTCTGGGATGCGGGGACATTGACGTTCGACAAGGCTATCGCAGCATTCTGCTGGCGGGACAGGCACAACACGGTAGAAAGGTCTCCAAGTCTTGCGTCTGCAAGCTGGACAAACGTCGCTGGTTTGGGATGGATATCCCCGACCAACGATGCTGTTGAGTTTGCATGGTCAGCAGAGGAAGGCCCCTCCTTTTATCGGGTCGTGGTCACGCTCGACTGAATAACTTGTTCACTGGTGCAGCAAAACAATTGAATCCCCGGAGGTCGAGAATGCGAAGAAGGAATCCCTGGATCCATTCTGATGGTGCACGCTCTACCTCCCGTAACGGGTCATCCTGTTCACCTCCTGATTATGTTTAACTGGTCCAAAATCTTCGCTCTCCGCATCTTGTCACGTCCACGACGAGGGAAACGGACGCGACAGCGCTATCGTACCGTTATTTTCAAGGTCGACGCCATCGGCGACTTCGTGATCGCCCTCTCGGTTATCCGGTGCCTGATCAGGAAGTATGGCGAGGAACACTGCTGCCTTGTGGTGAGTTCGGTTGCGGCAGAGCTCGCCGCGCGAGAATTTCCGGCCGCACACCATGTTGTCGTGGCCGTCCCGCCCTACGGCGGGCTGGTCCACCATATGTTGCCGCAACTACTGCGTGACCGGCGGACGCTGTCGGCTATAGAAGGAGACCACCTGGTGTCACTCCGTCATCAGCGATCAGACTGTCACAACCTGCTGCTGTCTTGGATACGCGCCGGTCGCACCTACGGACTTGAAGACCACCAGCCGGTATGGATGAATTCATACACGCGTACCCGCCTGAACTACTCGTTCACGGACACTATCATGGTGCCCCCGCCAAACACTAAGTCGGATGCTGCGGACGGAGCCCTCTGTAGAGAGCTCCAGTTGCACAAGGCCCTGGCCACCCGCGTACTTGGGCGAGAGATCACGACAGAGGAGATCATCCCTTCGTTCGCAAGCGTGCAGCCGACAAGCGGCGAGGTCTTGCTGGCCGCCCCATTCTCGGGCGACCCCATCAAGGACTACCCACAGGAGCAGTTTGTGCGCTGCCTCGTAGCCATTCACGCTGAGACCCCCTTGCCAATCCTCCTGGCGGGAAGTCCATCACAGCACGATGCACTTCACTCCATGTTCGCGGCATTGGAGCGCAAAGGTGTAATGCCGATCGAACTGTGCGGGGACTTGAGCGTAGCTGACTATGTCGAGCGCGTGGCAGAAGCCAAGGCCGTTCTGACCATGGATTCGTCTACAGCACACATTGCGGCGGCCTTCGACAAGCCAACAGTTGCCATTCTCGGCGGCGGGCATTATGGTCAGTTTGCACCATGGCACCGATCAGGTTGTCAAGTGTGGTTGACGCATAGCATGGACTGTTTTCAGTGTGATTGGCACTGCATGCACCCGGAACCCTACTGCATAACTCGAATAGAACCCGCAGATGTTTGTCGAACCATGAAACGCCTCCTGCAAGGTAGAGAGAAATAGCATGCACCCACGCCTCATCGGTTCATTTGCCGCTATCACCTTTGCGTTGCTACTAGCCGTCTGGCTTGGGGTCCAAGTGGGCAGTGGTGCACACGGCATCTTGATCGCACTGGTCTTTGGCACTGTCGGCTTGCTGATCTTGGTTCAAACGCAGAGGCACCACGAGGCCATGCTCCTGGCCTTGATCCTTCTACCGGGCCGCGGCCTACTCCTTGGCGGCCTTGGGTACTGGGACGCCCTGGCTTTTGGTGTCATTGCCCTATGGGCACTGAAGACACTGACCGTCAAACAGTCGCTGCCCCCTGTCAAAGGGCAGCTCACATTCTGGGCGGCTGTCGTCTTCTGTGGTATCCTTGTCGGTCACTTCGTTGCCAATCGGCTTGGGGTGGGCACCGGTTCACAGGGCGGATTACGCCTGGCGGTTCTTGGCATACTCACAGTCGCAGCATGTGGATTGATCCAGTCAGGCGCCATCAGCGATGAGGGCAACAGGGCGATTCCCATACTGGGCCTGCTTCCCGGCATCTTCGATGCGTCTATTGAGGTGATAAACCACGTCATTCCTTCTGCCCGGATCATAACGTACG
>JAOZSS010000080.1 GCA_029939545.1 Kiritimatiellia bacterium | reverse complement strand
TTTTTCCTCTCTCAGGCAGGAGCGGAAGACCGGTTACACCCATTCGAGCTATGGAGGGCAGGCGCAGAGAGCACAAAGAAGAAAGGCACAGGGCCTTCAGCCCTGTGCCCTCTCTTTGTAATCTTGTCTGTGGACCTATGCGGTCAGCGTCTTGGCCAGGTCGGCTGCCGAAGCGGCGTCCGGCGCGTAGCCATCGGCACCGATCTCGTCGCAGAAGGCCTGTGTAACGGGTGCGCCACCGATCATGACTTTGGTCTTGTCGGCGATTGCTGAGGCCTTCACGGCATCCACAACAGCCTTCATGTTGGTCATCGTCGTGGTCAGCAGGGCGGATACCCCGATCACGGATGCGTTGTTCTCCTGGGCGACGTCGACGAATTTCTGGGGATCACAATCGATACCCGCGTCAACCACCTTAAACCCGCCACCCTCGAGCATCATGCAAACGAGATTCTTACCAATGTCGTGCAAGTCACCCTTGACGGTGCCGACCACAGCCACACCAATCGGCTCCACGCCGACGTCAGCCAGTTTCGGCTGCAGGATCTCCATTCCAGCCTTCATCGCACGGGCGGCAATCAGAACCTCCGGCACGTACACTTCGTTCTTCTTGAAGCGCTCGCCGATTACGCTCATCCCGGCCAGCAGCCCCTCGTTCAGCACGTCGCTCGGCGCGCTGCCTTCATTCAGAGCCTGTTCAACCAGCGTCTTCACATCGTTGGCCTTGCCCTTCATCAGGTTTTCGGCAATGTCCTGCAATACGCCCATGGTACTCCTTTTTGTTGGTTGTAAATCTTGACAACACTCCGTTGCCCTCCACCTCTCAGTAGAAGGTCCCATGCTAGGTCTATAATTCTATGATTTCTAGTCACTTTTTTTTGCTGAATATAACGATATTGTTGAAACTAGCAGAAAATGTGGGTATACTTCCATGTTTTTGAGTATGAAAGGCTCATCTATATGGCGATCTTGTCGAAGCGTCTACTGGAGTCTGTCGGCCGGGACTATCGCGGGCGGCATGGGCTCGACCTGCGGATGATGGACATTGCGGGACAGATAAGTGGCGGGGGTAACGATTCACTCGGGCTTCTGGACAACGCAACCCGCCGGCGTAACTATGCCCTACAGCAGAGCATCAACCAGGGGGGACCCTACCTCTATGAGTCTGCGCCCGGGATCTTGTCGTGGATGGTGGCCCTGGAAGACAAACGCCGGATCTATGGCGGGCTGATCAGCGGCGGTGTGCTTGCACTGGCGGAGGGACAGTCTATCAAGCCGACACAGAGGTACCTGGTTCAGCATGGATTAACCGCCGAGGCCGCAGACGAACTGTTGGAAGCGCTGCCGGTCTGGGAGTCATCGCAGGCGGAGCAGGCGGCGGATGACTTGATGGCGATGTTCTACCAGCAGAGCGGGTGGCAAGCAGAGCTACTCGATGAAAACCGGGTACGGCGCGGCCAGATGGAGCAACTGAATCGCGCCATCGAGGATCAGCGCCGCGAGGGCCAGCCAGCGCTGTATGCGTTTGAGAAGGAGCGTATGCTTCTGGCCACGATTCGGGCAAACGATCGCACGGGAGCGCGGAGTCTGCTCAACGAGATGCTGGCGGTCATCTACATGTCGTCGCCGAAGCTTGTGGTGCTACGTGCGCGTGCGGTCGAGCTGTTAAGCTGTTTGACGCGTGCAGCGATAGAAGACAACCCACTCTTGGAGCCCATGATCGAGCGCAACCACGGGTGGACCGAAAAACTGGTGGCGGCGCAGAGCTTCGAAAAGTTGTCGCAGCGGCTGATGACCGCTTTGGACGACTTCATGGACGCGATCTACCTACAGGGCGTCAATCGGTCAAACGTGAAGGTGTCTCAAGCTATTGATTACATAGGGTGCCACTACACGGGGGTGATTTCGCTGCGCAACGTGGCTGAGGAGGTGGGGCTCAGCTCGTGCCGGCTGGCGCATCTGGTAAAAACCTATACCGGACGCACGGTGATGCAGCTCATCTACCAGATGCGTGTCTCGCATGCCCAGAAGCTACTCACCAACACGTCACAGAGCTGCACCGACATCGCTTATGGAGTGGGATTCAACGACCAGAGCTACTTCATCAAGCACTTCAAGCGCCTGACGGGCACCACCCCGATGCGGTTCCGCCGCGCCGGGTAGTTTTCGGGAGTCAGGAGTCAGGAATACGCATCAAAGCTCTACGTGAACGAGTATAGATGCAGGAAGATATCGGCGGCCTTGCAGATATCACAAGTCTTTCCTGATGATATACGTTCGGGAATAGCCTTGCGCTTTCTGACCCCTGACTCCTGATCAGTTAGCCATGGCCAGTGCCGGGGCGGCGGAGTCGTTCATCGCGATGACGATCTCGCCGGCGCCCATGCGGCCGAAGTGCGGTGTCTGCCAGCCCGAGGTCTCGCGGCGAACGCGGGTGCGCACATAGGCCGCCAGCTTCAGAGCCGAAACACCGCTGTTCCTCCCCCCGGAGCGGCGGAAGTAGTTGAGGATGTAGCGAGTGAACAGACCATGACCATCGGCTTCGAACGCGCGATCTAACGCACCGCCGGCGGTCAGCATCTGAATACTCCGGGAGGAGGTCCAGTCGGTAGAATCTGTGGCAACAGAGATGCCGAAACCTGAGTAGCAGGAATCCATGATGAAGAGGCTGTGACGGTTCGACATGGCTTCGGCGGTCTCGCGCAGCTCCTGCATCGAGACGCCGTCATCGGCCTCGTGCTCGCGGCGGGTTTCGACCGGAAGGAGATAGCCCATCTGGCGGCCGTTAGCATCCGCGCCGGTCCAGCCGTGGCCCGCGTAGAAGAAGACGAACAGGTCATTTTCACCGATCTCGCTGCCGACCTCTTTGAGGGCGGCCAGGATATCCTCGCGGCGCGCTTCTTCGTCGGTCAGTAGCAGAACCTTGTCGAACCCGTAGCTGCAGAAGACCTGGGACATCTCAACGGCGTCGTTGACTGAGCAGGAGAGGGGAGCGTAGGAGGGATACTCGTTGATGCCGACGCAAACGGCGATCCGGCGGCTGTAGGCCTCGCTTGCGGCATGGCTCATCACGGTGGCCGCCAGAATAAAGGTTGCGGTGGCTGCCAGCGTCCGCCCGATCATGTTGTTGCTTTTAAGTGTCATCCTTTTCACTCCCGCCTTCGCTTGTGCCGCTATATATCGCAGCAGGTGTGCCAGGATGACTAAACTTTCTGTAACTACTTCCTTACTAAATGATTATAAAAAAAGACGCCCCGGAAATCCGGGGCGCCAAGCCTGTGTAAAAATAGTACAGTGTCAAAAATTATTACGGTGCATTTTCCTCCTCAGAGCGCTTGTTCTTGAGGTGCCGATTCAGGGTTTGACGGGTGATTCCTAGTAGCTGAGAGGCCATGGTCTGGTTGCCGTCGGTACGGCGCAGGGCCTCTTCGATCAGGAGCCGTTCGGCCTGCCGAATTGAGGGCAGGGGATGCTCTGGGTTCAGGAAGTCGGGTGCCGGAGTGGAAATACTGGGTATTTCGGGCACAGAGCCCTGTTCGCGCGCTATGGCGTCGCGGAAGGTGTTCATGGAGAGCACGCCGCCCTTGTGCGTGCTGACGGCGTCGTAGCACATCGCCTGTAACTCGCGGATATTGCCGGGGAAGCTATAGATGGAAAGCAGAGTCACCAGCTCGGGGGGCGGCGTGGGCTTCTTCTTGTTCATATCGGTGGCCGACCGCGCGAGGAAGTGATCCAACAGGAGATGCAAATCACCCCGGCGCTCGCGCAGCGGGGGCACATTGACGTGATGGGAGCGCAGGCGGAAATAGAGATCTTCGCGGAAATCCCCGGAACGCTGCAGGACCTGGAGATTCCGGTTGGTTGCCACCACGATGCGCGCATTGGTCCGCTTGGCGCTGTCGGAACCCAGCGCAAAGTATTCACGCTCCTGAACAAGCCGCAGCAGCTTCACCTGCGACATGCTGTTCAGATCGCCGATCTCATCCAGAAAAAGAGTCCCGCCCTCGGCCCGTTCGATCAGGCCCTTGCGCGGTTCGACGGCCCCGGTGAAGGCGCCCTTCACGTGTCCAAAGAGCGTATCGGAGAAGACGTTGTCGTCCAGGCCCGCGATATTAACCGGAACAAACTCACCCTTGCGGCCGCTGGCCAGGTGAATCGCCCGCGCGATCAGTTCCTTACCCACACCGGTTTCACCGGTTACGAGAATGGGCTGAGGTGTGCCGGCAATGGCTTCGATGTACTGAAACAGCGAGCGCATGTTTGCGTCGCAGGTGAGCAGGTCATTAAACGCTTCCGGTTGGGTAAGCTCTGTAGAGAGCAGGTGGCGCGTCAACAGGGTGTTCTCGCGTCGCACGTCGCGCACATCAAGCGCACGCCGTAGTCCGGCCAGAAGATGCTCTTCCGGAACCGGTTTGACCATGTAGTCAAAAGCACCGGCGCGCATGCATTTGACGGCAGTGTCGACCTCATCGACACCGGTCACGACGATCACCGGAAGATCCGGATTACGCTGCAGGATCAGGGGGAGCACATCGCGGCCCGAGAGGCACGGCATATTGAGATCGAGTAATACGGCATCGAACTCGTGCTCTTTCATGACGGCCTCGACCTCGGCACCATCCTCGCAGGTAATGACATTGGTGATGCCGTCGGCGCGCAACGTGTAGACGTAACTACGCAGCAGGTCTTTGTCGTCATCAACCAACAGAACGGGATGTACCGGGAAAACGGGCTTGCTCATGCCGTCGTATCCTCGTTGTTATTCTGTACCGGCAGGGTCAGGGTAACGAGTGTTCCGCTGCCGCCGGCCGAACTGAACACGAGCGCACCACCGTGGTTCTCGGCAATCTGCCGGGAGATCGACAGCCCTAGGCCGGTACCGCCGGTATCGTGTTTGGTTGTGAAGAACGGGTCCGTGATCTGCGACAGGTAATCGGACGGAATTCCGTCGCCTTCATCCTGCACCATAATGTGGACTTCATCGGATGCGGGATTGTAGGCCGTCGAGAGGGTGATCCCGCAATCTTGGTTGGGTAGCGCCTGGCAGGCGTTGCTAAGCAGGTTGATCACCACCTGCTCAATGCGCCGCACCGTGCCCTTTATCGGCGGTAGATCATCAGCACACTCGACCTTGAAGCGGTGGGTAGCCTTGCGAATGGTGCTTCCCATAAGGTCCGCCGCGCTCTGTACAACGGCGTTCACGTCAAACTGGTCCAGTACGACACCATCGTCTTTGCGCGCATAGCTCTTGAGGTCGGAGACGAGCCGATTGATGCGCTCCGCGGCCCGGTAGCAGCAGGCCACCATCTCCGGGATATCGTCGCGAACTTCGCTATAGTTGCCAATACCGAGCTCAAAGTCGCCGTCCTTCTCCCTGCGCTCATCCAGCACCGGAAGCAGGTCGTCGACCATGCGTTGCAGCGTTTTCAGGCTGAGCAGCATGACGTTGTTCGGATTACTGACTTCGTGGGCGACACCCGACACCAGCGTACCGAGCGCGGCCAGTTTCTGGGCCTGTACAAGCTGGGCTTCAGCTCGTTTCTGCTCGGTGATGTCCTGCCGAATCACAATCGCGCCATGCGTGAACGGCGCGATCGTAAAGGAGAAGATGTGTCCCCCGGAGCGAACATCCGACACCTCGCGAGCCATGTTCTGATCGAGCGTCTTCTTCAGCTCTCCCTTCATGATCACGTCGCACGCGGAGTCGCCGGAAAAAATCGATTTTCCCAGCTCGGGCAGCGGGTCGTGGGCATGGCGTCGGGCCAGGTTGCTCTTTACGACCTTGCCGTCGCGGTCAACCACGGTGATGGCGGAGGGGTTGTGCTGGAAAAGCGCAAAGTTGAACTCTTCTTTCTCGTGGCACTCCCGCAGCACGTTACCAAGTTCGCGTCTCACCTCGCCGATATCGTTCCCGTTCTTTTCTGTCATGTGGCAACACTCCATGTTCGGGGTCGGGTCATAGTACCGCGTCGTCGCTTGCTATGCAATACCTCGCCGCTCCCGCCGGTACTTCGCCGGCGTGGTGCCTGTCATCTCCCGGAACTGGCGGGTGAAGAAACTCTGATCGGAAAACCCGACCTCGTAGGCGATCTCTGCACAGGTCAGTGAGGTATCTTCGAGCAGGCGCCGCGCCTTCTCGGTGCGGAGCCGCTTCACGTGCTGCAGGATCGTGCGGCCGGTGAAGTCTTTCACCATGTGCGCGATACGGAACGTACTCAGCCCAACGTGTTCCGCCACGTTCTCGAGACGCAGGTCGTCGGTATAGTGCTCGGCAATATAGGCGAGCGCCTGGCGTACCTTCTTGTTGGTGCGCCCATAGCCCTGCTCAAAAATGCTATCCATGAAATCGTCGAGCGCCCGGCGGACCACCTTGCACAGAGCCTCGAATCCCTCCGTGTTGAAGATCTGCTCCATCCACTTCTGTTGCCGCTCCAGCAGAGGTTCGAGCAGGGCACTGTCTTCCACCGCAGCGCGAACGAGGTAGCCCATCATCTCGATGATGCGTGCGCGGATCACCGCCTCGCGCGGCGAGTAGAGATAAATGGCTGCGAGCATGGTGTTGAGCATGCTGCGGGCGCCCGCCCGGTTGCCCACACGGATCAGTGAGAGCAGGATACGCTCCTCTTCGAGCGGGTAGGCGCGGTCCGGCTTGCGCTTGCGTTCGTGGATCACCTCTGCGATCTGGCGCTGCTGCAGGGCATCGGTACGGTTGCGGGTCAGAAGGGCAGGGGTCCATCCGCTGAGCTGGTAGAACGAGTCGAAGAGGCCGGCCGCGGCCTCGTGCACGCGCGGCTGCGGCCAGATGGGAATCTTGCTGACGTAGGCGATGGCCGCTTTGCGGCTGACGCCGACCGAAACGATGTAGTTGACCAGCTCGGTCGTATCGGTTGCGTCGCCTTCGATGCGCACCTCACCGCCGGTGAGTCCGCCCTCGACGGACTCTTCGTCAACCAGCGGAACAATCCATGTCATCAGTCCGGGCGCCATGAAGAGCGCATACGGTTCGCCCCAGCGCACTGCCTCCTGCAGGGCATGTGCTCGGGCCCGACAAAAAATGGCGTTGTTGTGGAGCGTTGAAACGCGCGCCCGGTCGGTGATAGACCCGCTCTCCGCGAGGGGAAGACAGGTCAGACCGAAGTCATTCCGGTACCCCCGGCGAAGTTGTGTCATCATGTTGGCGGAAAGCTTCGACTGCATATCCCTGTGAGCATATCAGGTGTGGACGGCAAAATACACGTCGTATGAAAGACGTGCAAAACTATCCGGACCAAGATCGGAGAATCGTTGTCCCGATCGTTGTCCCGATCATCGTCTATCCCATCTTTGTCTTGATCGTTGTATACGTTAGTCCCGCGACATCAGTGAGTTACATGTCGCTCTGACGAAGATCGAGACGAAGACCTGAATTCTTGATCGACAACGATCGGGACAAAGATGGGAGTATCCCGTTTCGAAGCGCACAAGCTGTTCTTGGAAAATCACCTTGTTTGAGGGGTTTTGCAAGAGGCTCGTATGTCGGCAGGTTCTCCCGTTATGATGTCGCGCGTGAATCACAGTGAGATTACTCTTTTGCGTCGCGCCCTCTTGCGCTGGTTCGATCGACACCGGCGGCCTATGCCTTGGCGCGATGACCCACAGCCCTACAAGGTATGGATCAGCGAGGTCATGCTGCAGCAGACCCAGGTGGCAACCGTGATGCCTTACTTCGAGCGTTTCATCGAGCGTTTTCCGGCAGTTGCGGATCTTGCCTCCGCTGATCTGCAGGATGTCCTCGCGGTGTGGCAAGGCCTGGGCTACTATTCCCGCGCACGCAACCTGCACAAGGCGGCCGCTATCGTTATGCGCGAACGTGGCGGAGTGCTCCCGCGAGTGGCAAGTGATTGGCAGACAGTGCCCGGCATCGGTCCTTACGCCGCCGGTGCCATTGCCAGCATTGCGTTTGGCGAAGCTGTGCCGGCCGTGGACGGCAACGTGGTACGGGTGTTCACGCGATTACTGGGCATTCGCAAAGACAGCACCAAGCCGGCCGTACGTCGCGCGCTGACGGGACATGTAGCTGCGGTCATCACACCCCGTCGCGCCGGCGACTTCAACCAGGCCGTGATGGAGCTGGGCGCACTCGTGTGCAAGCCACGCAATCCCGACTGCAAGCACTGTCCGCTTGAGCGGTGGTGTGTCGCCAGCGCCAAAGGGTTAACAACCCAAATTCCCTGCCGACCGCGACGCAAGCCTGTGCCACACATTGATGTTGCCGCCTGCGTGATCCGGCGTGGCGACTGGGTCCTGATTTCCCGGCGTCGTCCCGACCAGATGCTGGGCGGGCTCTGGGAGTTTCCTGGCGGCAAACAGGAGCCCGGCGAAACGATCGAGGAAACCGCCGTCCGCGAGATTGCGGAGGAAATCGGAATTGAGATTCGGGTAACCGGCAAGCTGGGCGCCATCCCGCACGCCTTCAGCCACTTCAAGATGACCCTGCATGTCTTCGAGTGCCGGCCGGTCCGCGGTCGCGCCCGCGCGGTGACGGTCGATGCGGTCAAGTGGGTTGCCCCCCCCGACCTACGCAATTACCCCTTCCCTGCTGCCGACCTGAAAATCCTGACCTGGCTCGAAAATGACCATGTAGCCTCATGAATATCATAACCGTAACCGCGTTATAACAAATATGTTACACAGTAAACATGTCATATAGATTCACGATCGTGACTCTATACGACAGGTTACTTGCGGTGTGAACGGCGTGTTGATTGTTGGGGAAGGGGTGATTTTGTGGGGTTGGAGACTTGCTTTGAGGGGGGCGGGTGGTAGAGACGAACTTTTGGTTGCGGATCCTTCGGGGGCGTGGAAGTCGACGGGGCAATAGGAGCTGGGTATGAGCGATATGATGCGAGTGGGTGTGATCGGGTTGGGTATGGGGCGCAATCATGTGACGGGGTTCAACGCGCACCCGCAGGCCGAGGTGGTGGCAATCTGCGATCAGCAGGAAGACCGGTTGATTGAGATCGGCGACCTCAACAACGTCCCCGGGCGTTACACGGATGCGGCCGAGATGATGGAGAAGGAGAACCTGGACATTGTCTCCATCGCGACGCCCAACAAGTTTCACCATCCTTACGCGCTGATGGCGTTCGAGGCCCGGAGCCAACGTCTTCTGCGAGAAGCCCATGGCAATGAACGCGGCCGAGGCCCGCGAGATGATCGAGGCCGGGCGTGCCGCCGGCAAACGCCTGATGATCAACTTCTCCTATCGCTTCAGCCCGCAGTCATGGGCGCTTAAGAAAGAGGTCGATCGCGGCACGCTGGGCGATATCTATTATGCTCGCACGCAGTGGCTGCGGCGACGCGGTATGCCCGGCTTCGGTGGTTGGTTCGGCACCAAGGCACTTTCCGGCGGTGGTCCGTTGATCGACCTGGGCGTGCACCGGCTCGCCCTCGCCCTCTGGTTGATGGGCTACCCGTAGCCGGTATGGGTCATGGGCAGTACCTACAATCACATTGCCTCCGAGCTGGCCTGGCAGCGGGGCAAGGCGTTCGACGTGGAGGACATGGCGGTGGCGCTCGTAAAGTTCGACAACGGCGCCACGCTCGAGCTCGAGGCCAGCTGGGCCGGCAACATCGCTGAAAGCGAGCTGATGCAGACACGCCTGCTGGGAACGAAGGCGGGTATTCTCCAACACAACGTCAACGGTACCTACGAGTTCGAGGCTAAGATTTACCAGGAGCGCGATGGGGCACGGTATGACATGGAGTTGCGGCCGCCTGTGCCGGAGGTCGAGAGCTCTGCGGCCCACTTTGTAAGCGCCCTCGTGGCCGACCATCCCCACATAGCTACCGGTGAAGAAGGGCTGATCGTGATGGAGCTTCTCGACGCGATTTACGAAAGCGCCGAACACTACTGCATGCGGGGTTCCTTTCTTTTGTTCATCCGAAAGAAACCCACCCTATAGTGGTGG
>JAOZSS010000282.1 GCA_029939545.1 Kiritimatiellia bacterium | reverse complement strand
TGGGAACAGGGAGCTTTTAGCCGCATGAGCGGGAGCGGGAGACCGGTTACACCCCGTTTCGTAGGTTAACTGCTCCTTACAGGTTCAAGCGTATTTTGTGTCGCGGGCAGTCCGGCACCTGCGACCGGTGCGTTATGTTGTGCTGCAGGCAGCGTGTCGGGCCGCTTTGAGCAGGGCGATCAGATCATGGAAGGACTTGGTCGTTCGCCGGTACTGGGCCTGAAGTTTTGAACGGGGTTTCAGAGTGGATTCCGGCGGCCGATTGAAGAGGCTTCCCGCGATGGGACGGAGGATGCGGTTGCGCCCGTAGATGCGCGAAGTCCTTCTTACGGAGCTGCTCCCGTTTGCGGTCGAACTCATCCGACAGCCGCTTGATGAACAGCATGCCGAAGATGAACTCCTTGAATTCGGAGGTATCCATCTTTCCACGCAAGCTGTCGGCCGCCCTCAACAAGAACGACTCAAGCTGCGCCAGTGCTATCTTCTCTCGGTTCAGAGGGATCTCTCTTCAGTTTCCACGCTGTAGATTCAGCCCAAGCAGTGACAGCCTGCCACAACCAGTTTGAACGTTGGTCTGAATGTAACAGGTTAACCTCCGATATCGAGGCGAAACAGCCTGCGATCAGGAAAAGCGGAATGTGTCACTCCATGTGAGAACACGAACGCCATTGCTGATTACGCAGAATACGACAGGGCAGATTGGAGGCGTTCGACAATCGCATCCGGAGTCAGTCCGTGGGTTTCCATGAGCTTAGCGGGGGTGCCGTGGGCGATGAACTCGTCCGGCCAACCGAAGCGGAGGACCTTGCCGGCGAAACCGGCGTCGCAGAGCACCTCGGCCACACCGTCTCCGAATCCGCCGGTGATGACGCCATTCTCGATCGTGGCGATCACACGGGCGGTGGTCGCCTGTTCCTTTAAGAGGGCCGCGTCGAGCGGCTTGATGAAGCGCGGATTCACAATGCCAGCCTCGACCCCCTTCTCGTGGAGCAGATCCGCACAGGCCTCGGCCAGCGGAATCATATCGCCCAGCGCCCAGAACCATACAAGTGATGATTGAGGAGTGCCGATTGATGTTTGAGGCGCGCGCAGGACTTCTGCTTTGCCGATCTCGAGCGTTTCAAAGGTTGCGGGCACATCGTGTCCCTGCCCCGTACCGCGCGGATAACGGATCACTACCGGCTGGTTGCAGTCGAACGCCGTCTTCAGCATATGGCAGAGCTCGGGCTCATCCCTCGGCTGCATGATGATGAGGCCGGGCACGGGACGTAGCAGGGCGATGTCGAATACGCCGTGATGGGTCGGCCCATCGTCGCCCACGATTCCCGCTCGATCGAGACAGAACACTACCGGAAGATTCTGCAACGACACATCGTGAATCAGGCAGTCCACCGCCCGCTGCATAAAGGTAGAGTAGACCACAAACACCGGTCGTATGCCTTCGGTGGCAAGACCCGCGGCGAAGACCACGGCGTGCTCTTCGGAGATTCCGACATCGTATAGCCGACCGGGAAATTGTTTGCTAAACCCCGACAGGCCCGTCCCCGAGCACATCCCCGCTGTGATCGCCACGATGCGCTCATCCTCGGCGGCGAGGCGTTCGAGGGCCGTGCCAAACACAGTGGAGTACGTGGCGGTGGTGGGGGCGGAGAGTGAATCTCCGGAATCCACGTCAAAGCAGGTCGCGCCATGCCACTTCTCCGGGTGCGCTTCCGCGAAGCTGTACCCTTTCCCCTTACGCGTAGAGACATGCAGCAGGATCGGCCGGTCGGACGCACTCACAATCTTGAGCGCATTGAGCAGGGCGTCGATATCGTGTCCATCCACCGGCCCGATATAGCGCAGTCCCAGTTCCTCGAAGACCACGCTACGCAGGAAGATCCCCTTGATCGACTCTTCGATGCGGTAATAGATGGAGCGGAACCATCCCATGCGCATCTTCAGGGCCGCCTTCTCCAGCGAACGTTTCCAGCGGTTGTAGCGCGGACTGGCCAGCAGGCTGCCGAGGTGACGGGAAAGGGATCCGACGTTCTCACCGATCGACATCTCATTATCGTTGAGGATCACCACCAGTCGTTTGGTAGTGGTGGCCACGTTGTTGAGGGCTTCAAGCGAAATGCCGCAGCTCGCGGCGGCATCGCCAAGCACGGCCACCACGTGATTGTCGCCGCCCTGTCGGTCACGCGCCACGGCCATACCCAGCGCGGCGGAAAGGGCGGTACCGGCATGGCCGGCGCCGAAAGCGTCGTAGTCGCTCTCCGAGCGACGCTGAAATCCGGAAATGCCGCCGTATTGGCGCAGCGAGCAGAAACGATCCTTGCGACCGGTGAGTAGTTTATAGGTATAGGACTGGTGCCCGGTATCGAGAACAATCTTGTCGCGCGGCGGATCAAAGGTCCGCAACAGAGCCACCGTCAGCTCAACCACACCCAGGTTGGCCGCCAGGTGGCCACCGGTATGGCTTACCGTCTCGATGATCTCCTTGCGCAGCTCAGCGCAGAGCATCTCAAGCTCCTCTGCGCCAAGGCGATCCAGATCGCGCGGCCCATCAATCGTTGCCAGAATCGATTCCATGGGCCGGACTATAGCGCCTGCCGCAGCCGGCAGCAATTTAAATGGTTTGGACCGGTTCCCCTG
>JAOZSS010000079.1 GCA_029939545.1 Kiritimatiellia bacterium | reverse complement strand
CAATGCGGAGTGGTAATTGCTCAATGCATCCACCAATGCCCCCTTGGCGTCGAATAGCCCCCGTTGGGCGTCGAGCATATCCAGGAACCCAAACTTACCTTGTCGATATCCTTCATGTGCGGCTTCGTACGCCTGCTCCATCGCAGGCACGACTTTGCCTCGCAGTGTCGTGACGCGTTGGTGAGCCCCAACGAGCGCCGCGTGGGTCTCTGCGAGCTTAGCAGCGAGGGCCAGCTCCGTCGCCGAACGCTCCACTTCCGCCTTGGATAGCTCGAGTGCCGCAGCCCTGATATTGCCTTGGTTTCGGTCGAACACCGGAAGTGGGACCCCGATCCCAAAAGCCAGCGCGTCCGTTCCGTCTTCCTCGTATTGCAGGAAGCCCACCGATGCTTCAAGGTCAGGCACTCGGGCTGCCTTTTCCGACGACAACGACGCCTGCCGCAACCGGAGTTCCGCATCCCAGCGTGCCAGATCCGGATTCAAGGACAGGCGAGGGCGCATGGCATGCAAGGACGGAATCGAGCCAAGAACGCCATCCAGGCTCCCCGCCACACCCTCAAAGGTGACGCGCTCAGAGCCCCACATGGCGGCCAGCCTCTTGCGGGCAACACCGAGAGCGTTCTGGGCTTCTAGTGCCTCCATGCGGGCCAGTTCCAACTCGGCCTCACTCTTCGAGGCCTGGAACGGAGGTTCTTTTCCCGCCTTGACGCGTTCACCAACAGCACGGCTCGTCTTCTCGGCCAGCTCCACTGCTGATCCGGCCAGTACAAGGCGCTCCTGTGCCGCGAGCACGGTCGTGAATCGCTGCGTCGTCTCCGTAAAGACATCCAGTCGCATGCTTTCATAGTCCCAACCAGCCAACTCGCCTTCCGCTTCGGCAACGCGGGTCCGCCAACGACGCTTGCCTCCCAGCTCAAACAACTGGCCCAGCACGACGGCAGTCTCAGCGGAGTCGAAGCCTTCACCATCGCGGTCATACTCCTCAACCTCTAGTTCAAGCTCGGGATTGGGCAGCAGGCCAGCCTGCAACACGCGCGCCTCCGCTGCCCTCACATCGTACGAAAACGCCGCAAGTGCAGGGCTCTCCAACAGGGCGCTTCCCAGTGCCTGCTCCAGCTTTATGACGCCGGTCGGCTCGTTCGCCTGCTCTCGCACCCCATCGGTACGATTCTGTGTCTCCTGGCTAGCGGTGGGGTACAGCGCACCCAGCGGCCGCGGCTCAGGGAGCGCCATCTGCCTTCCGGTGGCAGCGCACCCCGTGATGAGCACGCCCGCAGACGCGCCCATCAGTAAATTCATTAGTGTTCGTCCTATCATTGAGTCCTCCATCTCTCTCGTTGTTGGCACATGTATCCCAAAGCCTGAAAACAGTTCGGGGGTACCCTCGCCGCAGGCGGAAACAGAAGACCGACAGGAATTCGGCAAAGGGTGGCCATCAGTGCCAAAGTAGATTCAGCACGGAAGGCACAAGGAGAAGAGGGAGGATCAGACGCGCAGAATGATCGTGCGTTGCGCGAGTAAAGAGGGCGATGTACGCCGTGGCGCACATCGAAGAACGCTTGGCGCGTTCAAGCTCACGTCAACGTCGATTCCGGTATCAAATGAGGCCGCTGAAAAGACGCCAGCCATCTCGTCTGTCGAGGAGGACGACTGTCTCACTTTAGTCATCGGCTGCGACATTGTGTCCGACGAAAGCGGCACATCGACGCAGGGGCCGCAACCATCAGCATCGGAACTCGCGAGCATCTGAGCAACAACATGCCGCCCATGGCCGGGAGCATCGTCAGCGTCTTGACAACGCCCCTGATGGCTTATTTCAAAGGACAAATGCCCATCAGCGCCAAAGCAAAGCACTATCCCGGAGACCCCCGAGGCCGTTACGGCCAAGGTAATCCACGATACAGCAACAATTCTCAGCGCCTTTAGTGTCAGTGACCTTTTCATTAGTCTCCCCATGATCGCATCTTGTGTGCCACCGTCAAGCTCGCAATCCAGACCATTATCTATGCCCCTGCAGCTTTATCCATCATTGCAAAGATGTCGGTCTGGACGGATTCGGCTACAGGCAGGAGTTCGTCGCCCCCCATGAGCCCGAGAACCTGAGTTGGAATGAGTGTTGCAAGTTTCGTTTTACCGGCTTCCTCATACACAGAAATCCGACAGGGCAACGCGGTGGATATTTCCAGTTTATGTTCTAACACCTCTTTGGCCCGATGTGGGTTGCAGACTTCGTAGATTATGCAGCGCGGATCGAAGTCCACTCCTTTACTTTTCATCTTGGCGTTCATATCCACCACGTTAATCACACCGAATTGGTGAGTTTTCGCCGCATCTTCCAGGCGCGTGCCGACATCTTCAACTGCTCTGTCTGTTTCGATGATGTGTACAACATTCATATTCTTGCCTCCTTGTCCTTCTTTCCGTTCTGCTTCGGCTTCAACTTGACCTCCGCAATCCAGCAAAACAGCACGGGCACAACCAGCATGGTAACCACCTCAACCAGCATACCTCCGAACGAGGGAATGGCCATGGGAACCATGACATCGCTGCCTCGCCCGACAGACGTCAATACCGGCAGGAGTGCGAGAATCGTGGTTGCCGTGGTCATGAGACAGGGGCGCACGCGCCGTTCGCCCGCCGCCAGTACGGTCTGGCGTACGGCCTCACGCGTCTGCGGGGCATGCTCTCTGAACAACTGAGTAAGGTAGGTGCCCATCACCACGCCGTCGTCCGTAGCGATGCCGAACAGCGCCAGGAAACCCACCCACACGGCCACACTCATATTGATCGTGTGGATCTGAAAGAGCGTCCGCATTTCAACGCCGAAGACGCTGAAATCCATAAACCAGGGCTGCCCGTAGAGCCAGATCAGAATGAACCCCCCGCACCAGGCGACAAAAACGCCGGTGAAGATCAGAAACGTCGTCGATACGGACCGGAACTGGAGATAGATCAACATGAAGATCACGAAAAGCGCGAGAGGCAAGACCAGAGCAAGCGTTTTCGCGGCCCGCAACTGATTCTCGTAGCTTCCGGCGAACTTGTAGCTTACACCGCGCGGGAGCGAGAACTCGCCGCTGTCGATTTTGGATTGCAGGTAGGCCTGGCATTGCTCGACGACATCCACCTCGGCGTACCCGTCCTTCTTGTCGAAGACCACATACCCTACAAGGAACGTGTCTTCACTCTTAATCACCTGCGGTCCCCGGATGTAGCGGATCTCGGCAAGCTCCATGATCGGGATCTGCTGCCCGCCTTTCCCCGGCACCAGGATCTTTCTAAGCGCCTCGACACTGTCGCGGAGCTCCCGCTGATAGCGCACTCGGACAGGGAACCGCTCACGCCCCTCGACTGTCGTCGTGATCTTCCGCCCACCGATGGCGATCTCGATGACGTCCTGGAACGTACGGATCGGTACGCCGTAGCGGGCAATCGCCCGGCGGTCCGGCACGATCTCGAGATACGGCTTGCCCACGATACGGTCGGCCACAACTGCAGCCGGCTCCACCGAGGGGACCTCTTTCAAGAAGCGTTCAATCTGAAGCCCCACCTTCTCGATCGTATCCAGGTCCGGCCCCTTCACTTTGACCCCCATCGGTGCCCGCATTCCGCTCTGCAGCATCACGATTCGGGCAGCGATAGGTTGCAGTTTAGGCGCCGATGTCGTGCCCGGCAGCTTCCCTGCCTTCACGATCTCGTCCCATATGTCATTGGGTGTCTTGATATGATCGCGCCACTGCCTGAACGGGCGGCCGTTCACATCGGGGACGAGTTCCCCATGCGCATCGCGCTCGAATACCCCCGCTTTCCGATCATACTTGAAGCGGATACGGCGACCGTTCGTGTCGATTCTGTACTCCGGCTTGTAGTTGATCACTGTTTCGATCATCGAAATGGGTGCCGGGTCCAGCGGTGTCTCTGCCCTGCCGAGTTTGCCCACAGCCGACTCTATTTCTGGAATGGACTGGAACGCCACGTCCTGTTTCGCAAGAATATCGAGGGCTTCGCCTATCGAAGCGTGCGTCATCGTTGTGGGCATCCACAGGTACGACCCTTCATCCAGGGGCGGCATAAACTCTTTGCCAAACCCGGGAAACTGGTGTCCAAGGTACTGCGCGGGGGCGGACCTCAGCACTGGGGCGGGCAGCCAGCCGAATACCTTTGGGAAACCGACCCAAGCCGTACCAGCCAAGACCATCAGCACGAGCGGCAAGGAGAGAAACGTCTTTTTGTGCTCAAGACACCAGTTCAACAGCTTCGGGTACAGGCGCTGGAACAGCGTGAAGAACGCGAGTAGTCCGCCTAACATTACGGCCACGAAAATAAGGTTGCGAAGCAGACCGCGCTCGGGACCCAGCGGCTCCCAATAGCTCGTGAGCAGAACACCCACCGCGACAATAACCAGGATGCTTGCCGCCAGCGGCCCGAATTTACTGAAACGTTCGGAGAGGCGCCCCTCAACCACATGGTAGACCCCGAACACGACCAGTATGAGACCCGCCCACCAGGCGACCGTAACACCGAGAACCGCGCCTGCGATAATCAAGGCGATGTAAAGGGCCGTTCGAAGCCGTTTCCACGAGATACGTCCGCAGAACAGCACATGCGCAGCGGGGGGGAGCACGGTAAGGGCGATGACGATGGAGGCAACCAGTGCAAACGTCTTCGTGTATGCCAGAGGTTTGAAGAGCTTCCCTTCCGCCCCAATCATCGTGAAAACAGGGAGGAAGCTTACGATGGTGGTCAGTACGGCCGTGAGCACGGCGCTCCCCACCTCGCTGGCTGCCCGATGGATGACCTCGAGTCTGGATTCCTCAGGTCGGGCCAGATTCAGATGGCGCAAGATATTCTCGCAGATTACAATCCCCATATCCACGATGGTCCCGATCGCGATCACGATCCCGGACAGCGCCACGATATTCGCCTGCACGCCAAAGATCTTCATGCCGATGAAGCACAAGAGAACGGTCAGCGGAAGCATCCCGCTGATAAGAATGCTGCTGCGAAGGTGCAGCACCATAACCAGCACCACAATAATCGTCACCAGGATCTGCTGCGCAATCGCCTCGTTGAGTGTACCCAGCGTCTCGTAAATCAGTCCCGTCCGGTCGTAAAAAGGCACGACGGTCACCTTACTGATCGTTGCCCAGGCAGGCCACTCGTCGTGAGGGGTCGAGCGCAAATGCGCCAGCCACGGTTTCTGGTTGAGCCCCGGATCTTTATATGCGTCGAATCCCTTTGCCTTCGCGTACGCCTCAACCCTCTCACGTGAAGCCAGTTCGGCGTCGATCAGCACCTTGGCGGGGAGGGCTTCATGCGTCTCGTCAATTTTCTTCTTCACGCTCTTGATAACCGCCAGCGGGTTGTCGCCATAGCGAGCCACCACCACACCTCCCACGACAGACGCCCCCCCTTTGTCGAGTGCACCACGTCGCGTCGCGGGCCCAAGACTGACGTTCGCCACATGCTCCACAAGCACCGGCACATCGTCAGCACCAACTCTGACGACACTGCTTCGGATGTCCTCCAGATTTTCGATGAACCCAATACCCCGGACAAAGTACTCCGTCCGGTTGATTTCGAGTGTCTTGGCACCGACATCACTGTTGGCGCCTTTGACCGCCATGAAGACCTGATCGAGCGTCACGCCGTAAGCCCGCATGGCGTCCGGATCGACGTCGACCTGATACTCCTTCACGTATCCGCCGATGGAACCGACTTCGGCCACGCCATCGGCTGAGAGCAGCCAGTAACGGGCATACCAGTCTTGAACCGTGCGCAATTCTTCCGGCCCCCAACCGCCGGTCGAATCACCATCCGGGTCGCGCCCTTCAAGCGTGTACCAAAAGACCTGTCCCAAGGCCGTGGCATCGGGCCCCAGGGTGGGCTGCACCATTGGCGGGAGCGTACCGGCAGGAAGGCTGTTGAGTTTCTCCAGCACGCGTGTTCGGGACCAGTAGAACTCCACGTTCTCCTTGAAAATGATGTAAATGGTCGAGAACCCGAACATCGAATAACTTCGAATCGTCTTAATCCCGGGGATGCCAAGCAGTGATACAGTCAAGGGATAGCTGATCTGGTCTTCCACGTCCTGGGGCGACCGACCCATCCATTGTGTGAAGACGATTTGCTGATTCTCGCCGATATCGGGAATGGCATCCACCGGAACCGGCGAGCGTTGCAGCCCGCCGACGTTCCACTCGAACGGTGCCACCAGAATGCCCGCCAGAACGATGGCAAACATGAACATCCCGACAATGAGCTTGTTTTCCAAAGAGAACCGTATCAGCTTGCCGATAAGCGAGCGCTGTTCCGGTGTCTCTGTGTTCAGAGACTCGAACGTGTCACCCGGCTTGCTCATTTCAAGACCTCCTTGATTGCGCCGCAGCGAAGCATCGTCTCGCCAAAGTACGGATTATCGATCTTTTCGCCGTCCTGGATCCACGACGCCCCACGGTTATCAAATGCCATGGGGCACCACGCTTTGTAGAGCTTCTCCCCTGACACACCGAAACGGGAAAGCGTTGCAATGATCTGTTCGGAAAGCAGGGCAAACTGTGCCCTTGCCGGTTCGATTCCATTCGCATCCGCAACGGCGCTCAGAAGTGATTTCAATTCCCTGGCATGTCCCATCCAGTCGATGTGCGCCTTGCCTGTAACAAGGTTCATATCCACCTTTGCCAGAACCGCCAGCGCTTTTTGGGCCGTTGCCGTGGCTTCCGGGCCGTTGTCCTGCGCAAATGCCGCCTGTATGGACAGGTATTCCTTTACCACATCACCGACTTGTTTCTTGAATTCGGGATCCAGCGCAGGGGCCATGGTCATTACTGGGGCATCGGACTTGAGCCCCATTTTCTTCCGCAAATTTATTACATGCTCACCTACCGACTTGGCCAGATGTTTGGCCTCCGTCGGAGACTTCAACTCGTTGCCCTCGAATGCGTCATTGCCGAGTAACATTGCCTGTTCCTTCCAAATCAGAGCGGCTTTCCCACTCAGTTGATCAGCGTTAACGGACTTCAGCGCCATCGCCAGAGTGGCGAAAGCTGGTCGAACGGTGGTCAGATCGCCGCTCAAGGCGGCTGTGGTGGCCTTGTCGGCCGCCTCGGCCACGCTCAGCAATTGATCCAGGGCAATCGCGGAGAGTTCCAGTTGCGAGGCGGTCATGGCCTCCATTTCCTCGGGTGCCGCCTTCTCGCCGCCATGATCCATGCCTGCCATGCCGCCGCCACCGCCGCCGTCCGGTGTCATCATGCTCGGCTTGGCCTGAATCTGTAGTTCGGCATCGAGCTTGAAGGCGCCCCGGGTCACCACCCGTTCACCGGCCACAAGTCCGTGCTTCACCACGTAGTAATCTCCAGCTCGCGGCCCCAGCACGATTTCACGGCCCTCAAAAGTGGGCTTCTTTCTGTCAGGGACTCTCACATAGACGATGGCACGCTTTCCGGTGAGCAGGGCGGCGGAAGCTGGGATCACCAGTGGCTGGTCTTCGTCGGTAGGCTCCGAACCCACGTATCCCAGACTTTCGGCCCGTACCAGCGGCATGCCGCACACGTCGCAGGATCCGGCTGTATCTTTGACGATTTCCGGGTGCATCGGACTGATCCATTTTCCCGCCAACGCGGTGTCCATGACGCGGCCGCCCGTGGCGACTTGGGCCTCCGCGACCGCCCGTATAAACATGCCGGGTTTGAGTCGCCCATCTTCGTTAGACACGTTCACCCTGACCTTAATCGTTCGGGTTGCCTCATCAAGTACAGGCTGGATGAAAGAAATCGACCCGCTGAATACCTCGCCGGGGTAGGACTCCGTTGTGAACTGTACCTGCTGACCGTAGCGCAGCCATGCGAGATCGGATTCATAAGCGTCAAGGTTTACCCACACCTGCGAAAGGTCAGCAATCGTGTAGATTCGCGTACCGGTCTTGACATACATGCCTTCCTGCGCGTTTTTGTGAATGACAATGCCACCGGCTGGAGCGTAGATGGTTACGTGATCATTAGCCTTCCCCCGTTGTTCAATCTCTTTGATCTGCTCCGGTGTCAACCCCCACAATCGCAGCTTCTCCCGAACTGCGGTCACTGTGGCTTCCGTCGTATCGCGGACAATCGACACGTCACTCCTCTCAAGCTCCTTAACCGCCTTTATGGCTTGCAGGAGTTCCTCTTGTGCACTGAGCAGTTCCGGGCTGTAGAGGGAGACCAGGTGGTCGCCCTTTTTGATCGGCACACCCGTGTAGTCGACGAAGAGGCGATCCAATCGGCCCGGTACCCAGGCGGTGATGTAAGATACACGTGTTTCGTCATAGTCGATCTTGCCGACCATGCGTACGTCAGCCGTCACGAAACGGCGCTCGACCGGAACGGTCTCGATCTCCATCAACTTGGCCGAGTTCTCGCTGACCGACAGCTCACGCAGACCGCCTTCGTCATCACTGCTGGACTCCAGAGGAATAAGGTTCATGCCGCAAAGCGGACACTTGCCAGCCTTTGGAAGTTTGATTTGCGGATGCATGGAACAGGTCCACGTCTGTGCCTTTACAAGCTTGGCGCTCGTTGAAGCGTGCTTAGCGTGTTTTAATGCATCTCGCCGCGCGCCCGTCATGCGGCCCAGAGCAAATGCAATGAGCAGAATCAATAATCCCGCACCTATGACTTTGATAGAAACCTTGGGTCTTTTCACTCTACTCTCTCCTGTTTTTCTACCATGCGTAATGATTCAATCCATACACGAGTTGGCCTCCGAAATAGCCCGTGATGCCGACGAGCACAACGCAAAGCAAGAGAATGGCTCGGAAACTCCACCTATACGCGGAGGTGCGGCGACGGGTTGCCAGTTCCGACAGGGTAGCCGCAACCGCGATCGCAATTCCCGTCGCAATGCCAAGCCACTTGTGAAGCCAAAAAGGACGTTCGAAATCTCCAGTGTAGTTGGCAGACATGCCGGCAAGCAATCCGAGGCCCACGCTGGCCACCGCGCCCAGCACGGCGACGTTAATGTTGAAGCGCGCTACATGCTCAAAAAATCCCTTCTTGGTGATCATGGCGAGAACTTCGGCAAATGCGGCCACCAGGACAAGCGCGATGGGAATATGAACGGCGATGGGATGAAAATTTCCGATGAATGCGAGCAGGCGGGATCGGTTCCCCGGGGTCTCATGGTCCACGGCATGGTCATGCGCCGCATCCTCGCCGCCTGTTTCTAACCCGCCAGCGAATTGCGGCAGTTTGGGCAGATACTTCTCGGGCTCCTTCTGAAAAGCTCCTTTACAAAAGTTACAGCAGAAATAGACGCGTTCGCCCTGATAGTCAACGTAGATGTCTTCGTCAATGGAATTGCCTTCCATAACCGGACAAAGCTTCTGCACTGTCGCATGGGTGCCCTCATCTGCGGTGGCAAAAGAAATAAGGGCGCCAAGTGCTATCACGGCCACGGCGAGAATCTGTGCTATAGGTTTCATCATGTTCCTTGCCCTCTTTGTGCGGGGAGTGTTGGGCAGCAGGCGCAGGCAGTGAGCCCGGCACCCGCTACCCGTCACCTCTAGTGGTTATGCCCCTTGTGGCCGTCGTGTCCTTCTTTATGCGCCATCGCTCTTGTGGGCGTATCGAGGACAATACCCGCCTGCTCAAGCTTCCTGATATACGGTGCCGGATCCGCCTTAATTTTGCCGCTGCAGCCGGGGCAGCAAACATAAAGACGCTTGCCTTTGACGTCCACATACTGCTTCTTGTCAATCTTGCCGCCCATCACGGGGCAGGTCGTCTGAACCTTGGCCACGGTGACGCCTTCGGATTCCAGCTTCTTGATCCATTTGCCGGGATTTCTCTTAACGGTCTCCACGCATCCCTTGCAGCATACGTAGACACGCTTGCCGTCATGATCGACATAGAGATCCCTGTTGACGTTGCCGCCCATGACCAGCATCAGGTTTCCGTGTCCATGATCGGTTCC
>JAOZSS010000078.1 GCA_029939545.1 Kiritimatiellia bacterium | reverse complement strand
GAAAATGGGGGGCGCTTAGTCGCATGAGTGAGAGCGGAAGACCGGTTACACCCGTTCGGCTGTTCGAATGTTCGGCTGTTCGAAGTGGTAGAGGCGCCCGGGCTCGAACCGAGGACCCGCTGATTAAGAGTCAGCTGCTCTGCCAACTGAGCTACGCCTCCACAAAAAAACGCCCTGGCTTAATCCCGCAGGCTTGCACGGATGGCCTGCCATCCATAGCTCGCCTTCTTGCGTGATCGTTGCCCTCCGCCGCCCTACGGGCTGTGGAGGGCATCCTTCGCTCTCGCTACGCTGCGAGCGAAGGCTGGAGCGAGCGAAGGGATTCGAACCCTCGACAGTCACGTTGGCAACGTGAAGCTCTACCACTGAGCTACGCTCGCTTTTTCCAAAGCGCCGCGTAAGATACCGGAATGAGATGAGATTGCAACCCCTTTTTCACTTCAAGATGACAATTTCTTGACGAAGTCTCGCTTGCCTCGTACATGGCCTATGGGCTACACTCCTCATGTTGATAAACGTGCCTTTTTCTCGCGGGCGTTCACAAGAGGACGCTGAATCGGACATGGGGCTCGGAAACAGGCGCCCCATGGGCGGGGTTGCCTTGTTGAGTTGTGCGCGTGGACTGTGCGCTGACGACGCGGGATAGAGCCGTTCTGCTGGAGGGTTTGATACAGTGAGTATGCCGACAAGCTGGAGCCGTGTCTTAACAACTTTCTGTGCGCTACTGCTGCTGACTACAGGCGCATACGCCGCCAAGTCCGGCACCATAGATTTCGCCAGCTTGTCTCCCGCTGACGCCGTCCCCGGCGAGCTCCTCGTCAAGTACCGTCCGACCATCACCACCAGCAGCCACGCCAGTGTGCACACAGCTGCGGCTGTTGGAGGGAAAGCGAAGTACTCGTTCAGGACGATCCCATGGCAGGTGGTAAAAATTCCAGACAACGTTGCGCTTCAGGCTGCGGCTGACGCCTATCGGTCCGATCCCAGAGTTATGCTGGTGGAGCCCAACTACATCGTGCATGCGATCGAGACGGTTCCCAACGATCCGAATTACGGCGATCTATGGGGTATGGCGCGCATTGATGCTCCGTTTGCGTGGGATATCAGCACAGGCAACTCAGATATCGTCGTGGCGGTTATTGATACCGGTATCCGCTACACGCACGAGGACCTGGCGGACAACATGTGGACCAACCCCGGCGAGATCGCGGGTAACGGTATTGACGACGACGGCAACGGCTATGTGGACGATGTGCGCGGCTGGGATTTTGTCAACAACGACAACGATCCGTTTGACGATCAAGGCCACGGCACGCACTGCGCTGGCACGATCGGTGCGGTTGGTGATAACGGGATCGGTGTGGTCGGCGTAAACTGGAACGTTAAGATGGTGGCCGTGAAATTTCTCGGGCTGAGCGGGGGGACCACAGCGGACGCTATCAAGTCAGTCGAATACGTGAGCACGCTCTCGGATTACGTCCGACTCAGCAACAACAGTTGGGGCGGTGGCGGCTTCTCAATGGCGCTTGAGGATGCTATTCGGGAGTCAGGCCTGAAAAACCAACTCTTTCTGGCTGCGGCAGGAAACAGTTCTGTGGATAACGATGTCACCCCTCATTATCCCTCGAGCTATGATCTCGACAATATCATCGCGGTGGCATCGATCGCATCGGGCGGTTCGCTCTCGTCGTTTTCCTGTTACGGCAAGCAGTCGGTCGATATCGGCGCGCCTGGCAGCGATATCTACAGTACGGAATATGATTCCGATTCGGCCTACGGCTCGAAGAGCGGCACCTCAATGGCTTGTCCGCATGTGGCGGGCGCCGCGGCGTTGGTCTGGGGACAGAATCTTCTGGCCACCTATGGAGAGGTGCGTGACGCCATTCTTGACACAGCGCAACCCAACCCGGCCCTGACCGGCAAGGTCGTGACAGACGGCGAGCTGAATGTGGCTGAGGCGATTGGGCAAATCGGTGGGGCACTGACATTGGATCAGTTAGCATACCGTTCCGATGCGGCCGTGCTGATCTCTGTGGCGGACGTGACGGTTCTGGATCCGACGAATACGGTCGAGGTTTCCTGGCGCACGACGTCGAACGGCATCCTGCGCACAGAAGGGGATCTGCTCCTTTATCGTATTCCCGGGCTACCCTCTTTTACGAACAGTCTACAGCTCACGTCCGGGGTCACGGCAGTGCATGGGGACATGTTGCGGGTTAGCTATGATCTAACGGCGACCACCAACACGGTCTTGGTTACAGCGCCGATTGATGATCTTCCGCCGGTGATTTCCAATGTAAGGTCTATCCCGTTTGACGCAACCACACAGGTGATCCAGTGGGATACGGATGAATCGGCCAATGCGTATGCCGTGACCTCGTTGACCGTTCCGCCTGACACGAATGTATGGGAAGGGACCGCCGGTTATGCGGACTGGGGATCGGGGCTTTCGTTGTTTCCGCATGACGTGACGGTTCCCGACCTGACCGAACGCTCAATCTATCACTATGCGGTTCGCTCTGCGGATCCCGCAGGAAATACGTCTGTCTATCCCGTTGATCTTCTTAGCTCCAACAGCATGAACTATCCCCGCTTCGCCACGCGCTATCTGCGTGAAGTCTATAGCGAAACGTTCGAAAGCGGGGAGCTGGAGTGGACGCACGGTGGGCTGGACGATTGCTGGAAATACGGGGTGCCTGAGTTCGGGCCTTCCGCAGCGTTTTCGGGTTCGAACTGCTGGGGAACCTGTTTGGACGGCTATTACCCCAACCTGATGAATGCCTGGTTGGTCTCACCGCCGATCGAGGTGGGTGAGGGTGCACGACTTTCGTTTATGAGCTGGCACGAGATCGAAGAAGGCTTTGATAACGGCTATGTTGAGGTGAACTGGGGCAGCGGATGGCATACCGTGATCACGCTGACGGGCGCCTCGCTTGGCGAGTGGGTTCCGCTGACGGTGGTGTTGCCGGAGGCTTCCGCCAACGAGATCATCCAGATCCGGTTCAGATTACAGAGCGATTATGTGGTTCGCCAAGCGGGGTGGTACGTGGACGACGTCATCGTGGAGATGACATCAGAGGCGGGGATCCATGTTCTGGAATGGGTTAATCCAGTCGATGATCGCACGGCCTACGACCCTGATAATGACGCTGACGGCTATCCTGAAATCGGCGAGACGTTCGATCTCAATTTTCGTATGTTTAATTCGCAGACGCAGGATTTCGTGAATGTCATCAGCCGCGTGGACTGTCCGACCGACGGCATCACGATCGATCCGGCCCACGACACCATCTCATACGGTTCCGTAGCGTTTGGCGATGCTCTGGCTGGTGCTGTTGGCGTGCGTGTTTCCGTGACGAATGCGCCGCTTGAGCCCATGACCCATGTTCCCTTCATGCATACCATCACGGCCGATGGTGGTTATGTGTGGGAAGATATCATCACGCTCGACCTGACGCCGCACGAGACGGTGAGCGGCGTGGTCACGAATCTTGGGGGAACGCCTATAAAGGATGCTACTGTGCACGGGAGTGCCGCAGGCTACCCGGACGTGCAGGCGGAAACGGCTGCCGACGGGGCGTATGTTCTGAACGGCATGGTTTCTGGCGTGGGTTACGATGTCTACGCCGCCAAGCCGGGCGACTATGGCATTTCACCGTCGGTGACTGTAACCGGCCCGGCCGCCAACGTGAACTTCGCGCTGGGACGCGCCTTTGCCGATCCGTCACCCTCGCCGCTGACGTTTGTTGTAGAACAGACGGGTACGGATGACGCCACGCTGACCATCGCCAACACCAATGCATTGGCGGACCAGCACATCGATGTTTCTCTGACTGGTACGGTCGTCTCGGCCAACATCGCCATCAGTTTCCCGGGCGCACCTGACCCTCTGACCGTGGCGCCGGGTACCAGCGAGACCGTGACCGTGCGCGTAGCCGCCTCCGGGGCTGGCACGGGCGATTACGAGGGGGCCGTGCTTCTGGTCGGTAATGCGGTGACAGGCTCGGAGGTGGAGGTGCCGGTTGAGATCGAGGTGCAGCCGGGGCCAGTGCTGAATCTCTTGGGCACAATTACCGATGACTCCCTCTCCGGTGATGGTGACGGCTTTATCGATCCGGGTGAGACGATTGAGCCCGGGCTTGTGGTTGATAATTCCATGGGCGGGGCGGACGCGAACAGTGTGACCGGTCTGCTCTCTTTTGTCGGCTCAACTGGTGTAACCGCCGTAACCGATGGCGACTTGGATTTCGGGACCATTCCCGTTGATTTCTTCTGGTTCGACTTCGGGGAGTTTGTTGTGGATCCTGCGGCTCCCGACGGGCTCGAGCTGCCTTTCGAGCTCGAGCTGTGGGATTCGGTCGGCCACTACTGGATGTTCCCGTTCAGCATGACGGTCGAGGATCGTTCCAGTATCCGCGGTACCATCACCGACGCCGTCACCACGCTGCCGGTAGACGGGGTCACGGTGACGGCCGTCAACGCAATGCAGAGCGGGGCGGATGTCAGTATTGCGGACGGCACTTACGGTATCCACGGTGTGGCCAGCGGGGTCTATACGGTCTCCGTTGCATCCGTTGCAGGCTATGCTAATCCACTTTCGCAGGTGTGCATTGTCAGCAACGCTGACTGCACGGTTGACTTTGCGCTCCCGGCGATGGATATCAGTTGGGATCCGGAGTCCTTTGCGGTGACGGTACCGGAGGGACGCGAGGCGGTCGACGCCCTGGCGATCTCGAATGGAAGCGTGGCAGCGGTTGAAGTGCGTCTGCGTGGGTCCATGGAGGAGGGCGCGCTGATCAGCCCCGAGATGGAGCTGCCGGATGCGACCGCGCTGGACTGGGCCGCATTGACCGAGGAGGATGCGCATTTGGACCGGTTGATTGTGCGCTTTAACGAGGGACTTGATGTGGCCGCGATGGACAACAGCGTGGCGGCGGTCGGTGGCAAAATCCTGCGCCGTCTGAAACATATTGCTGGCGCTCTCGTGGTCATTCCTCCGCACCAGTCCCTGGCTGGGGCGGCGCTGACTCTGGCTGCAGATTCCGGTGTTGCGTATGTCGAACCGAACTATCGCTACAAGATCAACGCTGCGCCGGGCACCCCGCGGCGTGAGCCGAACGACAGTTTCTATAGTTATGGAAGGTTGTATGGGCTCGACAACTATGCCCAGGATGACGGCACCGCCGATGCGGATATCGATGCACCGGAATGCTGGCATCACACGACCGGTGACACGAATCTGATCGTGGCGGTGTTGGATACCGGAATCGACTGGGAGCATACTGATTTGGCCGCCAACCTCTGGACCAATCCGGGTGAGACCGGGTTGGATACGAACGGGGTGGGCAAAGCCACGAACAACGTCGACGACGACGCCAACGGCTATATCGATGATCTTTATGGTTGGAACTTCCTCTACTCAACCAATGGTGGCGCGTATGCCGAGATCTATACTGACGGACTGCCCATCGATGATCACGGGCACGGTACCCATGTGTCCGGTACCATCGGTGCAGTGGGTGACAATGGCAGCGGCGTGGTCGGGGTCAATTGGCACACGCGCATCATGGCTCTGAAGATCGCCGATATGTTTGGTGCAGTCGATGCCTTTGCCGCAGCGGAGGCCCTCGAATATGCCGTCGACAACGGCGCGAAATTCTCGAACAACAGTTGGGGCGGTTCACAATTCAGCTACATCTTCCACGAGATGGTGGCACACGCGCGAACTAATGATCAGTTGGTGATCTGCGCGGCCGGAAATGATGGCTTGGACAACGACGCGTATGCGAGCTATCCCGCGTCGGATCCATCAGACAACATCATTGCTGTGGCGGCTAGTGACCGCGATGCCATATTGGCCGATTTTTCAAATTGGGGTGAAGACTCCGTAGATCTGGCGGCACCGGGTGTTGGTATCGTGAGCACTTACCCTGGCGACGCATACGCAGCCATGGATGGCACCTCCATGGCGACCCCCCATGTCGTCGGTGTGGCGGCGTTGCTGAAGGCGTTCGCACCTACAGCGCCATGGAATCTGATCAAAGAAGCGATTATGGAAGGCGCCGTCCATGATGTGCGTCTCGAGGGCATGATGCGCGCTGAAGGTCACTGCAATGCCTACAACGCCCTCCGACTCCTGTCGGCGCAGTGGATGGCGTTCAACCCGACCGTCGCCATCGTTCCGGCCGGTGGTGACACCAACGTCGCTGTGACCTTTAATGTAGGCGGCTTGCTGCCTCCGGGCCACTACGAAGCGGATATTGTGTTGGAGTCAGGTGGTGCGGATACCAATCGCATTCCGGTGTCGCTCGATGTTTCTTATGCGCCGCTGCCTCGGTATGTCGCCGTTCGTGTTGACGATACGTCGGCTGGCGATGGTGATGGGTATGCGGAGCCCGGCGAGCAGGTCGATCTCTACGTCACAGTTCGCAACGCGGGATCGCTCACACTTGGTGCGTCGAGCGGATCGCTGGCCTCCACGACGGTGTCGGTGACCGTAGATAGTCCGGGTATGGCCTGGCCCACTTTGGAGAGCGGGGATGCGGGTGAGGTGACGGCCGCTGCGACGGTGACCTTCGGGGCCGGTGTGGCGTCGAATGTCCTGTTCTCGTTCGATCTCGATGATGGGGTGAATCCGCCTTGGACGGGATTGCAGTTTGATCTGGGTGTATGGACGCGCCACAGCCTGACCGGTGCGGTGCGCGAGGCCTCGACACTGAACGGAATCTCCGGCGCCACAGTGGAGTTCTACGGAACGGCGGGCGGCGACGTACAGAGCGCTGCGGGCGGCGCTTACGCGGTCCATGGTCTTGCGGATGGCGATTACATGTTCCGTGGCCGAGGGACCGGTTACGGCAGGACGGACTGGGAGCCTGTGACGGTGACAGGGGCGGACGTGACGCGCGATTTCCTGCTTGGGGAAGCCGTCGGCGACGCGAACCCGACGAACCTGACGTTTTCGCTCCTGTCCGGACAGACCAATACCCTGCCAGTCGGCTTGACCAATTCAGGCTTATCAGGATGGACCGGCACGGTTTACGAGATCGCCCGTCCGCGGGTGGTGGTCATTTCGGATGGCGCGCGCCTGACCGATCTGGAAGCCCTGCTTCATGAGATGGGGCTGGATGTCAGCGGTCTCGACGACAATGCGGTTGAGTATTACACGGCCCTTGAGGGAACCCTGAGCGAGTACGATCTGGTCATCGCGGATGTCGGCGGCCCGAACGGCTATGGGAGAAAATTTATCAGTGCCGAAGGATACGCGATTGATCAATACGTTAACCGCGGGGGGCATGTAATTCTAGCGGGTCGCAACCTGTTGGGCCGACCGGACAGTCAGTCGCTACGAGAGCTGGCGGGCTCTTCGACAGGCGGTATTCAGCGTGTACGCTCCTCCGAGGCCGTCGTCCCGGCCGGTGCCGATGAGCCCGCATTAACGGGTCCCTATGCGGACTTCAGTGTGGGCGATCATCTGGAAGTCACGTCGAATTTCTATGATGTGGCGTGGGCCGATACAAATGAACAGGCATCCGCTCTGCTTCGCGTGGGCGGAAGCGACAAGGTGATGCGTCGGCGCATCGGTGCCGGGACGGTTACGCTCTGGGGCGGACATCATGCCGGGGCGGAATGGACAACGCCTGGTCCCTTGCGCGAACTGTTCAGGAACCTGGTCTTGGAGCTTGTTGCCGACGACGTCACATGGCTGATCCCGCAAGCTGCGGCATTTGACCTGGGTGTGGGTGGCGCGTCAAATCTGGATGTGCAGGTGGTTTCACCTCTCAGTCCATCTGAGGTCGGCACGAACGCCGCAGCGCTCTTGCTGATCGGCAACCTGCCGGATCAGCCGGATCGCGCGGTACGGATCGAGCTGATTACCGGGCCTGTCGCGGTGCGTGTGATGTCGACCACCGGGGTGGAACGCTGGGATGGGACCAGGCTGGAGGGGAACAGTGGCCCATCATCGGCGCTCTACCAGCTTATCAGTGTGGGTGCCGACGGAACGAACAACGTGGCCGATACGGACGGCGGTACGACCGGCGACGATGTGCTGTTGGCCACCCTTGATGTCGGTGCGCTGTACGGCCGGTTTGGTGATGGCTATGCGCATCTCCCGGACCTCGGAATGTTCACTCGGCAGTTTGGCCATGAGTTAGCCTCGGGTGCGCCGGTGTACGTGCGCGCCTGGGATTCCTCAACATTTGCCGGCGCGGTTGCCTATGGCGACTCCTCGCTCTACCTTCTACAGAGGGTAGCCGACGAAGAACACGATTTCGGAACCTGGGTTGTCGGCACGTCAATCGACTTCCCCGCCTCATCGCTGGCGGGATTGCGTGATCAGGATGGAGATTCCATCCCCGACGGATGGGCGATGCAGTTCGGACTGGACCCGCGCAATCCCATCGGGCCGTTGGCCCCGACGGTGACGGTGCTGGCCGAGGCGACAGGCTTCGACAAGCCGGGACGTGTGGTGGCTTGGAGTAACTTTGTCTTTGTGGCCGATACCGAGCATAACCGGATCACCGTTCTCTCCCGCGATCTGGCGACAGAGCTGTCGAGTTTTGGCAGCTACGGGACGGGCAACGGACAGTTCGACAGTCCACAGGGATTGGCCCTGTTCGGGAGCGCTCAGAAGCTGATCGTTGCCGACACCGATAATTTCCGGGTACAGATTCTGGATGTCGATCCGGTGAGCGGTGCGCTCAGTTATGCGACGCAGTTTGGGGGCCAGGGCGCGGGCGCCGGACAGTTTGATCATCCCTACGCCGTAGACGTGTCGCAGGTCTCGGGCCGGATCTATGTAGCCGACAGTTACAACTCGGGCATGGCCAATCACAGAATCCAGCGTTTCAGCAGCGCGGGTGCGTGGGAATTATCCTTCGGGGTGCTCGGGAGCGATCCGGGTGAGCTCAATCAACCGCTCGGCGTCACGCTTGACTCCAGCGGCCTGCTCTACGTTGCCGAAGAGGAGAATCATCGTGTACAGTGCCTGACTGCCACGGGTGTACCGCTCTGGGAGACGGGTGTGCGGGGATCGGGGACCAACGAGTTTGACGAACCGCGAGATGTGAGCGTGGGGATGCTGAGCCGCCTCTACGTGGCTGACACGTCCAACCATCGCATAGGCGTCTATCGGATCGACGGGGCACCGGGGACGATCATTCCGGTAGGCCACTTCGGGTCGTTTGGGCATGAGGACGGCGAATTCGCCTTCCCTCAAGGCGTGTTCGCGATGGCCGACAGTCCGGATATCTACGTGGCCGACACCGTCAACGGCCGGGTGCAGTTGCTCCGTCTGACGATGGACAACGACGGCGATGGCATGGAGGATATGTGGGAGGACGTCAACGGCCTCGACAGTACCGATTCCGACGATTGGGATGACGATCCGGATGGTGATGGCCTCCTCAATATTGGTGAGTACCGCATCGGAACCGATCCGCAGAACGGCGACAGCAACGGCAACGGTGGCAGCGACGGACTCGAAGTCGCCCTCGGACGCGATCCGCTGGCGGACCCGGCGTGGGACCTGCTCATCATCCGCGATCTCGCCATCGATCCATCGTCTGTAGGCTTTAATGTGGAGTCAGGCGGCGTCTACCAGGTCGAAACAAGGACAAATCTCTTGAGCGGGACGTGGGACGACCTGGGCGCACCGGTAACGGGTGCGACCGACGGCGTGTTGTCAGTAACCGTGCCGACGGTGAGCGATCCGGAAAGATTTTATCGGATACGTAAGACGAATTAGAGAGAATAGTCGAACAAACGAACAGCCGAACTACGAAGTGGGGAAAGAGGAAAGAAAAGTCGAATGGTGAAGGTGCGAATAGGCAAACTGCGAAGTGCAACAGTGATGTGCAGAAGCATAGTCTTTGGGTTCTCGTTCGCAATTCGTAGTTCGGCTGTTCGAATGTTCGGCTGTTTTTAACGATTGCTTGACGATTTGTGGACAAGCGGAAACGAAGTTGAGGTTACAATGAGAAGCGGAATGAGGGCGAGTATGCATGTGTGGTTGATGTGGGTGTTCCTGCTAG
>JAOZSS010000281.1 GCA_029939545.1 Kiritimatiellia bacterium | reverse complement strand
GCATGTTCACTCCTGCCCCGTGTTGATCTATGACGAGGATGGCGTGAGGATCTTCGACCAGACAGCACCATGATTGTAACCAGACGCATCTCGGACTACGTACCTGCCATGGTTATAGTGGTCGTACTGGTTCTACTGGCCGCAACCGGTGCCGGCATCTTTGGCTGGTCCCTGGCCGGGGCGAGCGCGATACTGGCATGGGCGGCCCTGTTGGCACCACAAGGCGCTGCCGCCGGGTGCGGACAGGACACTCCCTGGTGGCAGCGGCTCGAATGGGTATACCTGGCGATCCTCGCCTTTCTAGTCCTGGTCCTCCTTCCGCTCCCGCTGAAGCTCACAACCATCACGGGCGTCGAGCGCTTTGCCCAGAACAGCGTGGCGGCCACCCGCCTGCGGCAGGCCGCCGCACTGAACATTATCGATCTACCCACACTACTCTTCAGCACGACGCGCAACCGCGCCGGCACACTGCGCGTTCTTGCCATCTGCATCGGAGCCTTCAGCAGCGTGATCCTTGCGCGACGCATGCCGTCACCTGGCCGACGGTTCTTGCTCCGCGCCCTGATCGTGGGTGGCACACTGGTGGCCTGGACCGGCATCGTTTCGCTCCACGTCTACCCGCAGGGCAATTCCCTGTGGTGGCTGCTGGATGTCTCCTCCTCCCCCTTCCGACCAGACTCGGCCGCCTGTTTCGTCAACCAGAACCATTTCGGCGGCTTTGCCGCCATGCTCTGCCCCGGTGCCATCATTGCCGTGACGGTTGACATCCGTAAGCGCCGCTGGCCCGCGGCGCTTCTGATGTCGCTCTGCGCCATTGTACTGGCCGCCGCCGTGCCCTTGGCCGAGTCGCGTGGAGGCGTCGTGGCGGGTGCTGCAGCGCTTATCATCCTGCCGCTCTTTTTGCTCACGACCCGGCATCGGCGCTTCGGGCTCTGGATGATGCTTCCGACAGCAGGTCTCGTGGCCATCCTTGCCGTGTCCGTTCTGCCCAGGGTTGAGGTCAGTATGCGCTCGATTCTTACTCCAACGCAGACGGCGAGTCTGCAGGGACGGATGGAGGTGTGGCGCGAATCATTGTCTATCTGGCGTCATTATCCCCTCGTTGGCGCTGGCCCCAACAGTTTCCATACGGTGTACCCCATGTACCGCTCCTCGTCGGTAACCGGGCACCGCACACACGCCGAGAACCTGTATGCCGAAACGTGGGCCGACAGCGGCACCGTTGGCACCGCGATTGCACTCTGGGCAGTGGCGGCGGCCTTGCTCGGATTCTACCGCGCGCGCAGGCGCGATGCGTGCGATCCCATGCTCACCTTTGCCGCTTGTGGGGCTGTTGTGGTGGCCGGGGTGCACGCGCTGGTGGACTTTGCGCCTTACGTGCCTCTCTACAGCCTCACGCTCGGGGCACTGGTGGGAGTGGCGCTACCCCCATCACCTTCCCGTCGCAGGCCACCACCGGCGGTGATCGCCGCCGCTGTTCTGACGCTCCTTGTGTGCTTCGTCTCTCCCGTGATGGACAAGCGCGATTCCATCCGGGCCATCCCGAAGACCAGGACAGGCCTCTTGGCCCGCTCCATTGTATGGGCACCGACCTCACAGCACGCGTGGTTCTACGCAGGGCGGCAAATGATGCGGAGTAAGGCGAAACCGACGCGACGGCTGGGTGAGCGATTCATGACACAGTCGATGGTGTATGACCCCATGAACTACCGACACTGGAGAAAGCTCGGGGAGTATCGATGGAAGCTGAAAGACCGGGATGGTGCGCGCGAGGCGTATGAGCGGGCGCATGAGCTGCGTGACTGGGTCAAGGTTCCAGCACACCTGAAGGAGGACACATGAACCAGATCGTCATGGGCGCGGCTATTCCCTATCTCGTCAGTGCCATCATCTACTGCTTTCGCAAGGCCCGCGCCTCAATGACGCTGCTGGTTGCCGCCCCACTGGCGATGACCGCCTGCGCCATCTGGGCCGTCGTACCCGACATACCGCGTGCGTTAGGAATGGACAGTCTCTACGGACGGATGGCCCATGATCCACGCAGCAACATCTTCTTCATGCATTACACGATCGATAAGCTGGAGACCGACTCGATCCTCTACACCGTCGCCTTTGTTCTGATGGCCCTGTCCGTCTTCGTCGTGGCCTGGCGCGAGGTGTGGCTGGTCGAACGAGAGGGAGGCATGTCCTCATGATGCACTCCACACTCCACTTCTCGCTCGGCATGGTGGTTGGCACCGCCCTGACCTATCGGCCTCTGCTGGACGCCTGGCACCGCCAGACGACCCTCGCCCCCCACCTGCGTCGCTGGCTTATCGCAGCCTACGGGCTGGGCGTCTTCGCCATAGCGCCCAACCTGCTGCGCCGCGCCGGGGTTGCGCACGACCTCTGCGAGGCCTGGTTCATGAACATCTTCCTGCTCTCCTCCGCCCTCAACCGCCTCGTCCAGGGCGGCACCATCTATGGCCCATTTGTCATGGGGACCCTCATCACTGCCCAGTACGCCCTTCTTCTCCGTGCGCTCCAGCGCGCCAGGGCTTTCACAGGGCTCAACGCATAACCCATTCTCATGGGGCGCTGTACGACTGCTTCAAAGAAATTGCTGACAAACCTATCAGGCGGAGGGTGTAACCGGTCTCCCGCTCCCGCTCATGCGGCTAAAAGCTCCCTGTTCCCA
>JAOZSS010000280.1 GCA_029939545.1 Kiritimatiellia bacterium | reverse complement strand
TAAGCGTCGCTATGACCTGGTGCCCAACCTGGTCGAAACCGCCAAGGCCTACATGCAACACGAGCGCGAAACCCTCGAAGCGGTTATCGCCGCGCGCAACCAGGCGGCCTCGGCTAACGAGAAGGCCGCCGCTGCGCCGGGAGAACCGGGCGCCATGGCCGGGCTGTTGGGTGCCGAGGCGACGCTGACCGGCGCGATGGGCAAGCTGTTCGCACTGGTGGAGAGCTACCCCGATCTCAAGGCCAACCAGAACATGTCGCAGCTCATGGAGGAGCTGACCTCGACGGAGAACAAGATTGCGTTCTCCCGCCAGGCCTACAACGATTCGGTGATGGGCTACAACACCGCACGCGAGACGTTCCCGACGGTGCTGATTGCCGGTCCGCTTGGATTCGGCGAAGCCGCGCTCTTCGTAGTCGCCTCCGAGGCCGAACGGGAAGCCGTGAAGGTGAAATTTTAGCTCACGGGTTCGGCCTGCTATGGATTTTTTCGAGAGTCAGGATGTTGCCCGGCGTAAGACCTCGCTGCTGGTGGCGTACTATGTCTTGGCCGTCGCCTTGATCATCGTTGGGGTCTATCTCGCATTCGCTTTCACGTTCATGGGTGCCAGCGCCAAGGCGGGCGGCGAGGTGGACGTGGCCCGGCTCTGGAACCCCATGCTGGCCCTGTGGGTGATCGGCGGCACGCTGGCCGTTGTGGGCATCGGCTCACTCTACAAGATCACGCAACTCTCGTCCGGCGGCGAAGCTGTGGCACACATGCTTGGCGGTAAGCTGATCGACCCAGGTGCGACCGATCCTCACCAACGCAAGGTCCTCAATGTTGTCGAGGAAATGGCCATCGCCTCGGGTGTCCCCGTGCCGCCGGTCTTTCTGATGGAGGACGCGTCGATCAACGCATTTGCGGCCGGGCTTTCGCCCTCGAATGCCGTGATCGGCGTCACCCGCGGGAGCATCGAACAGCTCTCGCGTGATGAGTTGCAGGGCGTCATGGCGCACGAGTTCAGTCACATTCTCAATGGCGACATGCGCCTCAATATTCGGCTTATCGGTGTGCTCCACGGCATTCTGGTGATTGCCCTGATCGGCTTCGGCATCGTTCGCGCCACGGCTGGCACACGCCACCGCACCCGCTCATCCAACAGCAAGGGAGGCGGAAACCTGCCCGTTGTGGTTCTGGGGCTGGTGCTGATGGCTGTCGGCTACATCGGCGTATTCTTTGGCAAACTGATCAAGAGCGCGGTGTCCCGGCAACGGGAATTCCTGGCTGATGCGTCGGCGGTGCAGTTCACGCGCAACCCGCAAGGGATCGGTGGTGCGCTAAAAAAGATCGGTGGATGGAAGGGCGGATCTCGCCTCGCCAACTCGCACGCGGAGGAGGCCAGCCATTTCTTCTTTGCCAACGGACTGCGCAGCTCCCTGCTTGGCCTTATGGCGACGCATCCGCCGCTCGAAGAGCGGATCCATCGTATTGATGCTTCGCTGTTGGAAGGCGTCGATACGGCGGAGTCGACGACGGCTTCGGCCGCAGCTCCCGAGATGGCAGGCGTCAGCGGCATGGCGTCCTTTGCTGTGGAACCTGACCAGGTCGTGGCATCCGTCGGCGCACCGGGAGCCGACCACCTTGCTTACGCATGCCGGTTGCTCGAGGGGCTTCCTGCAGCGGTCAGCGAAGCCGTCCACACACCCGTCGGCGCTATGGCGGTCATCTACGGGCTCTTGCTGGATCGCAAGGCTGACGTGCGCGGTAGGCAGCTTGAGCGTCTGCGCAATAACGCCGGCGAGGACGTCCTTTCCGTGATGAACTCGCTCAGTGCCGCCGTGTCCAGCTTGGGGCCGGCCTATCGTTTACCTGTGGCGGACATGAGTGTTGTGTCGCTTCGGGGATTGGATGCGGATGACTACGCCGTGTTCTCAGAGAATGTGCGCAATCTGGTGATGGCAGACCAACAGGTTGATCTGTTCGAGTACGCGCTGCGCCGCATGCTGAAGCGCGGCCTGGCCCCGGTGTTTGAGAAGGTGTCGTCGACGGCTATCCATCATAAGTCGCTCGAGTCGGTACAGGACGCTTGTGTGGCGCTGCTCTCCAGTCTTGCTTACTGGGGGGCGGACGAAACGGAAGAGGCCGAACGCGCCTTTCGGGTTGGTGCAGAGCGACTGGGGTTTGCGCTTTCAGTGACGCCACTGGAGGCATGCGGCTTGGACGCGGTTGATGGCGCGCTCGATACATTGGTCGGTGCCACGCATGCCATTCGCAAGGAGGTACTGGATGCCTGTGTCCATTGCGTGGCGTCCGATAACCGGGTGACCGTTGAGGAGGCCGAACTCATCCGGGCTGTGGCAGATGCCCTGGAGTGTCCGATGCCTCCGATTTTTGGATGATTTTCCTGTTTGCGCTCTTCGAGTTCAGTCGGTAGTCTGCTGCCAATGGTTTAGCCCCGGAGTGAACTGATATGAAGGAGAGAAGCATGCATAAGGTATCCGTCGTTATATTGATCGTAGCCACGTTCGCCATGTTGGTGTCCCCGGCTGCGGCGCAGGGGCATCGCGTGGGTGCCGGTATTGGCGTCATGGCGCCTTTGGGAGATATGGATGATGGCGCCGGTGTATACGGTTCCTACATGTTCGACATATCCGACATGCTGGCGACCTATGTGGGTGTCGGTTACTTCGCGGGAGA
>JAOZSS010000279.1:2336-2680 GCA_029939545.1 Kiritimatiellia bacterium | reverse complement strand
TATCTGTTCGATCGAGCATACGGCTACATCAGACAATATTATTGATCTCAAGGCTAAATCCGAAACGAAATGGAATTGGCCTAAGGAGGCAAGGAGCTCCCACGATGGCAACGCAAGACAGGAAACCGGACGATGTGCTCAATGCCGATGAAGTTTCGGCATGGCTCAAGATTCCAAAGTCCACTCTCTACAAGCTCTGCTCTGAAGGAGAGATTCCTGCCGGAAAGGTCGGCAGGCATTGGAGATTCCACCGTGAGACCATCGAGAAGTGGTTTTTTGATCAAACGACGGCCCAAAGACAGTCGCGACCTCAGCGAACGCCTCCGTGGCCCCTCCGAGCTGAT
>JAOZSS010000279.1:0-2326 GCA_029939545.1 Kiritimatiellia bacterium | reverse complement strand
TATGGAACAACACGTCACCCATCTTGTACCAGCGTTTCCCGGGTCTACCCGCGATCTCATCAACACACATTCGTCACCCTTTCTCGCTGATTTCTGGTGATTTAATTCCGCCTACGTTCTCGACTAACTGAGAGGACGGATAACGAGAACGGCGACGAGAACGGTTGACGGTTGGGCTCCGCGTGATCCGCTGTCGCCGCCGTTGTCGTAAACCGGTTGTTCCGTGCTCGTATCGCCGCCTCTATGGACCGTCTGCGCCTCAGTCGTCGCCCAGGTCGCTGACTTTCGTCACATTTCCTGTCCCCGTCATTTTCTCTCTTTTTCTGCTTGCATAGCGCATGGTATATACGCTATACCTCGTGCATGTCAAACAAAACCCTGAAGAAACTTCTCGATGAGCGCGCCCGGCTGCTTGCTGAACTCGGCTCGCTATTTCACATGCTGCACGGCTCGTGGGTGGAGCGCTTCTCGGTCTGCTCCCGGCCTGGTTGTCGATGCCACAGCGGAGATCGACACGGTCCCCGGCACTATCTGGTTGTCCGCGAAGGCGGACGGCAGCGGCAGAAATACGTACCGAACTCGCAGGTGGATGCCGCTCAAGCTGGCGTGAGCGAGTATCGCCGAGCTCGAGAGATCCTCGACCGGATCACGCATATCAACCTGACACTCATGAAAGAGGGCGCTTATGAAGATTGAATCACCACCGGCAGGACTGGAAGCACTCGAAGGTGCAGAGATCTTCAACTATGGGCATCTGCCGGGCGCAGCGGCTTACTGTCGCCGTCTCGGTGTCGTGGACGTGGTGAACGATATTGTCGCGTCCCAAATGGATCTTCAACCCGGCGTTGTGGTTCAAGCTATGGTGCTGGACACGCTTTCGGGCCGGTCGCCACTTTATCGACTTAAGGAGTTCCTGGCCGGTCGGGACGTGGAACTGCTTGTGGGCGAGGATCTGCCTGCCAACGCATTCAGCGATGTCAACGTCGGACGATCTCTGGATGCTATTTTCGAGGCAGGCCCAAGCAAGATCGTCACGGCCCTTGGCGTCCGGGCTACCGGCACATTCGCACTGGATACGGGCGCTCCGAGCTACGACACGACTTCAACCAGTCTATGGGGAGATTACCGCGACTGCGAAGCGGATACGCCACCGCAGGGATCGGTGATTACCCGGGGACACAGCAAAGATAAACGGCCAGACCTGAAGCAGTTTATGACCGAGTTGTTGTGTGTGGATCGGGGCGTTCCGATCTTCGGACGCACCCTGGATGGAAACTCCTCCGACAAGACATCAAACAACGTGGTACTCTCGCGCATTAGCTCCATCATGGCCAAGCATGGCCTGGGACCCGGTGCCTTTGTGTATGTGGCCGACTCCGCCATGGTTACCGAATCGAATCTGGAAGCGCTCGGTCCGAACCGCTTTGTCTCGCGACTGCCGGCAAACTATAAAGAATGCGAGCGAGCCATCTGCGTGGCCGTTGATGCGAACGAGTGGACAGATATTGGGAGACTCTCCGAGACCGTCACCAGAGGCAACCGACCCTGTGCCCAGTACAAGGCGTTTGAAACGACGGTAACGCTTTACAAAAAGACATACCGGGCAGTGGTGATTCACTCCAGCTCGCATGATAAGCGACGACAGAAGCGGTACGACAAGCTCGTGGCACGTTCCGAGAAATCCATCTGGGACGCGCTCAAAAAGATGCCGGATCTCTATGCCTGCGAACCTGATGCCAAGCGAGCGGCGGCGCAGGCCGAAAAGCTTTCGGGCCGGTTACACAATGTCCGTGTATCCATATCTCCGGAGGAAGTGCGCAAGCGCGGACGCCCGCCCAAGCACGGCCCCGCTCCAACCCGAACGAAGTACAGGCTGGTATGGGAGGTCTGTGAGAATGTAGCCGAAGTGGCGCGGCTACGAGAGTTGGCGGGCTGTTTCGTCCTGCTGTCCAACGTGCCTATCGAAGGCGATGGCGCGATGGATGGGGCCAGTCTTCTAAAAACCTATAAGGGCCAATACGGCGTGGAGAGTGACTTCGCCTTTCTCAAGGATCCTCTCATCGTCAACGATATCTTCCTCAAGAGCCCGTCCCGGATCGACGCGCTCGGTATGGTGCTGATTATTGCACTCATGGTCTGGCGGCTTATGGAGCGATCCATGCGCACTTATCTCAAGAACACGGGAACGGTACTGCCGGGATGGGCGGGACGGGAAACCGAGAAGCCAACCTCATTCATGATGACCACCGTCATGGCCGGGATCATGGTCGCCCGGGTTGGCCCACGTAGACACCTGCTGTGCCCGCCAAAAGAAGGCCCCGCAGCC
>JAOZSS010000278.1 GCA_029939545.1 Kiritimatiellia bacterium | reverse complement strand
GCCTCACCCCGGCCCTCTCCCAGGGGGAGAGGGCGATGGGAATGACGCAATTGACTCGCCTCGCCCTATGGGAGAGGGGCTGGGGGTGAGGGTGCTTGCGAAGGATCGTATCGAAGGCACTTTGGAAAGTGTCAAACGATCCGCAGCAAGCTTGTTGAGACCGGAGATCATTCTCGACATTCTCCAGAGTTTCACGGTTTTCGCGACGGACAAGAAGCACCGGCGCATCAAAGTTATCTGTCGTTACCAGCAATACGAGGCGGCCAACCTGATTGTGCAGCGCGTCTGCGCCGGATACCCGAAGAAGGGGCTGATCTGGCATTTTCAGGGCTCAGGGAAGTCACTCCTGATGGTCTTTGCATCGCAGAAGCTGCGCATGCACCCGAAACTCAAGAACCCAACGGTGATGATCGTGGTGGACCGGATCGACTTGGACACCCAGATCACGGCCACATTCAACGCGGCAGATATCTCCAACATGGTTGGAGTTGCGAGCCGCGAGGAGTTACAGGCACTGCTTCAGCAGGATGCGCGCAAGATTTTGATTACGACGATTCACAAGTTTGGTGGCTCGCAACTCCAACCACCCTCACCCCCAACCCCTCTCCCAGAGGGCGAGGGGCGCAGGACTGATGGCGCAAACTACAGAGGCGGGTATCAGTTTGGCGGCCTGGTTGAACGTGCGCGGGAGTTGAGGCAGCATCAGACTCCGGCGGAGGAAGTCATGTGGGAAATGCTGCGAGGGCGACGACTGGCGAGGGCAAAGTTCCGGCGGCAGCATCAGATCGGTGACTACATTGTTGATTTCTGCTGCCCTGACGCAAAGCTTGTTGTCGAATTGGATGGGCCAGTGCATGAAGGTCGTAAGGAAAAGGACGAAACACGCGACAAGTATCTCACAGGGCTCGGCAATACTGTGCTCCGATTCACGAATGACACTTTCCTGTCTGCCCCAGAAGAGGTGTTGGCCCAAATCACCTTCCTGCTCCCCTCTACCTCTGGGAGAGGGGCCGGGGGTGAGGGTCGACAAGGACGAGCCAAAGCATGGTCAACACGATCAAACATAATCGTCCTTGTCGATGAAGCCCATCGAACGCAAGAGGGAGACCTGGGCCGCCGAATGAGGGCCGCTCTTCCGAATGCTTTTCTCTTCGGTCTGACCGGTACTCCCATCAACAAGCGCGACCGGAATACGTTCTGGGCGTTTGGTGCGGAAGAGGATGAACAGGGCTACATGAGCCGGTACTCGTTCCAGGATTCGATCCGGGACAAGGCGACGCTCCCGTTGCATTTCGAAGCCGTGGACGTGAAGCTGCATATTGATAAGGATGCTATTGACGAGGCGTACGAGAAGATAACCGGCGAACTGAGCGAACAGGACCGGGATGATCTGGCGAAGCGCGCGGCAAAGATGGCCGTCTTAATTAAGGCCCCGGAGCGGGTAGCGGCTATCTGCAAGCACATTGCCGAGCACTACGTCGAAAAGGTGGAGCCGAATGGTTTCAAGGCACAGGTTGTGATTTTCGATCGGCAGTGCTGTGTGCTTTACAAAACTGCCCTTGACGAACTGTTGGGAGAAGACGCCAGTGCTATCGTCATGTCAACGCCCGGCGGAAAGGGCGATGAGTACTCAGAATGGAAACTCGGTAAGGACGAAGAAGAGAAGCTGCTGGACCGCTACCGCGACCCAACAGATCCACTGAAGGTCTTGGTCGTAACCGCGAAACTGTTGACGGGATTCGATGCGCCTATTCTCCAGGCGATGTATTTGGATAAACCGGTGAAAGACCATAATCTGTTGCAGGCGATCTGCCGGACAAATCGTCCTTTTCCAGACAAGACACACGGGTTGATTGTCGATTACCTCGGCATTTTTGACGATGTGGCCACGGCGCTGGATTTCGATGAGAAGGCCGTTCTGCGCGTGATCACAAATCTGGATGAGTTAAAAAAAGAACTGCCTGGCCAGGTTGCGAAGTGTTTGGCCTTCTTCCCAGATGTAGATCGAAACGTTGGCGGATATGAGGGGCTGATTGCCGCTCAGGACTGCCTACCCAATAACGAGACTCGGGATAGATTCGCAGCAGAGTACTCGGTGCTCGCACGACTTTGGGAAGCCTTGTCCCCGGATCCGTGCCTCTCGCCATACGACACCGATTACCGGTGGCTAACTCAAGTCTACGAATCAGTAAAGCCGCCGAGCGGTAACGGCAAATTGCTCTGGCATGCGCTCGGGGCCAAGACCATTCAACTGGTTCACGAGAATGTGCACCTGGAGACTGTGCGCGACGACCTGGACACGCTTGTCATGGACGCCGAGGTACTCGAGAGCCTGCTTGATGATCCCGATAAGGACAAGAAGGCAAAGGAAGTGGAGATCAAGCTGATTGCCCGATTACGGAAACACAAGGGGAATCCGAAGTTCGTCGAACTGGGCGAGAGACTGGAACGGATCAAGGAGAAGCACGAGCAAGGTCTGTTGCATAGCATCGACTTCTTGAAAGAACTTCTCACCTTAGCCCGCGAAGTTGTCGAGGCGGAGAAGCGGGTTGACCCCGTAGACGAGCAGGACAAGGCGAAGGCGGCGCTGACAGAGCTATTTTCTGAAGCAAAGTCGGGAGACACCCCCGTTGTCGTCGAACGTATTGTGACCGACATTGATGAAATCGTTCGCATGGTCCGGTTA
>JAOZSS010000077.1 GCA_029939545.1 Kiritimatiellia bacterium | reverse complement strand
GGGCAGCAGCGGCACACAAACGTGAGACCGTGCGCAAGCTCGCCGAACTATGTGAGTCTCACGGCATCACCGTCGTCTTCGTTCCCGAGGTCATCATGTACGACAACGGAGAGTACATGGGCTACTTTCGAGACATCGAAGAGAGGGAAAGCGGCGTATACTATTTCCAGCCACAGCGGGCGGGCTTGATCGAGCATCTCGAGGACTCGATTCATTGCAACGAGGCTGGATACCTGAATCTCGCGCGCCAGATCGTCAGATTCCTCACCGAAAGCGGTATCCTGAGTCAGCAGATCAACCAAGGCCTTCCGGCACGGAGACACCTCGAATGACCAATCGAAGAGCCAGGAAGAGAGTATTCTACGCGGCCTGCCCTGTAGTCCTTTTGGCACTATTACTATGCGCGTTCCTCGTCTGTTTCCATGGTGATATCTGTTCACATTCCGCCACTTCACAAATCACTGTCCCTGATGACTACACGACTATTCAGAAGGCTATAGATTCATCTAAGGGCAAGACTCTGATATGGGTAAGTCCGGGGAGATATATCGAGAATATAGACTTCCTGGGAAAGCCTGTTTATTTAAAGAGTGTCGCCGGGCCGGAAACGACCACTATCGACGGAAATCATAGCGGCACTGTTGTCCGGTTTGTTGAGGGGGAAGGCCCAGACTCAGGGATCGAGGGCTTTACGATTGAGAATGGCAGGGCCGAACTAGAGGAGAATAGCCCCAGCAAGACCGGAGGAGGAGGTATCTACTGCTATGGATCGGGTCCGATGATCACAAAGAACATCATCAGAAACAACAGGGCTGAGAACGGCGGAGGCATACTTTGCCATGACTGTCTTGACAAGAAGCCTCTCATAATCTCAAATCTCATCGAAAACAATGATGCAGTAAAGGGGGGAGGAATTCGCTGTTCCAATGCCTCTGGGTTCATTGTAAATAATGTGATCATAAGGAACAGGGCCACGCGTCTTGGAGGTGGCCTGTACTGGAGAGAGAGCTCCTCCCCACTTATGGTCAACAATACCTTTATGAACAATAGCGCGGGTGAATTCGGAGGAGGTCTTTTTGGCTCAAACCGTGTTCAGCTCAAGTCTCCGGTTATCTTATCCAATAGTATCCTCTGGGGAAATAGGGCACCCCATGGCAGTCAGATCGCTCTCAACCTACCGGGGACCAAAGTAACGGCAGCCTCCTCAGTTGTAGAGCATGGAAGAGACGGTGTCTTCTTCAAGGCAGACAATATAGAGTTGAACTATCTTTCTGACAATATCTCAACCGATCCGCAGATCGATCTTGATACGTCGTCTTTACTGGACGGTTCTCCCTGCATAGATAAGGGAAACAATGACTGTATTACAGGAACCGATATTGCAACAGACTTCAATGGCAATGACCGTATAGTCGATGGCAATGATGACGGCAATTCCGAGGTGGATATAGGGGCCTATGAATGGTACTCCTCAAAGAGCCAAGAGGAAGATATAGTCGAGCAGAAAGCCTTGGCAGGACGCGAGCAGAAAGAAGCATGGTAGACCATTCGTTTCAAGGGATGAAGGTCGCACTCGTACGGTGCGCCGACAGGAGCTCGGGAGAGACGAATGTCACGGGATGCTACCCTCCGCTCGGTCTCGCCTATCTCGGCGCCGTACTGCGGGATGCCGGCCACGACCCCACCATCATCGATGCCAAAGTTCTGGCGCTCTCCAACGCAGAGATTGCGTCGGCACTGCCGCGCGATACCCAGGTAATCGGGATCACGGCCACCACACTTGGATGGCCGGCGGCCCGCGATACGGCAGAACACGCGCGTGCCGCCTTCCCGGACGCACTCCTGGTGCTGGGCGGGCCTCACGTCACCGCGTTCCCGAAGGTCTCGCTGGAGGCATCCGCCTTTGACATTGGCGTCCTTGGCGACGGCGAGGATACGCTCGTCGAACTATGCCGGCGCCACTCAGAAGCCGTGCCGCTTAACGATCTGCCCGGTTGCGTCGTGCGGGACGGCAGCACCGTCCGTCTCACGGACGCTGTCCAATGGATTGACGAGATCGACAGAATCCCGTTCCCCGCACTCGATCTGCTGCCGATGGACCGGTATCGTTGCGTGATGGTCGAGCACCCGTTCGCGAGCATGATCACGTCGCGCGGCTGTCCGTACCGCTGTGACTTCTGCTCCCAGGTCTACAGCGGCAGCACGCTACGATCCCGAAGCGCCGAGAACATCGTGGATGAGATGGCCGCACTGGTTGAGAACCATGAGGCCAAGGAGGTGCTTCTCTTTGACGAGACGTTCGGTGCGCGCCGCTCGGTGGCGCTTCGCGTCTGCGAACTGATCCGCGAACGAGGCCTTCGCATGCGATGGAATGCCAGAACGCGAATCGATGTTGTCGACCGGGAGCTCCTCGAGGCCATGCGTGATGCCGGGTGTTACGCCATCCATCTCGGCATCGAGTCCGGCACTCAGCGCGTGCTTGAGATGATGAATAAGCGGATCACGCTCGACGCTATCCGCCGTGCTGTTGCACTGGCCAGGGAGGTAGGGTTCCAGACTCACGCCTACTTCATGATCGGCTACCCTGGCGAGACACGCGACGAGATTGAGTCCACGCTGCGTTTCTCACGGAACCTGGGATTGGACTGGGCCAGTTATACCATCACGATACCGAATCCACATACCCCGCTCTGTGAGCGGGCCGAACGCGACGGCCATCTGCCGGTCGGCTACTGGGAGTCGTACACGCGCGGCGAGCAGTCGGGTGATCCGGTCTTCTTCACATCGGACGAATGCTCCGCCGCCTATTTAAGACGAGCCAAACGGCGGGCCTATTTCCGATTCTACATGCGCCCGGGAACGCTGCTGAGGAACACCACGTTTTTCCTTCGCCGTGGCGGTTTCGGACGGATCATCTATGCAGCCGGACTCTGGCTGCGGGAAGCACACCGCTGATGTCATCACTCCCTACCGTCGTTCTTGTGAATCCCCCCATCACGGGGGCCCAGCGTGAAGGCTATCTCGGCCCGGTGATCAAGAATCTCTATTTCAATTCGCCTCCGCTGGGCATTACCTATATTGCAGCCGTCCTTGAACGTGACGGCGTCCCGGTGCGTCTGATTGACGCGGCGGTCGAGGAATTGACGTTGACACAGACCGTGGATCGCATTCGGGCAAGCGGCGCCACGATCACGGGCATCACCTCGACGACCAACTTCTTTGGAAACGCGGTTAACCTGGCCTCGCGTCTTCGCGATGCGCTCCCCGGCATGACCATCCTGATTGGGGGCCCTCACGTTACCACGAACACGGAAACAGCCATGGCTCATACGGTCTTCGATATCGCCTGTATCGGTGAGGGGGAAATGACGTGCCTCGAACTGGTTCATGCTATTAGCGAGAGAACTGGATTGGAATCCGTCAAAGGGATCGCATTCCGCCGGGAGGGAAAACTCATCCGCACCGAGCCTCGCCCATTGATCGAGAACCTGGATGATCTACCGCCTCCAGCACGTCACCTGCTTCCACTCGACAAGTATGTGCCACAGCCGAACGACGGCCCGTATCTACCCAAAGCTGCAATGATCAGCAGCCGTGGCTGCCCCTATCCATGTGTCTTCTGCGACCACGGAACGTTCGGGAGCCGTTACAGGAGTCTCAGTCCATGCCGGATCGTCGACGAAATGGAGGAGCTTGTCGCACGGCACGGAATTCGCGACATCGCCTTTGTCGATTCTCTATTCATGATCAACCGGGACCGTGTTCTGGCGATCGTAGATGAGATCCAGAAACGGAAGCTCAAAATCCGCTGGACCTGCACCGTTCGCGCGAACGTCGCCGATCCAGACACCCTGGCCGGGATGAAGGCCGCCGGATGCTGGCGCGTACGGATCGGCGTGGAGGCCGGGGACGAGCGGGTTCTCAAGCTGATCCGCAAAGAGGTGAGCCTTGACCAGGTACACGAAGTCGTGGCTGCGGCCGACCGGCTGAACCTGCACCCAAAAGGGTTCTTCATGGTCGGGCATATCGGAGATACCAAGGAGTCCATACTCCGTTCCATTGCCTTGGCCAAGTCGCTGGCACTGACGGATATCACGGTCCAAATCAACACACCCTTGCCTGGTGCCCCGCAATGGGACCTATTCGAACAGTACGGGACGCTCGTGACTCGAGACCTGGAGGACTTCTCCTTCTGGGAACCGGTCTTCGTGCCGGACGGGATGACATCAGAGGAACTGGAAGGGCTGCACCGCCGGTTTTATCGGGCCTTCTACTTCCGCCCCATCATTGTCTGGCGTCACCTGCGAATGCTCAAGCGACCGAGCGATGTGACACGGTATATCCGAGCCCTTTCCCTCCTGATCGGTATGTTCGTCCTCAACCGGCGCAAACTACCGAGCACATCGTGATCCGGGTTCTCACACAGGCCGACGCCACCTGGGCCGCACAGCAACATGCGGCGCTGATGCCAAACTCTGTGTTTGCCGCTTTCGGGGTTGGGTTTCTCCGGTGTTTCTATCGTGTTTTCGCCCAGTCAAAACACGCGGTCGCGTATGTGTGGGAGGACGCATCGAAACCGGCCGCCGTGATCACCGCCACGTCGAACCGCTCTGCCTTCCTGCGTGGACTCATCCTTCGTCACGGGCCCATGCTCGCTGCGTATGCCGTCCTCGGCCTTATGCACAAGCCGTGTCGGCGCCTGGTGGCTCAGCTGCGCCACTATCCCAGGCACGGCGGCGACACCCCCATCCAGGCGGAGATGATTTTCATCACCGTTGATCCCTGCTGTCGCGGCAAGAAAGTCGCTCACCGGCTGATCGAGGCCGTCCTCTCGGACTATGCAGCCCGCAGGGTAGACCGGGTGCATGTTACCATCGAAAGAGCCAACGCGGGAGTAAGACGAATCCTTGATGGCTTCGGATTCAAAGTTGTCTCGTCATTTCTCCTGGCCGACAAACAAAATGACCTGCTCCAACTCAACATGGCCGAACGAGGAACGACCCCATGAGCCTGATCCGACAAGCCGCTGCCGCCCTTTCCGCTCGGGCAGGCCTCTCCCGGCTGCTCTACGTACACTACGGGGTAACACACCGCTGCAACATGCGTTGCCGCATGTGCGCTGTGTGGCAGGACGGCGATGCGTCAGGAGAGATGACCGCAGATGAGGTGCGGTGCCTGGCCACCGAGCTGGCCGACGCAGGTACCGCAATGGTTACGCTGGGCGGGGGCGAGCCGTTCGTGCGGCACGATCTGGCCGCCCTGATCAGCGCTTTCCACGACGCCGGAAACGATGTACGGGTTCTGACCAATGGAATCGGCATTGACGACACCCGTATCGATTCGGCGATTGCCGCCGGTCTGCGTCACGTATCCATCTCGCTGGACACACTGGATAAGGAGAAGCAGAAAGACATCTACAGCGGACAGGACGTCTGGGATGAGATTGTTGACACGATACACCGTTTCAGGGAACGCCTGACAACCCCGCCCTCGATACCGATCATGAACGTCTGCGTGTCCCGTATGAACCTCGATGAGCTTGCATCGTTGGTTGAATTTGCCGCGCAGCAAGGGTTCTGTTGTTCGTTTGTTCCGGTGGCCCTGGCTCCGAACGAGGATGGCGGGGACGGTTTTGCCGCTGCCGCACCGGATATGGCGGTGCGGCCTGAGGACAGGCAGCGCCTCGAAGCCGCCTACGGCGACCTGCTTCGACTGAAACGCCACGGAGCCCCGATCGCCAACTCGGCGCGTTTTCTACGCGACTCCCTGGCCTACCTGCGTGACGGGAGCGGTCGCTGGCAGTGTGATGCAGGGACACTCTACGTATCGGTCAGTCCGGGCGGCGACATCTCGATCTGCCACCGCTTCCCTCCGATCACCCGGTTCGACAGACCGGATTTATCACGCTATCTTCTGAGTCGGTCGGTGCGTCAGACTGCCAAGCAGACGCGTCGACAGTGTGACGGATGCATGCGTCCGTGCTGGGCAGAACTGACCCATGTGGCTCACGACTTGCGGAGCAGCATGGAAGCCCTCGCCCTCATGCGTCGTGCGCCAGGGAAACCAGGGAGGGAGCTATCGTCCACATGAACGTCTGGCTGATCAACCCGAGAACCGACGACATGATCTCGACAGAGTTGCCGGGATTCGTGGCCAAGGAAGTTGGCTGCTTTCCGCCACTCGGCCTGCTCTACGTGGCGGGTGCGGTTCGGGAGCGGACCGCGCACACGGTGCGTATCTTTGACCTGGCGGCCCGAGACATGACCTATGCCGAGCTCGCCGCACACGTTTCGAGCGATGGTCCCGATATCGTGGGTGTCACAAGCACAACCCACAACCTCGTGGAGGCGAGGCGGGCGGCCGAAACGGTGAAACAGGCGGCACCGGGCATACCGGTGTGTCTGGGGGGGCCGCATGTGGAAGCTTTTGCTGACCGCGCACTCGCCTTGCCCTGCTTTGATTCAGCCCTCCGCGGAGAAAGCGAATACGCGTTCCCTGCCTATCTCGATGCTCTCGACAACGGGGAGAGCCTGACCGCTGTCCCGGGGCTGATCTATCGGGACGGGGACACCATCAGAACCAACCCACCGTCACCCCCGATCAACGATCTCGACGGGGTGCCCTTCCCGGCGCGTGATCTCATTCGGGCCAAGGACTACTCTTATGTTCTCGGAAAGCGAGCCACGTTCACGACCCTACTCACGACGCGTGGCTGCCCATTTCGCTGCATCTTCTGCAGTACCCCGCACGGCGGCTTTCGGATGCGATCTCCCGACAGTATCGTGGACGAAATGGAGGCGTGTCTCGGATACGGATCGGAGGAGTTCCATTTCATTGATGACACCTTCAATGTTAGGCCCGAACGTGTTCGACTGGTCAGTGAAGCCATCCTGCGCCGTGGACTTAAGACCCAATGGAGCTTCAGGGGACGCGTCGACAAAGTGGACCGCGAAAGCCTGGCACTGGCCAAACAATCAGGCTGTGGGCGGATTCACTATGGAATCGAAGCAGGGACCGATGAAGGCCTGGACGCACTGAAGAAGCAGATCACCACCGCCCAGGCCGAAGCCGCCATCCGAATGACCCGTGAGGCCGGCATTAGCTCGGCGACCTATTTCATTATCGGATGCCCGCATGAGCGCAACCGGGCCGACGTGATGCGTACGATTGATTTTGCCGTTCGGGTGAACCCGGATTTCGCCATGTTCAACATCATGGCCATCTACCCGCATACCGAACTCTTCGACATGGCCGTGGAACAGGGCCTTGTTCCTGCGAATTTCTGGGATGAATTTGTGGAGAACCCCACCCCCGATTTCCGTATGCGATTCTGGAATGCGTCCATGGATGCCGAGGAACTCACGGAACTGCTCAGACTCGCCTACCGCACCTTCTACTTCAGGCCGTCAGTTGTATGGCGCAACCTGAAGCAGCTGGGGAGCGCGGGTGAACTCCGGCACAAGGCGGCAGCGGCCATAGCCATGCTAACAGGAGGCCGTCGATGAAAGAACGTCCCGCACAACGACCGGTCATGCTCATCTCGCCGTACGGCATCGAGAACCGTGGGGTTCGCTATATCGCCTCGCTTCTGCGGGAGAACGGATTTCGTCCGGTTCTCGTGCTGTTGAAGCGTTGGATCAACAACAGCATTTCGACCCCGACAGAAACCGAAGAGGCACTTCTACTGGACTTGGCCGAACGATTGGACCCCCTGTTCATCGGGGTCGGGTTCGGTGCCCCTTATCTCAAGATCGTGACACACCTTACCGAGCAGCTCAGGCAGCGGACCGGCCGACCCATCCTGTGGGGCGGCGTGTACCCGACCATCTGTCCGGAGGTCAGCATCCGGCACGCGGACATGGTCTGTATCGGCGAGGGCGAATATCCCGTTCTCGACCTGTGCCGGCGTTTGAGCGAAGAAACAGAGATCCGGGATATCCCAAACCTGTGGACCCGCGAGGGCGACGAGGTGTTCCGCAACGAGCCACGTGATCTACTTCAGGACCTCGACGCCATTCCCTTCCCGCAGTATGGCGCGCCTGACACCTATTTTATCGAGGATAACCAACTGCGCGAGACGGACCCGATCGCCGAAACATCCGAGTACCGCATCTATCCCACACGAGGCTGTCCCTATGCCTGCACCTATTGCAACAACAGCATCATGCGCGGCATCTACCAAGGCAAGGGCAAGTACTACCGTACCCGTAGCGTAGAGAATGTGATTGCCGAACTCGAAGCCGCAAAGCGTCGCCTGCCTCGCACACGACGCATCAAATTTGACGGGGATGTGTTCGCTTTTCCGGCGGATTGGATCCAGCTATTCAGTGAACAGTATGCGTCCCGGGTAGGCCTGCCGTTCGAACTGCTAACCTACCCCGGCGAGCTGGACGAGACCGCGCTCCGACAACTCAAACAGGCCGGACTCTGCAAAGTGCAGACCGGTATTCAGTCGGGGTCCGACGACGAAGTGCGGGATGTCTACAAACGGCGGTCTACGGCGGCCTCGATTCGTGAGTTCTCTAAGCTGACGAGCCGGACCGAGGTGCCGGTCGTCTATGACCTGATTTTCGACAATCCGCTGGCACAGCAGAAAGACAAGCGGCAGATGCTCGAACTCCTGCTTTCCCTGCAACGGCCATTCAAGATCTACCTCTATTCTCTGACCGTATTTCCGGAGACCTCCCTCGCCACAGACCTTCTGGACCGCGGCCTGATCACGCCGGCCGATATTGAAGGGGAAGCCACAAAATCATTCCGCCAGTTTCGGTTGAGTCTCGACTACCCCCGTTCCCGTGAGGACACATTCTGGATCTGCCTGACGATCCTGAGCGCAAAAGGCTTCGTGCCCCGTGCGCTCATCCGCCGACTCATGGATTCAGAATGGCTCAAACGTCATCCGGCCCCCATGCGCCTCTTCGCGGAGCTCTCGGATCTCGCGAAGAATGCCATCATCGCCCTCGACATGCTCATCCACGGAGAACTGACACGCTTCAAGATTCGACAGTACGGGGCATTCAAGAAGATGATCAGTCAGTAGAGCAAGAATCAAGACGGCCGATCGCGACCCCCCGTTTGCAGGTCCGTCGGAGCAGCAAATTGATGGTTGCCAGATACAGACCGGACAGCCAGAATGCTGAAGTCGCAGCTGGCTGGCGTGTGCAAGGAAAGGACGTTCTCATGAATCTTAACTGGCGTACTCCCGGCTTCATGCCCATCCCTCTGATTCTTTGTCTTGCCGTCGGCTGTTCCCGCGAACCCACGCCTGTCGAACACGACGTCGAGACATTCGTGGCCGAGCTTCGCTCCATTACCGAGTCGCGGCGTGAAGATGGGCGGCTACAGGCTTATCGAATTCACAACTTCATCCCTTCGGTCGGCGACCTGAAGCTCCGCCGGATATATGTCAACGAAGGAGACAGTGTCGAGGCCGGGGACACCCTGTTTGCGTTCGATACAGTCCCAATTGATGAGGAGCTTCGCGTGCTTAACCTGCGGACAAATGCTATCGCCCGAAGCATCGATGAAGCCCAGGTCCACGCCGAAGCCCGCCTGGCGGAAGCCCGGACTACGCATGAGCAGGCCGTGCGCGCAGCGGCAGTGTGCAAACAGATGGCGGCGAAAGGATTGGCCACCGAGGCCGAGCTCGTAGCCGCGACACGTACAAGCGAAAGCGCCGCGCGCGCATTGGCTCTCGCGATGCGAAGCTGCGGCGACGACGGCGACACCGCCGAGGTGGCAGGCCTGCGCGTCGAGCTTGCCTCTTGCCACAGGGAGATTGCCGCACTTCAGCGCCGACTTGAGGATGCCACGGGCGTTGCCCCATTCCAGGGACGTGTCCTCCGGGTCAATGACACCATCAAGGAGTACGGGCCGCTGGATGGGGAGTTAGACATACGTTTCCGGGCAGGGCGCGGCCCACTCATGATTCTTGCGGACACCCGATCAATGCGAGTTGTTGCGAGTTTCTTTGAAACGGATATCGCCAGGATTAGACCCGGCCAGCGCGTGCATGCGTCGGCCGATCACGCGCCCGGCGTTGACTTCGAAGGCGAAGTTACAGCCGTCGGGCATCTGGGCTACGCGCACGGTCAAAGCGCGACCTTGCAGGTAGAGGCCGTGGTGGACAATAGCGCGGGCCACCTGCA
>JAOZSS010000277.1 GCA_029939545.1 Kiritimatiellia bacterium | reverse complement strand
GCCGTGGGACTAGGTGGGTGACGGTTGGCGAGTGGACGACAAGCGGCATGGGCATGTGCTTGACCGTACTCAGCCCCGGCCTCTTGAGGGGCTCGGCGGGCGGGATTCCGCTCTTGGCCAGCCCAATATCATGCCGCAAGGTTTCCCAATCCTGGTAGCGATCATCACGATCCTTCGCCAGCATCTTCTCAATCATGCCACACATAGCCGATGTAAGGTCCTTGTTCAGCTCCATCGCGGCAGGAACCCGGTCGGTGAGCTGCTTCTCCATCACCTGCTCATCGCCCTCGCCCTGGAACAGCATCCTGCCCGTAACGCAGTGATACAGCATGGCACCAAGCGAATAGATGTCCGTCCGGCAGTCGAGATCCGGCAATCCCTGGTTCTGCTCGGGAGACATATAGGCCGGGGTCCCCATAACCTCGTTGCTGATGCGGTCGTCGGTCATGGCGCTAATCGTTCGCGCCAGCCCGAGATCCGTCACCTTGGGGGTACCATCCGCATCGATCAGGATGTTGTCGGGCTTGATGTCGCAGTGAATAACGCCCGCTGTCTCCCATGCATAGGCCAGGGCATCGGCGATGTAGCTGGCCACTAGCAGGGAGTCCTCCTCCGACAGGCGGCCCTTGCGACGCACCCAGTCGCCGACGGAGTACCCATCCACGAATTCCTGGACAATGTAGCACAGGCCCGACTCCACGTTGGCATCGTAGACCTGCACGATTCCCGGATGCTTCAGCTTGGCTTCCGCCTGAGCCTCTGTTTTGAAGCGTTCAATGTCATCGGCATCGGAGGACAGGTGCGAGGATAGGACCTTGATTGCGACGGTACGGTCCAGTGACAGCTGGCGCGCCTTCCAGACAACAGCCATGCCACCACTGCCAAGCTGCTCCAGGACTTCAAAGCCGGGTATATCTAGTCTACTCAACGGACTGCTTTCTGCCTACGGGTAGGATCAACGCACGAATATCAGTCGCATCATAGGGATTTGCGGCTATGGGTCAAGGTATCGCGCTATACGATACCAAGAACCTGCTCTACGGCCTCCAAGACCCCGGACGGCTCCATAGCTTCCACGTAGCGGTCAACAGGCGCTTTGGCACCGGGCGATGACGAGGTGGGTATGACGCCCGCCCCCACGAAGTCATAGAGCACGATGGGAAGCGCCTTCGTGCTGGGCATGGTACGCAACAACGTGGCCACGGCGGACCCGTTCAGCTTGGTCAGGTACTGCTTGAGCACCACCACGTCCGCACCGACAGTTGCCGCCGCCTCGAGGACACCGGGACCGTTCTCGGCACGTGTCACGGTGTGGCTATGGCGCGTAAAGAGACGTTCCAGCACCTCAAACATGTGAGGATCGTCTTCCCCCAGCAGTACATGCACCACCCCGCCGGCCACGGCGGTCTCCCGCGCGGGTGCATTGTTCCCGAGAATGTGCTGAATCTGGGCCAGCAATACGCCCTTCTCACACGGTTTTGACACGAATCCGGCCACATCCAGTCCGTCAAAGAAGCTCTGTAGGTTGGCCCGTGCCGTCAGAACCAGGACCGGCGGCGAGGCACCCGCGCTACGGGAGAGACGTTGCAGGAACCCCATGCCGCCGATTCCCGGCATGCTGATATCCAGAATGATCAGGTCCGGGGTCATGGACTCCAACGTTTCTAACGCCTCTTCGCCACTACGGGCCAACTCCACAATGTAGCCCTGAAACGTCAGAAAATCGCTGACGGTCACTCGCAGGTGCTCTTCGTCATCCACCAGGAGTATCGTGTTCCCTTTACTCGCGCCTGTCTGCATGTCGTCTTCCTTACTCGGCGTTCCTGTGATGGTTCGATCCAAAAATCACATTCTCGATGGCCTGGACGAGCTCGTTCGAGTCATACTCCGTCACAAGCGGCACATGCATGGCATCGAGCAGCTCCGTGGGCACCCCCTGCAATTCATGCCCACCTACGGCAACGATGCCCACCACGTCGTCGGACGGCTGCCCCCGCGTCTGGGCGAGCAGATCGAGCGACTCCGCCATGCACGTGGAGAGGTCCATCACCAGCGCATCAACCTTGTTAGCAGCGTCCACGCCAATGGCGCTTTGCTCCGGATCCCACACTTCGACTTTGTAGCGCACCCCTTCCAGGATATCCAGGAAGTGATCGCACACTGTACCGTTGCGGGCCAATACGGCGATGCTGGCCGCCTCCTCGATGGGCAGGGTTATGGTCACGCGCGTGCCTGTCTCCGCACCCGGCGACGGACTCTCAATAATAACCTCGCCGCCATGCAACTCCACGATCTCCTTGCACAGCGAGAGACCGAGCCCCGTCCCTGTCACACGCTCGCCCACGCGGTAGTAACGATCCATGACCTTCGGCAGATGCGCCTCCGGTATCCCGACCCCGGAGTCGGTGACCGAGACTCGCACATGACCATCCGCCGGTGAGGCGGTGAGGGAGATCCGTCCGTTCTCCGGCGTGAACTTCACAGCGTTTTGCAGCACATTGCCCAGGGCGCGCTCCAGGCGCCGCTGATCGCAAAGCGCGAATCCGCATGCGGGGGGTACATCAATCTCCAGCGTCTGCGACTTTTTCTCGCAGAGAATCTTGACCGACTCGCCGCAACGGCGTGTCATCCACGCTACCGGCACTTTACGCCGCCGCAAGCGCAGCCGGTGGGCTTCGAGACGGCTCAGGTCCAAGATGTCCTC
>JAOZSS010000276.1 GCA_029939545.1 Kiritimatiellia bacterium | reverse complement strand
ACTCGATTCACCAACGACTCAGGATACCATGCTGGCATCAGGCCTCTCTCCTGCTGCACTACCTCCGTGAACGGTTACGTTTGATGTCAGTGTCATATCACTCAAGAAACGAGACCACGACTCCCATCTTCTTGTCAATAGCCATACAGGGCATTTCCCGTAGTTGAATTTCCCGTAGTGAGAACGTGTCCGCGCTGGCGTCTCGACGCATGTCTCGACGCTCGGGACGTTTCTGTGTACAGTCCTGACCCGTTCTACAGGGAGGCGATGATGTACGATCAGGTTTCGAAGTTGTTTCAGGATCATTTCGGTGTGGCGCATACGGTAGCGTCGTTTGCGCCCGGGCGCGTCGAGATCCTTGGTAATCATACCGACTACAATGAGGGCTTCGTGCTTTCGGCAGCCATCAACTTCGGCACCTACTTCCTGATTGCCCCTTCAGACGACGCGACCTGTCGCCTGGTTGCCGGCGACCTGATGGCGGAAGTGTCTTTTGATGTCAGCTCACCCGCCTCCGTGACCGAGAACACGTGGGCCAACTACGTGATCGGTGTGCTGGCCGGACTGCAGAAGCATGGCGCGACCCCGAAGGGCTTCAACGGCATGTTTCTCGGCAATATTCCGCTGGGTGCCGGGCTGTCGAGTTCGGCGGCCTTGGAGATGTGCTCGGGGCTGGCCTTGTCAGCGTTATACGGAATCGAGGTGGACGCCCTTGAGATGGCCAGGATCGGTCAGGCCGCGGAACATAAGTATGCCGGTGTGAAGTGCGGGTTGCTCGACCAGGTGTCGAGTCTCTTCGGGAAGGCCCACTCGCTGGTCATGACCGATTTCAGGTCGCTCGAAGTCGAAACGCTTTCGCTCGGCGAAGACGCGGCGTTCCTGATGTGCAACACACGCGCCAAGCATGCCCTGGTGGACGGCGAGTACAACGACCGCCGCGAGCATTGTGAGGCGGCGGCGGCTTACTTCAAGGATGCCCTCGATCACCCTGTCGGCGCCCTGCGTGACGTAAGCTGGGAAGAATGGGAAGCCCAGGCTCCGTCCATGGATCCGCTGACGGCCAAACGTGCGGCGCATCCGATCGGCGAAAGTGAGCGCGTGCTCAAGGGGCGCCGGCTCCTCGACGCGGGCGATCTTGCCGGTTTTGGTAAGCTGATGTTTGAGAGCCACGACAGTTCGGCGGGGTACTTCGAGAACTCCTGCCCGGAGCTGGACACCATCGTCAATGCCGCCAAGGGCATTCCCTCCGTACTCGGCGCACGCCTGTCGGGTGGAGGATTCGGCGGCAGCGTCGTGGCGCTGATTCATCCGCGCGATGCCGAGATGGCGGCCCACGCCATTGATGCCGTGTTCAAGCGCGAGCACGGGCATCCCTGTGAGATCTCCGTGATCACCCCGTCCGACGGTGCCCACATGGTGGCATGAGCGCAGCGCATCGACGCTCAGGACAGGAATCGATCCTGTATGTTCTCTGCAGGCACCTCGCAGGCAGTCTTGCGCCCGAACCATCGATAGCGTCGGTTGGCGATGAACCTGTAGCACCCATCCCGAATGGGACGCGGGACGATTCGGAGGGCTGCCAGTAGTCGTGATGGGCCGCGCAGGTGCCGGGCGATCGCCATCGCCGCATCGCTCCTAAACGTAATCTCGTCGCCACTGACAAGGATGATCGACTCCATTTCGTCCGCGGAGAGATTGTGCGCTTTGAGCAGACGACGCCCGCCATCGGATTGCAGGGCCGCAAAGCGGAACCGCCCTGCCGGGTCGCGCCTGACGATGAATCGCACCGCCCTGCTACAGAGGTCGCACACCCCGTCATAGAGGACGACTGACCCATCAGTATTGTCCCTCTCGATTGATGTCATTGCTCTTTTTCACGCTCTTTCCATCCGCGCGGATGATAGCTCGACGCGGTAGCGTTGGGGATGTGTTCGATATCGTTGCCGGTGCGGCGCAGCCGGAGGGCGTGCCAGCACGTCCGCACGTTGGGTCGCCAGCTACGCAGTGCGGTGATGGCCACAATCTCGTCAGCGGCGGTCACCACGGCCAGGGGCAAGCAGAGACGGAACGGCCAGTAGACGCCGAACCCAAACATCAGGATCGCACTGACGCCAACACAGACCGCCGAAGCTTTGGCCCCGTAGGTGTGCAGGCTGGGTAGGCGGCCATACTTGATGACGCCAATGATCACCGGGGCGATATAGCTCGCCAGAACGGTCGTGATGTAAGGACGCTGGATCCGCATCACCTCGGGCCAGAGCCAAGCGCCCCAGATTGGCAAGCTGACATAGACCGCGAAGTCGGCCCAGCTATCAAGCTGTGCGCCAATATCCGATATCTGGTTCAAACGCCGCGCGATGGGTCCATCCACCAGGTCGGTCAAGAACGACACCACCAGCACCCCAAGAAACTCGGCATGCATCCCTTGCATCGCCAACAGATACAGCACCGGTACCAGCAGCAACCGCACCACGCTCAACGCATTCGGAATCGTAACCATACACATATGCTACCACACCCCGCCGTATCGTCCAACCCGATTGACGGAGATTCACTCTTTTCAGACTGGCTTTCGCCGACAGAAGCCGGTACGTTCTCCGGCCACATCCACAACCTCTGGAGGGATGGCTGAGTGGACGAAAGCACCGGTCTTGAAAACCGGCGACGGGCAACCGTCCGTGGGTTCGAATCCCACTCCCTCCGCCAATTTGAGT
>JAOZSS010000007.1 GCA_029939545.1 Kiritimatiellia bacterium | reverse complement strand
CCGCCAAGAATCGCCAAAAACCCAGACAAAAAGGCTGGCCAGCGCTCTCAGGTTTTCCTAAATACCCACAGATTATTCAGAAGAGCCAAAATAATAGATAAGGATTGCTGAGTTCGGTACTGGGGTTTCTTTGTTTTGTCCCCAGGTGCCCTCCTGTGTCCCGACCCGGGGCGACGATAGCGCGACACTCACCGCTTGAGCTATCGTCCACTAACGGACTCTATCAGCGCCCTCCGCTCTACGCTCAATTCTCGACACGATCACGGCGGCGCTGGTTGCCGTGATGACCAGCAGCAAGCAGAGGTTGAGGACCGAAACCACGGGCTCCGCCATGCCGGCTGGAAAGCGCCCCACATACTTGCCGCCCAGCATGAATACGAGTTCGCCTGTACCCCAAGCGCCTCCGATGGCCAGTCCCATGCGCAGGCGTTGAGGCAGTCCGCCCGCGTGACGGGCAAGGAGAACGCAGAGCGGAAAGACCGCCCCCAGGGTGAATCCGATGCCGAGGGCCCACACCGGCGCCATGAAAATCGAGTCGATGCGGAAGAGGAGCCAGAGAAAGGGGAGGCTTAGGGGAAGCACCATCGAGATGATTCGCCCACTTCCGATTCGGTCGGCCAGATGTCCCCACAGGAACATTCCTGTCACGCCGCTGACGCCGGTAACAAAGATGGTCGTGCCAGCCCACCCCTGTGCATCCGTGCCAGCGAACCTCCTGACAAGCAGAATGGGCAGGAAGCGGGTCAGCAGGCACATCGTGACGGCAATACAGAACGTGAGTAGCAGGACCAGCACGAGTGGGATCTCACTATCATTTTCCACTGCCGTGAGTGGACCCATGTGCCCCTTGATCCGATGCAACCGGCTCAAGGCGACGAGTGCGACCGTGACGAGCGCCGGAAGGATCAGCAGCCAGAAATGGGCTAGGCCCTGGTCGTGAAACTCGGTCCATAATCCGGCCGTCAGGCTACCGGTCGAGAATCCGAGATAGCCCCCCGCCATGAAAAAGCTGATGCCGAGACCTTTGCGCGATCCGGCAAGGCTGTGAGCCGCCAGGGCACCTTCCGGGTGAACGACTCCGATCCCAATGGCCGAGACGATAAGGAGAGCTGCCACGATCCAGAAGGCACCCGAGAGGCCGATCAGAGCGACACATGCGGCCATCAATGGCGCGATAAGCAACAGGGCCGGCGCGCCGCTGGAGGGTAGAAACCATTGCGAGAACGGCTGGATGACATTGATCAGCAAGGCGCAGCCGCCGATGAGGAACGCCACCGTCGGCAATCCGACAACGAGATGCGACGTGAGCGTCGGTTCAGCGATTGGGACCGTTAAACCGCCATAGAAATCGACAACAAAATGGACCAGGGTAAGGACAAGAAGCTGAAACAGGTTTCCGTTTCGAACAACAGGGGCCTTTGATTTCAGTGGTGCGGCATGCATGCGGTCGGAACTGTAGAGCCGACGGAGCGGGCAGGCAATCCGCAAATACAGAGGCCTTTCGCCACTTGTCGAACCCGGCAGCCAGTAGTCAGTGTGACAGTGTCCGCTGGGCGGCGGAATTCGGGATGGACGCCAGTGCTGTGTAGAGACCGTGGACGATCTGGCGGTAGGCGGTTAGGCTGAAATCTTTGCGGGCGCGGGCGGCGCCGGCTTCGCCCAGGGCGCGGGCGTGGTCTGGGTCGGAGGCGAGAGTTGTCATACCGGCGGCGAATGCTTTGGGGGTGGGATCGGCGAGGAGGGCAATGTCGGGGGTCATGACCTGGGTGTGCGAGTCGATCGTGGTGGCCAGTACCGGCTTGCCGGAGGCCAGGTAGGAGTAGACCTTCATCGGCGTGTTGCCTCCCTTGATGCGCGGCGAAACGAGAATGTCGGCCTGCTTCAGCAAGAGCGGGAGCTGGGCGACCGGGCGCGGACCGGTGAGGACGATGCGATCGGCAGAATTGAGCTGCAGTGCTTTCTTCCGGTAGGCCTCTACGTCGCCTGCCGCCCCCCCGACGATGAGCAGGGATCCTGCTCCGCCGCCGGCACAGTGCCGGTCAAACGCGTCAATCATCAGGTCAATGCCCTGGTAGCGCTCGAGGTTGCCTACATAGAGGAAGAGAGGGCTGTCCAGTTGAGGCAGGTCCAGTGATGCGGAGTCGGCAGCATCATGATCATCGCCCATTGGGACGTCGCGCAGGATCGCGATCTGCCTGGCACCGCTCTCGCGGGCGATGTCAGCGAGGTAGTCGCACACCGGCACCACGGCCGCAGCACGCCGAATGGCGCGTCGCTCGAGCGCACACATCGTACCCAGAACCGGCCGCATACACGGCAGCTTCTCCACGATCTGGCGAGGCATGGAGGAATCCATGTCGAATACGTAGGGCAGGCCGGTGCGTTTCTGGATCCGCATGGCCATGAAGACCGACTCTTCGACCGCATGGACGATGTCGTAGTGCCCTTTCCTCGCCATGCGCATGGCGGCGGGTCCCATCCAGGCGTCGCAGAGCAGCTTCTTGACCGTGAATCCCGGCTTGATGCTGTGCACGCCCGGCGGGGCCGGACTGCGGTGGACGGTTACGTTCGGGTGGATCTCGACATCATCGCCTTCGTGGTAGCAGAGCAGGTCGATGGTATGGCCGTCGTTCGCCAGCGTCTCCGCCAGCAGACGCACGGCAATAGGCGTGCCGCGTTCCTGGTAGAACGGATGCGGAGCCAGGAGCAATATCTTCAACCGTTGCCTCCCTTCAAGGGGGTCTACGCCATTGCTTTCACGGCACGCAGCCACGACTGCGCGATCAATGCGTGGCCGGCGGGGGTCGGGTGGACGCCATCGGGCGCCCAGAACGCGGGCTCCCGTTTCTCCGCCGCCGCGTTGATGATGCCGTCCATCGGCACCAGAATGGCGTTGAACTCATCGGCCAGTGTGCGGACCACCTGGATGCGTGGATCGAGGTCGACCCGCCAGGCTTTGCGATCCTCCGGAAAGGGCAGCACGAAGGGCTCAATCAGAATGAGATGGGTATCCAGCTTCTCAACCGTCTCGGTCAGGATGGTGCGATAGGACGTCTCGTAGCCCTCGGTCGAGGTGGGGTCGCCGCTATCGAATGCACGCCATGTGTCGTTGATGCCGATCATGATCGAGACCCAGTCGGGCCGCAGCTCCAGGCAGTCGCGCTCCCATCGCTGCTCGAGATCGTCCGCGCGGTTGCCGCTGATGCCGCGGTTGATGAAGCGGACGTTGTGTTCCGGGTAGGTGGCCGAGAACCAGCTTGCCGCCATCATCGCATAGCCGGATCCCAGGTTCTCGGGATCGAGTGCACCGCGACCTGCATCGGTGATGCTGTCGCCCTGGAAAAGTACGGTCGCGCCAGGTTCAATAATGGGGTCCATGGACATCCTTTCGATTTGCGGTAACGGTGCCGGATGCCGCGTCTTGCGTCAAGCACGGCGTATGCTCCGAGATGGGGGCCTTCCTTGACGGGAGCTCGCCTACGGCGTCTAAAGGTCTGCGGAAGGCTCTCATCTCTCCGCCTTGGGCAGGATTATGTGTGGTGTATGTCGTTTACAGTCGCAGGGGTTTTGCGGCATACTGGGGCCGTTATGCCCATTGTTGTCGATACGCATGTTCACGTCTACCCGGAGTACGATGCGGGTCGTTTTCTGGCTGATACAACCGCGCGGCTCCAGGCGCTGTCGCCCGGGGCTATGTCGTCGATCTGTCTGGCGGAGCGCGCCGGCCAGCATGTCTATGCCGAGTGGGCGATGGCCGGTAAGGTGCCCGAAACAGACCTGCTGATCGAATCGATCGAGAGCCGTGGCGGCATCGTATTGCGCGTTGAGACGCCGACCGGTCCGCTTCACATCCTGCCGGGGCGACAGATCGTGACGGCGGAGCGGCTGGAGGTGCTGGTGCTCGGTCGCGATCTGGAGCTGGCCGACGGGACGCCAGCCGACGACCTTATACACGCGATCCTGGCGGCGGGCGGCATCCCGGTGCTGACCTGGGCGTTCGGAAAGTGGTGGTTTGGTCGGTCGAGTATGGTAAGCGCGCTGATCAAGAATTTCGCGCCCGAGCGCCTTTGGATCGGCGACACGACGATGCGTCCACGCGAGTGGCCGCGCGGCCGGATCATGCGGCAGGGCATTGCGGCAGGCGCGCGCGTGTTGGCCGGCAGCGATCCGCTTCCCGGTAAGCGCGAAGCCCACTATGCCGGCCGCTACGTCACGCTGCTCAACCGGGAGCTCGATCCGAAAGACCCCGCCGGCTCGATCATGCGCGGCTTCCGTGTGCTGCCCCCCGGCGGTTGCACCATCGGCCGCCGCTGCGCCCTCCCTGCCATCCTTGTCCGGATGGCCCGTCAACATGGCTGATATTGCGCTTTCCGAACTTTCTCCTATCGCAGGGAGGAGGGGTGTGTTAAGAGATGTAGCAGGCTTTTCCGCAAGGGGGTGCGATGGATCTCTCGGTTGTTGTTCCGGTCTACAATGAAGAAGAAAGTGTCGCGCTGCTGTGCGAGAAGATTCATGCGGCGGTGTCCGGCTTGGGGATCTCGTATGAGATCGTGCTGGTGGATGACGGAAGCTCGGATCGCACGTGGGAGCTTCTGAACGAGCAGGCGGAGAAATTGCCCTGCCTGCGCCTGATCCGCTTCCGCCGCAACTTCGGGCAGACCGCCGCCATGAGCGCGGGGTTCCGTGAATCGAAGGGCGAGATCGTGGTGACCCTCGACGCCGATCTGCAGAACGATCCGGCCGACATCCCTCTCCTGCTCAAGCGCATGGGTGAGGGCTATGACGTGGTCAGTGGGTGGCGGAAAGACCGCAAGGACCCCTTCATCAGCCGCAAGCTCCCCTCCATGCTGGCCAACGGCTTGATCAGCAAGATTACCGGCGTTCACCTGCATGACTATGGCTGCACCCTCAAGGCCTATCGCCGTGAGGTGATGCAGAACGTTCACCTCTACGGCGAGATGCACCGGTTCATCCCGGCATTGGCCGACTGGGTGGGCGGCAAGGTGACCGAGGTGCCGGTCAATCACCAGGCGCGCCAGTTCGGTACGTCGAAGTATGGCATCTCCCGGACCTTCAAAGTCATTCTCGATCTGTTCACCGTGAAGTTCCTGCTCCACTACAGCAAGGGGCCGATGCAGATTTTTGGTAAGATCGGGTTGTGGTTCGGCGTGCCCGGGGTTCTGATGCTTTCGGTGACCGTGCTGGGACACCTCTCCTTCCTGCTCTTCGGGACGGAGACGGCCTCTGAGCTTGTAAAGCGTCCCTTCTGGGTGATCACCCCGTTCATGTTGATCTTCGGAGCCATTCAATTTATCTGCATGGGGCTGCTGGCCGAACTACAGATCCGTACCTGGCACGAGTCACAGGACAAGCCGGTGTATGTGATCAAAGAAACCGTTGAACCCCGTGCGTGAGGCCTGACGTGACCGAGACCGGTGGCCAAAACGGCAATGTGGCCGATCAAATCGACGCCTGCCTGGCCGAGGCCGACAGTTCCGTTCACCTTCTCGGCGTCGGCGGTGTCGGTATGACCGGTCTCGCCATCCTGCTGAAGGAGTCGGGGCATTCGGTTTCCGGCTGTGATCTTCTCCTCGGCCCCCTGGCCAAGTCGCTGGCAAATCGCGGGTTGAAGATCTCGCGCGGGCATGATCCCGAACATGTTGCCGTGGGCATTGACTGGGTGGTGGCCAGCACGGCCGTCCCCTCCGACCATCCCGAACTGGAAGCCGCGCGCGCGGCCAGCATCCCGGTGTTCCGGCGCGGCCACGTTCTGGCCCGCCTGGCGACGAAATACCGCACGATTGCCGTGTGCGGCACACATGGCAAGACCACCACCGCTACCTTCATCGTGCAAATGCTGCGGTCGGCGGGTCGGCGTGTGGGCTGGTGTATCGGCGGTGAATCGAAAGCGCTGGAGGCCGTTGCCTCGCTGGGCGAGGACGGTGAACGCCTGCTGGTGGTTGAGGCTGACGAGAGTGACGGAACGCTCGCCGCCTACCATCCCGCCCTGACCGTTGTGACCGGTATTGAATTCGACCACGCGGAGTACTACAGCGACGAAGCCATGCTTCTGGATTGCTTCCGCCAGGTCGTCAGTCAGACTTCCGACCGGATCATCTACTGTAGCGAAGACAGACACGCAACCGCCCTGCTGAGCGACCGGTCCGACGCGATCGGCTACAGCGCGGCCGACGGACCGCGACTGGGCGTGGTGCCACTGGGCGCAGCCGCCGGCGCGCACAACTATCTCAACGCCATCGCGGCCGTGCTGGTGGGCGAATGGGGCGGGCTGATGCCTAGTGAGATCCAGGAGGCACTTGGCACACGCAGCCTCCCGGTCCGACGCATGGAGTGCGTCAGCAAGACAGGTGACGTGCTCGTGATATCCGACTACGCCCACCATCCCACCGAGGTCCGCGCCGTGGTCGAGACCGTCCGGACGAACACCAAGGGGCGCCTCCTGGCCGTTTTTCAGCCGCACCGTTACAGTCGCACCGCCTGCCTCGGGGCCGACTTTCCCGCCGCGTTCACCGGCGTCGACGAATTGGTCCTGGTGCCGGTCTACGCCGCCTCGGAACCGATACGGCCGGAAGGTCGGGTCTGGTCGCTCTATCGCCACTTCCGTGAGACCGAGGATGTTCCCGTGCCGTTGCTGGCCGATTCCCTTGAGCGGGCCTGGTACCATCTGCAGCGCACGGCCCGCCCGGGCGACACGGTGCTGGTGATCGGAGCTGGCGATGTCGAGCGCGTGGCGCAGTGGGCCGCGGCCTGCGGCGGCTGCTGGGGCGTGGAAGCGCAGGATTCCCCCTCCGACCGACCCGCCATCCTTGCGCCCGCCACACCGCTGGGTTCCCGTACGACCTTCGGGGTGGGGGGGGCGGCGGAGTATTGGGGGCTGATCCGGAATCCGGACGAGCTGCGCGAGGTGTTGGAATGGTGCGCGCGCTACAACATCGATTTCCGAACCCTCGGCGGCGGCAGCAATGTCCTGGTGGGCGACTGCGGGGTGCCCGGCGTGGTCGTGCGGATGGATGGCGTCGCATTCAACATGATCGAGGGCGTTGCAGGCGGGGTCGAGGTGGGTCCCGCCGTGCCGCTGGCCCGGCTGGTGGCCAAGGCGGAGCGATGCGGATATGGCGACTTTTCGTTCCTCGAAGGAATCCCCGGAACCGTTGGCGGGGCTCTCGGGATGAACGCCGGCGCGCACGGTGAGAGCATGTCCGAGCGCATCAAACTGATTCACTGTTTGAACCGCGATGGCACCCCCTGTATAGTGCACGGCCACGATCTGGATACGGGCTACCGCACGGGCGGTATGAAGGGGCGTATCGCGATCAAGGCGGTTCTGCGACCCGGCGACCGGTCGGCCGAGGAGAGCGCCGAAAAACGGGCCGAATTTGCCGAGCGACGCGTTTGGATGAAGGGGCTCCAGTCCGCAGGATCGATCTTCAAGAACCCGCCGGACGACCATGCCGGCCGGTTGATTGACGAGGCCGGGCTGAAGGGGCTAACGATCGGTGGCGCGACGGTTTCTGAGCGGCACGGCAACCTGATCACGGCTCGCCGCGACGCCACGGCCTCGGACGTGCGCGCGTTGCTTGAAACGGTGCGGGACACGGTCCATGAGCGTTTCGGAGTGCGGCTTGAAACGGAAGTGAAGCTATGGTGATGGAGTTCTAAGTTCTGAGTTGTGAGTTCTGAGTTGAAACATATTGCAGTTCTAAAAGGCGGGGTGTCGGCGGAGCGGGACGTTTCGCTGCACTCCGGTGTGGCCATTGCGAACGGACTGCGCGAGGCGGGCTATAGCGTGACGGAAGTCGATGTCGCGGAGCGCGCCATTACGCTTCCGGAGGGAACCGATGTTGTGTTCATCGCCTTGCATGGCGATTTTGGAGAGGACGGAGGCGTGCAGGAGATCCTCGACGGCATGGGCGTGTCTTACACTGGGTCGGGCTGCGCTTCCAGCCGGGCATCTTTTGACAAGATTACAACGAAAGAGCAGCTCGCGGCCGCGGGTGTCCCGACGCCCGCCTACGAGGTGGTGAGCGATGGTGAGGCCTCGCCGCTCCCGCTTCCGGTTGTAGTGAAGCCAGCCTGTCAGGGCTCGACTATCGGGATCCACTGCGTCCGGGATCCGAGCGAATGGGCTGCGGCCTGCGCCGATGCGAAGCTCTATGGCAGGGCGCTGGTTGAAACCTATGTGCCGGGACGTGAATTGACCGTCGGCGTGGTGGGTGACGTGGCCTTTCCGGTCGGCGAGATCATAGCACCGAACGCGTGGTACGATTACGAGGCCAAGTATACCAGCGGCAAGACGGAGTACGTGTTCCCTGCCGAGCTGGATGTGGCCGTGGCGCAGCACTGTCGTGAACTGGCGCTGGCGACATTCCGCGTGATGGGGTGCCGCGGTTTCGCGCGCGTCGATTTCAAGCTGCCGGAGGGTGGCGAGCCCACCGTGTTGGAGATCAACACGATCCCGGGCTTTACGGAAAACAGCCTGCTGCCCAAAGGGGCCGCGGCTGCAGGAATCGGGTTTGCCGAACTATGTGCAAGCATTGTAGAGTTGGCCGTAGCAAGTGAGGGTGACAATGGCTTGGTTTAACTCCCGGAAGAAAAGACGATCACGGAGGAAGACGCCGGTGTTGCGTGTCAGTGCGCGCCGAAGTCGGAAGAAGACGCGCTATGCTCACATAGCGGGGCTGGCAGCCGTGCCACTCTCGGTCCTGCTGGGCGTGTTCCTGCTCTGGCTAGGCATCCGCGAGCTGGGTGCCTGCCTCTATGCTCGCAGCGACGCCTTCACCATTCGTCATCTCGAGATTCTGGCCACGAGTCCGCGGACCAAGGCGCTGGTGAAAGACTACACGCAGATCAAGGAAGGCCAGAATATCTTCGGATTCGACATCGGTGCCGTACGCCAGTATGTCTTGGCCAACTCGCCGAATTTTCAGTCGATGACCATCACGCGCGATCTGCCTGACAGGGTGGTCATCAACGTGATCGACCGCACGCCGCTGGCCCGGATCGGGCACCGTGGCGGCATGGTGGCCGACAGCGAGGGCTGTGTCTTTATTTCCCGCAGCGGTACGCGCGGCCTCCCGACGATCAGCGGCTACGACAGCCGTGACCTCGAGCCCGGCATGCGCCTCGACGGCAATATACTGGCCGCGCTTCAGGTGGTTGAGAGCTGTGAAAGTCCGCCATTCGACATGCGCCCGATGGATATCGATGTCGGCGATCCCGAGAAGCTGGTTCTGAAGATGGAGTACAAGGACCGCAAGCGCGAAGTTCCGCTGACCTGGAGGGGGATGGGACAGCCGAGCTCCGCGGCGCGCCGCAGCCTGTCGGATACCCTGACCTTCGTTAAACAGGCCTTCGACACGCCCAAGGGCGCGCGCCTTTCTTATCTCGACGCCACGATTGATGGGCGTCTCTACGGACGGTAAACCTCTATGCCTGCATCACCGGTCATCGTTGCGCTGGAGCTGGGCACCGCCAAGGTGATTGCCCTGGTGGGTGAGATGCGTGAAGACGGGCACATCATGATCACCGGCATGGGTGAGCAGCCCTCCCGCGGCATCAGCAAGGGGCTCGTGGTCGATATCGATGCCGCTGCGGATGCCACGAAAGCCGCCCTGGCGGCGGCCGAGGAGAGTGGCGAGGTCACGATCCGCCAGGTGGTGCTCGCCGTGTCGGGCGGGCATGTCCGCAGCGATGTGCACCGGGGCGTCGTGCCCGTGCGTGACCGCAGCGAGATCACGCGTCACGACATGCAGTCGGTCATGAATGTCGCCAAGGCCGTGAACCTGCCGACCGACCGTGAAGTGCTGCACACGATCTGTCAGCACTACTGCATCGACAGTCAGCAGCGCGTCGTCATGCCCGAAGGCATGGAAGGCGCGCGGCTCGAGCTGGATATGCTGGTCGTGCATGGCCTGCGTTCGCCGATGCGCAACACGATCAAGGCCGTCGAAGACCTGATGATTGATGTGCAGGACGTGGTCTACGCCGGCTTGGCGTCCGGACTCTCCGTGCTGAGCGTTGAGCAGAAAAAGGGCGGGGCACTCGTAATCGACCTGGGCGCCGGCACGACCGAGTACGTGGCCTATGCCGGCGGCGTCATCGCCGCCACCGGTGCGCTGGGCGTCGGAGGGGACCACGTCACCAACGATATCGCGCTCGCGTTCGGTATCCCCGAGCGGCAGGCCGAGCGGTGCAAGCTTGAGCATGGCGGGGCCGTTATCCCGGACGAGGCGGAAGGCAAGGTGGCTGTGGCACCGGGCGTAGGCTTCAGCGGCCGCACGATTTCACGCCAGTCGCTGCTGACGGTGGTGAACGCGCGTGTCGACGAGACGCTTCGCATGGTCCGTCACCGACTGGAAGAGGACAAGGTGCCGCCGCACCTCGCCGCGGGCGTGGTGCTCGTGGGTGGCGGGGCCCACATGCCAGGGGTGGCCGACCTCGCTGCCGAGGTGTTCGGGATGCCCTGCGCAACCGGACGCCCGCGCGATGTGAGCGGACTGGCCACCGCCACCGAGGGGCCGGAATATGCCACCTGCACCGGGCTGATCCAGTATGCCTGCCGGAAGTGGCAAAACCGCCGCCGCGGTCCTGCGCTGACCGGGTTGTTTAAGAATATTCTGAAACGCTGACATGGAATCGAACGACATACTGATCGTGGGTGTGGGAGGCGCCGGGGGGCGCATTGTGCAGGGCTTGGTCGGCCTGGTGCCGGAACCGCTGCGCACGGCCATGATCGACACGGACGCAGACGCGCTGGCGGCGTCCGGGTGTGTTTCAAAATTGCAGATCGGATCGCACCTGGCCCACGGCAAGGGCACCGGTGGAGACGCCGGGCTGGGACGCCGCGCGGCCGGCGAAGACAGCGAGATGATCCGGGGCCTGCTGACAGATACCCGCATGGTCCTGGTTGTGGCCGGCCTCGGCGGCGGCACGGGATCGTCTGTGGCGGTAGAGGTGCTCAAAGCCGCTGGACTGGCCGACATCCCGACGCTCTGCTTCGCCACGCTACCGTTCCAGTTCGAGAGCAAGGGGCGCGCCGAGCTGGCGCGCGGTGCCGTGCCGGAGATCCGCGAGGCGACGGACGGTTTGATCCTGGTGCCCAACGACAAGCTCTTCAAAAGCACCGGCAAGGAGGCGGTCAGCGAAGCGTTCCCCAAAGCCGAAGCGTCGTTGGGGATGTGTGTGCTGGCTGTATGGAAACTGCTCACCAAGCCGGGCTACCTGAACGCGACCGCATCCGACCTGGCGCAGGTTGCCAAGCCGGAGCGGGGCATCGCCGGTCTGGCGTGGGCGGAGGTACGGGGGCGACGGCGCGGACAGAGTGCGGCCAAGCAGCTTCTGGCGCATCCCATGCTCGAGGGCGGCGCGGCACTGGCCGACTGCAAGTCGGTCCTGGTCAGCGTCGTGGCCGGCGAAGATCTCACATTGAAGGATCTCGGCGACATTATGACGCCGATCAAGGCGGCTTGCGGTGAAGATACGGACGTGACCATCGGGACCTCGATCGATCCGGAATGGAAATCGCACCTGCTCTTGACCGTGATTGCCGCCCGCCCGGGAGGGTGGAGCGGCGTGGCCGCATCACGGCCCGTGGTCGAGCAGCCGACATCCGACGAGCCGCCGCCCCTGGTTGAGAACCCCAATCCAACCGGCAGAACCGGTGTGCAAACAATCATGCAACTCGAACCCGCCGGCCGTGGCCGGTTTGAAGACACCGACCCCACACTCCAGAACGGCGAAGACCTCGACATCCCTACCTACCAACGCCGCGGCATCAAGCTTTAAGAACATTTTAATGTTGCTTATCTCTTCATGGATGCTATAAGCAACATGATTATGTTGTTTTCAACGGACAGTGAATTGGCTCATGAGCTCGGCAGCCGAGTGCGGATCCATCGCATCCGGAAGGGCATGTCGCAGCGAACGCTCGCCGAAAAAGCAGGTGTGCACGTCAACACGCTCAGGGCGCTCGAGCGCCGTGGTGAAGTGAATCTGAGTTCGTTCATCGCGGTCATGCGGGCGCTGGGTGAGAGAAGTGTACTGGAGCGGATTCTTGAAGCCCCCCCGCCAAAGGATCTTTACGCTGAAGGCTCGGAGGTCACGCCATTGCCGCAGCGTGTGCGGGAGCGGCGATGAGGACCGAAGTGCGCTTGTGGGGCTCTGTCACGTTGGGTCGCGTGGCTGGGGTGCACTCACTTACCACCCGGACCGCGAGAGTGCGGACGATGTACTTCTAGAGAAGATGGACATCGCTGAGGCCGAGCGCTCGATGCGCGCGGCCGTGGAGGGGCATATGCGGGATGTCCTGCCCCAAGTCATCGAGTCGGGCGCATCAACCGGCGGGGCTCGGCCGAAGCAGCGCATTGCCATTCCTCCCGACGATCCCGACACCGTCTGGTACGGCAAAGGGGTGCCGCCGCCGGGATACGAGCCCTGGCTCTTGAAGATAGAGACCGACCCGCAGCGCCAGTATGGGCTGGTAGAGGAGGCCTACTACCGAATGGCCCGGATTGCGGGGATCAGAGTCCCTGACACCAGGCTCGTCGGTACGTCGCCCGCGGGCGTTCAGCATTTCGCCGTGAGGCGATTCGATTGGCTGGACGAAGGCCGTCTGCACTGTCATACGTTGTCGGGATTGCTGAACCGTGACTCGCATGCTGGCGTCACGGACTATGACGCGTTTCTAAGGGCCGTCCTTGAAGTCACGGGTGACAAGCGGGATGTCCATGAAGCGTTTCGGCGCATGGTCTTCAACGTGTCGTTCGGGGTTCGAGACGACCATGCCAAGAACCACGCTTTCACAATGGATGCTGCCGGGACATGGCGGCTCTCACCTGCCTATGACGTGACCTATTCGCGTCCCGGGATCGGCAATGGACTTCACCGTCAGATGGCGATGCAGGGAAAGCGCCGGGGAATATTGCGCGACGACATCTCGGCGATGGCAGAGACATTCAGCATCGGGAAACGGCTGATAGGCGAAGTCCTCGACGCCATGCACGAGGCGGCGGCAGAATGGCAGGCTATCGCGGAAGAGCTGGGTATAACCGCGCAGCGTAGGGACGAGATAGCCGACACATGGGAATTCCCCGCATCCGATCACATGTGGTAGTACCTTCGCTCTGAAGGCGCTGCGGGAGCCGAACAGGCTTTAGGTGTTGGACAGCACGACCGCATTCAGCATAGACTGATTAGACGATGTCGAATGCCAATACAGAGTATTTGTCGGGTCTGCTTAAGCGGATGGACCTCTTCACACCGGCGCAGGTCGTGGAGTTGATGGAGGCGGCGCGTGAATCGGAGATGAGCATCACCGAGATCGTGGCGGCCGAGGGGTATGCCCCGGAAGAGGCCTTTCTCGAGAAGCTGGCCGAGGTCCTGCGTCTGCCCTACCTGCGCCTGCGGACACAGGAGATCGAGCAGGATGTGCTCGATCGGCTTCCGACCAAGGCGGTGTTCCAGTACCAGGTGATCCCGTTCGAGTTCGAGAACGGTGTGCTGCATGTGGCCACGAACGATCCGATCGACGCGGGATTGGTCGATAGTCTCCGGCTGGCGGCCGGCGGCCGGGTCAAACTGGCGCTAAGCCCGTCGTCCGACATCGCCAAGGCCGCCAAACGGTTCTACGGGGTAGGGGCCGAGACGGTTGACCGCATGATGCAGGACGACCGGTTCGAGGTCGGCGTGGATGAATCGTTGGCGAAAGTCGACGTCACCGAGCTGGACCAGGAAGCCTCAATCGTCAAGTTCGTGAACCAGATCATCTGGGAAGCGGTCCAGCAAGGGTCGACGGATATTCACCTGGAACCGATGGAGACGCAACTCCGTATCCGCTATCGGGTCGACGGCGTGTTGCATCAGGCGCCCGTACCGGCCCGCCTGATCCGGTTCCAGGCTGCCATCATTTCGCGTATCAAGGTGATGGCCAACCTCGACATCGCCGAGAAGCGGCTCCCCATGGACGGTCGCATCGGGCTTCGGGTGCAGGGCGAGGATATCGACATCCGTGTTTCGACCATGCCGACGGTCTATGGCGAGAGCGTCAGTCTCCGTCTTCTGCAGCGCAAGGGTGAGTTTATCGACCTGGTAGACCTGGGGATGACCCCGCGTGACAAGGGCCTGATGGAGAAGATGATTCACCGCCCCAACGGGATTGTCCTGGTGACTGGGCCGACCGGTTCGGGTAAGTCCACCTCGCTTTACGCGTTTCTGCATGAAGTCAACAAGATCGACCGCCGCATCCTCACTGCGGAGGAACCGATCGAATACGAGATGAGCGGTATCAACCAGGTTCTGGTGCGCCCGGATATCGGGTTGACCTTTGCCCGCACGCTGCGCTCGTTCCTGCGCCAAGACCCCGACATTATTATGGTGGGTGAGATTCGTGACGCCGAGACGGCCGAAATCGCGATCCAGGCCTCACTCACCGGCCACCTGGTTTTTAGTACGCTGCATACCAACGACTCGGCCGGATCGTTCACCCGCCTGCTCGATATGGGCGTGGAGCCGTTCCTGGTGGCATCGGCCGTGGCGGGCGTGGTGGCCCAGCGTCTGGTGCGCCGTCTCTGTTCCGATTGTCGCAAGGTACATGTCGTCGACCGTGGTCGCCTGGAGCGTCTGGGTTTCCCGATGGACCAGTTGGCGACCGGCATCATCTACGAGCCGAGCACCTGCGAAGCCTGTCGCATGACCGGGTTCCGGGGCCGCGGCGGTATCTTTGAGGTCCTCCATGTTACCGAGTCCATCGAGTCGCTCGTCGTCGCACGCAGTTCGTCCCATGACATCAAGGCGAAGTCCATGGAACAGGGGATGGTGACGCTGCGTGATGATGGATGGCAGAAAGTGCTGAACGGCTTCACGACGATCGAGGAAGTGCTCCGGGTGACAGAAGAGAACCAGTAGGAAGTACGAACAGCCGAACAATCGAACAGCCGAAGTACGAAGGAGAGGCGCGGTTGTTTGCGTGAAAGGTGTCATGAGGGTAGAACGTAGGATTGGCCATACACGCAAGGGATTGGATCATAGAAAGATGTACCATTCTCACTTCGTAGTTCGGCTGTTCGGCTGTTCGGCCTTCGCCATGTTCGGCTGTTCGGCTGTTCGATTGTTCTAATGCCAGTATTCTCATACAGAGCCCGCAAGCGGAGCGGTGAGGCGGTCGAGGGCACGGTGGATGCCCGGGACCGGCGCGGTGCGATGCAGGATATTGAGAGCCAGGGGCTGGTGCCGGTGTCCGTGCGTGAGGGTGCCAGTGCGGCTTCTCACGGCAAGTCGAAGGGGCGGTCCAAGGATAAGAAGCAGACGGAGCCCGTTGTACGAGGCGTGCCCCGCATGCGGCGGCGCGAGGTGTTGACTTTCACGACCGAGATGAGCGACCTGCTCGCGTCGGGGATGACGTTAGGCAACGCGCTGAACTGTCTGGCCGGCCGAGACGGTTCGTCCAACGAGCACGCGATCATCACCGCACTACGCGATGAGATTGTCCGCGGTGCCAGCTTGTCGGAAGCGCTTGCCAAACACCCCAAGACCTTCGGTACGCTCTACTCAAGCATGATCAGCGCCGGCGAGGCCAGTGGTGCCCTGCACGAGGTGTTGCGGCGGCTGGTGTTGCACTACGAGCGGATGCAGGATCTCAAGGACAAGGTGGTCATGGCGCTGGTTTACCCGGTGATCGTTCTGTTTATGGGTGTAGGCGTGCTAATCTTTTCGATGGTGGCCGTGGTGCCGAAGTTTAAGAAGATTTTCGATACACTCGGCAGCCAGCTGCCGCTGCCCACCATGATCCTGATGCGCGTGAGCGAGATCACCATCAAGTATGGCTGGCTGATTGCCATCACGACAACGATCCTCGTGGTCTTGCTCTTCCGTGCGACCCGGTCGGGCCCGGGGCAGTTCATGTGGCATCGCGTTCTACTGAAGGCCCCGCTGATCAAGGGCATCGTGGCTTCATCGGTATTCGCCAACATGGCACGCACCCTGGGGACGCTGCTCGGTAACGGGGTGCCGGCGCTGCAGGCGCTCGGGATTGTGGAGCGCACGATGACCAACGTGGTGTTGCGCGCCGAGCTTAAGAATGCGCGTGACCGGGTGACGGACGGTACAACCATTTCGGGTCCGCTCGCGGCGGGTAAGGTGTTTCCGCGCATGATGACCGACATGCTAGCGATCGGGGAACAGACCGGCGACCTGCCGAGTGCGCTGGGGCACATCGCGCAGCGCTACGAGAACGAGCTGGATCGGAATGTGAAGATCTTCACCACGGCCCTGGAGCCGATCCTGATCGTGGTGGTTGCCGGGTTGGTTGGGTTCATTGCGATTGCGATTGTGATGGCGGTGTTTAGTATGACGCAGGGTTTGGGTTAGAGAGAAGACTTAGCCGCGAAAGAACGCAAAGAAAGATAGGGAGGACAGATATGAGAAACGAAGAGAGAAGACGCAGCGTCGGCGATGAGGGATTTACGCTGATTGAGGTGTTGCTGGTGGTCGCGATCCTGGGAATCCTGGCGACGATCGCGGCGGTGGGTGTTGGCGGGCACATGGAGAAGGCCAGCATTACAGCCACGCGTGGGAATATTGACGTGATCAGCAAGGCTATCGAGCTCTATCGCATCAACTTCAACAAGATGCCCGGCTCGCTCCAGGATCTGACCAGGGAGAGCGAGGATATCGAGGCCCCGCTGCGCGAGGTCCCGACTGATGCCTGGGGCAATGCCTTCCAGTTTAAACGCGAAGGCAAGTTCAAGTACACCGTCACATCCAGTGGTCCGGACGGCAGCATGGGCACTGAAGACGATTTGACGAACTGAGGCCGGTGAGAAGCGCCGCACAGGGAACGTCGACGCATGCCCGTCGCCGCGGCTTCACCTTGATTGAGGTGTTGCTCGTGTTGGCGATCGTGGGGGTGATGGTTACAGTCATGTTGCCGCAGGTGATGAGCACCCTGCGTGAACACGAGCTGCGCGGCGCGACCCGCGTGGTGATGTCGGCTGGGCGTCACGCCATGAGTCTGGCGGTGCTGTCGCAGCGCCGGATGTCGGTGGTCTATAATCTGGACACATCAACGCTGACGATTCAGGCAGCGCCCAAACCCCAGCGTTTCGATGGGACCGGCGATGATGCGGATGAGGCACCGGAGCCGGGAGATCCCCTGGCAGCGGTTGTTGCCGAAGCATGGGCGGTGGACGATGCCGGAGCGGGGGTCGGCGACCCTGAAGGCGCTTACGATGGTGCCGTTGCGATTGTGGACGAAGAGGTGGTGCACGCGTTCGACAGCATCACCTTCAGCTTCATCGAGGTCGAAGGCGAGGATGGCTACCGAGCGGAGGATGGGACGCACACGATCATCTATTACACAAACGGACGCTGCACCCCGCATACGGTGGGGATTGAAGACAACGATGGCGCCACCGTCACCATAGAAATCGATGCCCTCTCCTCCGCGCGAGTGTTGAAGGAATAGTTAGCTGCGAAGGAACCCTCCGTCGCTCGTCGAGCTCTGGAGGACAAGCGCAGAGAACGCAAAGAAGAGAAGAATGAACCACGGAGGCACGGAAACACAGAGAAGCGCCGGCTTCACGCTCATTGAGGTGATGATTGCGGCGGCGATTTTGGGGATTTCGCTGTCGGTGCTGTTGACGGCCGCGAGCCGTTGCCTGCTGGTTCTCTCGATCGCCACGCACTACCAGGAGGCCCAGCTCGTTCGCAGCCTCGCCGAAGTCGAGTATCCCCTGATCGTGACCAACGAGCTCGAAGACCTGGAGGTCCCCCTGATGACGCTCGACAACGGGATGACCTTCGAGCGGGTCGTGGAAGAGGAGGACGAGGACGAAGATGGTCTCTATGTTGTGATCACGCGCGTGGGGTGGAGTGCGCGCGGCGCCGAGCGGGTGGATGAAGTGTTTCAGTATGTCTACCATGACGATGAGGAAGACGATGATTAGGCGCGGACACAGTGGTTTCACGTTGCTCGAGTTGCTCGTGTCGGTCACCATTCTCGCGGCTATCACGGGCATCTCGCTGATGGCCTTCCAGGTCGTGTCAACCGCTTGGCGCAAAGGAATGTCGCTCAGCGACAGCCTGCACCACGGAGATTTCGTGATGGATCAGCTGGTGCTTGGCCTGCGCTCGGCGTATATGCCCGACTCGGCGGTTGGGCAGGATAAGTATGGTTTTGGGGTCGAGGACAACGGGGATTCCCCGAATTCGAGCGACATGGTGACTTGGGTTAAGCTGGGTTCAGCGCTCGTGGGGCGTGACAGCCGTGACCTGGAAAATCCGGAGGCGCCTCACCGGATCGAATTCTTTGTAGAGGAGGATGAAGAGGGCGAGCCGGCCGCCGCGGTGCGGGCCTGGAGCCTGCTCGGGCAGCCGGAGGAGTTTGAGCCCGAGGACGTTGAACCCCGCTTCATTGCGCGCCGTATCGTGGGGTTCAACTGCCGCATGCAGGACCCCGAGGCCGATTCCGAGGATGAGATCGAGTGGATCGATGAGTGGGAAGACACCAACCGGCTGCCGTATTCCGTGGAGGTCACGCTCTGGATGGATCCGGTGGAGGAGGGGGAAGAGCCCATTGAGTTGAAGCGCGTGGTGCAGATTCCGCTGGCCCCGCTCTCGTGGGGACGGAGCTCGTCGGTGCCACCGTCGAACTCTGGAAGTGGTTCCTCGCGCGAAAGGAAACTGAAGGTAGGTCAAGGATCGGGAGGCAGCGGCGGAGCCGCGCCGCCCCAGGTGGGCAGCACGAAGTGAAGCAACGCAGCACAACACAGCAAGACGGGAGCCGCACACGGTGCGGCCCTACAGCAGAGTTTGGACGACGTGTAGGGTCGCACCGTGTGCGCCCAGCGTCACGACAGGCCGGCTCGGCGCTGGTGATCGTGCTGTGGAGCGTTGCCTTGATGGCCGTGCTGATTGGCGGGTTTGCATTCGATTCGCACGTCGAGGGGCGCATCACCTATTACTACCGTAATCGGACCAAGGCGGATTACCTGGCGAAGTCGGGTATCGAGGTGGCCCGCATGCTTATGATTAAGCAGAAGGCCGTCGACGAGATGGGCGAGGATGAGGAGCCCGACGAGGATGATCGTTGGTTTGACGCGGCCAAGCGGCTCAACCAGGGATTGGCTGTGCGAGGGCTAAAAGAGGAACTGGGAGACGGCGAGATCGTGCTCTACATTGTTCCCGAGCCCGCACGTCGCAACGTGAACCAACTTAGAGAGGAAGACTGGGAGCGCATCCTCGAGGTGTCGAATGTTCCGGAGGATTTCTGGCCGGAGATCATCGAGTCGCTACAGGACTGGATCGATACGGACGACGAACCCCGTACAGATGGGGCGGAGACGGAAGACTATTACTCCACGCTGGACGCGCCCTACATGGCTAAGAACGGTCCGCTGGATACGGTTGGCGAACTTCTCCTTGTAAAGGGTTTCAGCCGGGCGGTACTATTTGGTGGCCCGCTCGAGGAGATTGAGGACGAAGAGGGCGAGCCGTGGATGGTGACGGGCATTGAGGACCTGCTGACGACCTACGGGGACGGCAAGGTCAATATCAATGCCGCCTCACATCGGGTGCTGATGACCCTGCCGGAAGTCGATGAGCTGATCGCGGGGGCGATAATAGAGGAACGTGAAGGCGTGCTGCTTGGTGAGCCATCTGACGAGGACACCTCCTTCGAGAGTGCAAGTGACCTGCTGGCGCGGATACCGGACCTGACGTCCGAGGTGACGCCCTTCATCACGGTGGATTCGAGTATATACCGCATCACGAGCATCGGTCGTGTGGGCGGTGTAGAGCGACGAATATGGTGTATTGCCGAACGCGAACAGGATACCTTGCGTTTCCTGAGATGGCGAGAGGAGTAACGTGGCCAGGGGACGGGCAACAGGATTTGTGCTGGACGGCGAGCGACTGGAGTGGGCGACCCTCGTCCAGGCCGGCGACCGCCTCCGTCGGGTTGACCAGGGCATGGAAGTTCTGTCGTTCGACGAAGACGCCCAGGATCCCGAGGCCGTGCACGTGGCCGCTGTCGAGCACGTTAAGTCCGCCTGTAGTTCGGTAAAGGGAGACACGGCACTCGGGCTACCTTCAACGGAGGTGCTCCTGCGCGTCGTGAGCCTGCCTGCCGTGGATGACGATGAACTGGCCGAGATGGTTGAGTTGCAGGCCGACAAGTTCTCCCCATTTCCCATCGAGACGATGGCTGTATCGCACGAGGTGCTCGAGCGCACCGAAGACCAGTGCCGTGTGCTCGTGGCCGCAGCGCGGGATGACACGGTCGACGCGCAGGCAAAGCTGTTGGTTGAAGCGGGGCTGCGCCCGGCGGGCATCGATAGCTGTGCTCTGGGCTGGTGGCGGCTGCTGCAGGATGGGGGCGATGTGCCGGGCGAGGGCCGCGCGGCACTGGTTGTCATGGGTGGCGCAACGGTTGAGCTAATCGTCGTGCAGGATGGCGTGCCGCTGGTCTTCCGCTCACTCGATTTTGGTCAGGATGCCTCACCGACTGAGGTGGCCGCGGATATCGGACAGGAGCTGAGCCATACGCTGATCATTGTCGAATTGGAGCACGGCAGCCACCCGTGCGGCATATCGATATGGGCCTACGAAGACCAGCTGGCCGTGATCGAGGGTGCCTTGAAGGCGGAAGATAGTGGCGAGATCACTTTTCACGCGTTGGATGAACTGCCGCCGGTGTGCGAAGGCATCGCCCGGCGTCTGGTCACGGGCGGCGGGATTGATTTGACCCCGCAGGCGTGGCTTGACGCCGATACGGCGGCCCGTAATCGACGGCAGATGCTGGGTGGATTGGCGGGCGTGTTGGGTGTGTGGCTGCTCTGTGTCATAGGGCTGGTGGCGCTGTTCGGATGGCGCAAGGGGAAGGTCAGCCGGCTTCAGGCGCGCCGCGAGAGCTGGGAGGCCCCGGCCATGGAGGTGCGCGAACTGCGCGGTCGCGTGCGGATGATTGACCGCTACACGGATATGTCGCATTCCGCCTTGGAGTGTCTGCGGGAAATCAGCGGTATCCTGCCCAAGGGCGTCGACCTCATCTCGTTTACCTACACCAAGAGCGACGCCATCCGGATCGATGGCCTGGCGGGTCAGCGCAGCCTGATCTATGGCTTCAAAGAGGCGCTGGATGCGTCAGGGCTCTTCCCGCAGGTCGAGTTGGGGACCCAGATCCAGGACCGCCGTCGGCGCCACTGGAAATTCGGCATGGTTTTAAAGCTTCCGAGCGGGGAGGAGTCGCTATGAAGATTACCTCCCGCGAGCTGACGCTTGGGATCATCACGCTGACCGTCGGACTCTTTGGTGGCACGCTGCTGCTGGCCCGTCCCCGCTTGTCCGAGTGGCAGGCGCTGCAGAAGACGAAGGAGCGACTCGAGGATGAGATCCGGCGCGACCGTGACCTGGTGGAGAAGCAGGGCTACTGGGAAGGGCGATTTGACGAGTTGAGCGAGGCTATGCCTCAGTACGGTCCGAAGCAGAAGACCGATGTCTTGTGGCTCTCAACCATCGATTCCGTGGCCCGCAAACACGACCTGCAAATCCGCCGCATTGAAGCTGGCAAGGAGCGGCAACAGGGCGATGTCTACGAACTGCCCATCGAATGCACTGAATGGGAGGGCAGTCTGGACGCCCTGGTCCATTTCCTCTTTGATCTGCAGTCGCGCGGTGCTATGCTTGATGTTCGTTTTTTGCTTATAAGACCGAAGGCCGGAAAAGTGCTGCGAGGCCGTTTTTCCCTCTCCTGTGCCTACACGCGAGGGGATGACAGTGCCGCTGCCGACGGTTCGGAGTAACGATGATGGATTTTCGTGGAACAAGATGCCTGAATAGGTTTTTGGGGTTTCTCCTGGTCGCCTTTCTGCTGTTGCCGGGCTCAGCCCTTCGCGGCCAGGGGCCGGGAAAACGTGAGCAACTCTACAGCCTGAAGTTCAACCAGGCGACGCTGGATATCGTTCTCAATGACTATAGCCAGAAGACCGGGCGCACCCTGTTGATGGGGCCCAAGGTTCCGAAGAGTATGATCACTCTGCGCAGCCAGGGCGGGTTGACGTTGGCAGAATACCTGCAGGCCGTTGAAGCCGTGTTGGCGATGAACAGTATTGCCCTCGTGAAGGTGGGCGAGAAGTTCATAAAGGTGGTGCCGATTGGCGAGGCACGCCAGGAATCTATGCAGATCGGGGAGCAGGAGTTCGAGGTGATCCTCGACGATGACGGAAATCCGGTTACGAATCTGACCGGCAAGATTCTACAGCGTTTCGTGGGCCTGGATGAGACCGATGAGCTGGTCAGTCAGCTCATCACGCTCAGACATATCGGCGTTGCCGAGGCCAAGACAGCCGTTGATCCGATCAAGCATGCGTACGGACTGATCCACATGTTCGAGACCATGAACAGCCTGCTGGTGACCGATACGGCCGCCAACATCAACAGGATTATGAAGATCCTGCAGTACATCGATCAGCCGATCGAGGCCCGTGAAGAGCCGCACGTTATTCCCGTCAAGTTCAGCAAGGCCAGCGAGATCAAGGGCAAGCTGGAAGAGCTGATTGCCGACTCCCAGGCGGAACAGAAGAAGTCCGTAGCGGTGCGTAAGAGCTCCGGCAGTCCCGGCACGATCAAGAGAACCCCTGCCGGCGTCATACGTGCGCACACGGTGCCCAAGGCAACGCCCCAGCCCGTGGTGACCGAGGAGGTGATCGCGCAGGCTGAGCGCGGCATCATCCGCGGCAAGGTCAAGATCGTGGCTGACGACCGGACCAATATTCTGATCATCATCACGCGCCCGGAGAACATGAAGTATTTTGAGAGGATCGTGCAGGTCCTCGACGTGGAGACGTCGCCGGACGTGGTCGTACGGGTGATCCGGCTGGAGTTTGCCGAGTCCAAGGAAATCGCCTCCATGCTCAACGACCTGATCGGTGCTACCGCCAAGGAAGAAACGCCCGTCGGCACCAAGGCGCCGACGGCCGAAGAAGGCAGCACGGCGTTGCGCGAAATCAAGAAGACCCCCGCTGAAGTGAGCGCCGATGGCAAGTCAAAGGTAGGGGAACTCTCCAAGGATAACATCAAGATTCTGGCGGATGAGCGCACCAATGCACTCATCATTATGGCAAGCAAGTCCGACCTCGTGACGATCGAAGAGATTATCCGGGACATGGACATGATGCTCTCGCAGGTCCTGGTTGAAGCCGTGGTGCTCGAGGTCAACCTCGGCGATACCTTCGAGTCGGGTTTCGACTGGCTACAGCGTTCGATGATTGCCTACAACGAAGACCAAGCTGGCACGCGGTCCCCGGTTGCCTCGTTCGCCGGCAGTGCTGGCGGGGGCAACATGGCACCCAGCGACAGTCTTGCATTTACCACGATCAGTGAGTTTCCCAGCGACCCCATGGCCGGGCTGACCTACTACACGACTTTCTTCGATCTGAACTTGGACATGGTGCTGCGCCTTGTCTCGACCGATTCACGGACCAAGATTCTCTCGTCACCGGTCATTCTCACCACTGACAACAAGGAAGCGACCATCGACGTCTCGACTGAACGCTACTTCTTCAAGGGGAAGCGGCCATACACCAGCGGTGGCACAACCGTCTACGAGGATGACGTAGAGACCAAGCCTGTAGGCATAAAGCTGACGGTTACACCACGAATCAATGTTAAGAAATTTGTCGTGATGGATATTCAGCAGTCGATAGATAACGTTTCTGGCGTTCAAAATATCAATGGCTCCGATTGGCCTGTTGTGACCAAGCGCAAGCTTGAGGCGGACATCGCCGTGGCGAGCGGGGACACGATTGTACTGGGCGGGCTGGTGCTGAACCAGACCGTTAACACCGAAAGCAAGGTTCCGCTGCTGGGAGATATTCCCCTGCTTGGGTGGCTGTTCAGGTCACAGCGTGACGAAAATATGCGCAACGAAGTTCTTGTTTTCATCACACCCTACGTGCTCAATACGCCAGGAGAGATGGAGGCCGACGCGCGACGCCGGGCCGATGCGGCCAGCATCGAGGGAATGTGGAAACGTGGATGGTCGAACAGTCGCCTGGCGGAGCCGAATGAGGCCGATCTAAAGGCGGCCGCTGAAGTTGCCGAGGAGGCCAAGCGTCGCAAGAAGGAGATGGAGCAGGAGGCCAAGCGTCGCAAGAAGAAGATGGAGCAGGAGGCCAAGCAGCGCAAGAGGGAGATGGAGCAGGAGGCCAAGCAGCGCAAGAGGGAGATGGCGAAGGAGGCCAAGCAGCGCAAGAAAGAGATGGCGAAGGAAGCGTCGCGTCGCGCCAGGGAAGAACCCAAGGCTGATCTCTCGGAGCTGCAGCCGGAGACGGCTGACTTCATCGCCCGTGAGAACGAGCGGTGGGACAAGATTTTGGACGAGGTGGATAAGGAGATCGAGGAAGGCATTATAGCCCCGTGACATGTCTTTAGGCCCGCTCGGTGAGCGGGGACTACCTCGTGGAGGGTCTCTTTGATCCTCTCTGGCAGGGCGCGATTTCCGAGCGGACCGTATGGGATTTGGAAAATATGTTCCCTTGGGTGTTGACACCCCGGAGCGGCTTCCTGTATGTTTCCCGGTCTTTTGTTGGGAAGGATTGAAATATGAAAAGTTTTGTGGCAAAAGATCCTGGAGCGGACCGTGCGTGGCTGCTGGTTGATGCAGCCGACAAGCCCCTTGGCCGAGTCGCTGTCAAGATTGCGGATGCACTGCGTGGCAAGGACAAGCCGTCCTATACGCCGCACGTGGATACGGGCGATTTCGTTGTGGTCATTAACGCCGAGAAGGTCAAGCTTACCGGTAACAAGGACGAGAAGAAGATCTATCGTCGTTATTCCGGCTGGCGCGGCGGTCTGAAAGAGACCAAGGCCTCCGTGGTGCGTGAGCGTCACCCTGATCGTATGATACGGCAGGCTGTGCGCGGCATGTTGCCCAGAAATACGCTGTGCCGTAACGCGGCACGGCGTCTCAAAGTCTACGCGGGTGCCGAGCACCCGCACGAAGCCCAGAATCCCCAGATGGTGGATTGGTTCCAAAAAGATCAGGAGTAGCACGTGGCTGAGCAAGTAAAACAGAGCGCCGCAACTGGCCGCAGGAAAACCGCGGTCGCACGGGCCGAACTGGTTCCGGGTGGTGGATCGTGGAAGGTTAACAAGCGCGATCTCAAGGAGTATTTTCCAAGTGATGCGATGCGTACGTTCATTGAACAGCCGCTCCAGATCACGAATACGGTTGAGAAGTACAGCGTGGTTGCCCGCCTCAAGGGCGGCGGGATCAGTGGCCAGGCGGGCGCATTGCGCCATGCCGTGGCACGGGCCCTCGCAGCGGACGATCCCTCTCTGCGCGAAGTGCTCAAGAACAGTGGCTGCCTGACGCGTGATGCACGTATGAAAGAGCGCAAGAAGGCTGGTCAGCCGGGCGCTCGCAAGCGTTTCCAGTTCTCGAAGCGCTGATGCGGTTACTTCAACAACTGGGCAGGAAGCTGCGCGGCAAGAAGTCGGCAGCTTCCCAAGTCCCATCATCTTCCCGAGAGGCCGCCTCTGGGTGCCGTGCGTCCTCGTCACGGGGCAGCAAACGCTCCCAGCATCCCGATGGCCACGGCGAATCGTGGGCTCCCGGTGACGAACGACCCAGTCGGTCTGACCGGTCCGAGCGGTCCAACCGTCCCCGGCGGGGCCAAGCCAAGCGCTCGGGTTCCGCTTCGCGAGGCAATCAGCAGCAACGCCAGGATCGCCAGGATAACCAGAACCATGGTGACCGTCGTGACCGTCCGCCGCAGAAGGGTGGTCAGCAGCGTCGTCGCCGCCGCAAGCCCCGCTCCGACCGCGCACCTGAAGCTGTGCCGCAGCCGGTCGTGGACAACACGCCGTGGGACCCATCCACGTTCGAGGTGCCGCCGGAGGAGGGGAAGACCCGTTTCCACGACATCAATCTGCCCGAGGAGCTGATGCACGCGATCTGCGACCTCGGCTTTCAGTATTGCACCCCGATCCAGGCCGAAGTGTTCACCAAGGCGCGCAAGGGCGAGAATATCAGCGGTCGCGCCCAGACCGGAACCGGCAAGACTGCGGCCTTCTTGATCACAATCATGGCCGACTTCCTCCGCAATCCGCTGCCGGGCGAGCGGGTGGGTGGCAAGCCACGCGCCCTCATCATTGCTCCGACGCGCGAGCTCGTCATCCAGATTGCCAAGGATGCCGTTGGCTTGGGCACGTACAGCAACATTCGTTGTGAGGCGGTCTATGGCGGCATGGATTACGAGAAACAGCGCCGCCAGCTTCAGAGTGGCCCGGTCGACATCATCGCGGCTACCCCGGGGCGTCTCCTTGACTATGCCTCCAAGCGGGTCATCGATCTGAGTGGGGTGGAGATGATGGTGATCGACGAAGCCGATCGCATGCTCGACATGGGCTTTATTCCTGACGTGCGCCGGATCATTCAACAGACTCCGCGCAAGGAACAGCGGCGCACCATGCTCTTTAGCGCCACGTTGACCGAGGAAGTCAAGCGGCTGGCCTCGCAGTGGATGAGCGATCCGGTAGAAGTCGAGATCGAGCCCGACCAAGTCGCCACGGAAACCGTTGAGCAGATTGTCTATAGCGTCACGACATCCAACAAGTTCCGACTGTTGGTCAATCTGCTTAAAGATCCCGCGTTCAAACGCGTATTGATTTTTGGCAACCGCCGTGATCGGACCAAGCGGCTCTGCGACCGCCTGCGCCGGGAACGTATCTCCTGTGAGCTGCTCTCCGGCGCGGTCGAGCAACGCCGCCGGTTGAATATCCTGGAGAACTTCCGGGAGGGCCGTACACGTGTGCTTGTCGCGACGGACGTGGCCGGACGGGGCATCCATATCGACGATGTGACCCACGTCATCAACTACGAACTTCCATACGAGCCGGAAGACTATGTCCATCGTATCGGCCGCACCGGCCGGGTTGGCACCGACGGCATAGCCATCTCATTCGCCTGCGAGGATGAGTCCTTCATCATCCCCGATATCGAGGCGTACATCGGCGGTGAGCTGGCCTGCCGCATTCCCGATGAGGCGCTCTTGCCCTAAGCGCCCGCAGGGTGCCGTTTTTGCTAGCCTTTCCCTCTCCGATAGGGGATATTCTCCATCTTTGCCTTTTTCTCGGAGGAGAAGACGGGAAACGCACATATGGGAACTGCATGGACAGAGAGTGACGGTGGCGTCACAGCGCCGGTCGGATTTGTCGCCGGGGCCGTGAATTGCGGCATCCGGAGCGAGAAGCCGGACGTGGCATTGCTGCTGTCGGATCGGGACGCGGTGTTGGCCGGTACCTTTACCTCCAACCGGCTCGCGGCGGCCCCGGTCGCGTTGTGTCGGGAACGGGTTGCCCTCGGTGTTGGCCGGGCCGTTATTGTCAACAGTGGCAACGCCAATGCCGCTACCGGCGCGCAGGGCCGGTTGGATGCGGACCGGATGGCGGTCTTGACCGCCGAAGCACTGGGTCTCACATCCGAAGCGATCTGTGTATGTTCGACCGGCACGATCGGTGTGCCCATGCCGATGGATAAGCTCGAAGTCGGCATCAAGGGTGCCGTCGATGCGCTCTCCTCCGACGGCGGCGCTGCGGCGGCACGTGCGATCATGACGACCGACCTGGTTCCCAAGGAGATCGCCCTGGAGCTCGAAATCGATGGCAAGCCGGTACGGATCGGCGGCATGGCCAAGGGGTCCGGCATGATCGACCCCAACATGGCCACGATGCTGGCGTATGTGACCACCGATGCGGCGGTAGACACCACGGCGCTGCAGGATATGCTCCGCGAGGCCGTGCAGGACAGTTTCAATCGGATCACCGTGGACGGCGACGAGAGCACGAACGATACGGTGCTGTGTTTGGCCAATGGTGCGGCCGGGAATACCCCGTTGCAGCCCGACCATGCGGACTGGCCGCTCTTTGTGCAAGCCGTGCGCGAGGTGTGCGGTCGGCTGGCCCGGATGATCGTGAAAGATGGCGAAGGTGCCACAAAGTTTGTGGCCGTTACCGTGCAGGGCGCGGCGGACGATGGTGACGCGCGGCAGGCGGCACGGGCGATTGCGAATTCAATGCTGGTGAAGACATCCTGGTTCGGATGCGACCCCAACTGGGGCCGAATCTATGATGCCGTGGGCTATGCCGGTGTGCAGGTCGATCCGGACGCCATCGAGATCAAGCTCGACGATTTTGTAGCCGTTAGAGACGGCCTTGTGGCAGGTGGGGCAGACCTGAAGTCGCTCGAAGCCGTGCTTAAGCAGGATGAGTTCACTGTGTTGGTGGACCTGCATGTGGGCCGCGGCAACGATACGGTTTACACCTGCGACTGCAGTTACGAGTACGTAAGAATCAACTCGGAGTACCACGTAAGATGAGGGAAGAAGCCACACAGAAAGCGCGGGTGCTGATCGAGGCCTTGCCCTATATCCAGGCATTTCGGGATGCCTGGGTGGTGGTGAAGTTCGGCGGCAGTGCGATGGAAGACGCGGCTACGATTGAAGGCGTGCTGCAAGACGTCGTCTTCATGGAGTGCGTCGGTATGCGGCCCATCATTGTGCATGGCGGCGGCAAGGCGATCTCGCGCGGCATGGAAGCGCACGGCCTTCAGGCCTCCTTCGTCAACGGGTTGCGCGTCACGTGCGAGAAGACCATTGAGATTGTGGAGAAAGTCATAAAGGGTGAAGTGAACCCGCGGATCGTTGACACCATCAACGAGCTGGGCGGGCGCGCCGAAGCGCTGCATGGCGACGATATATTGCACGTGGTCAGGAAGCAGGAGACCGATCCTGTCACGGGCGAGACGCTGGACTGGGGGTTCGTGGGCGAGCCTGGCGAGGTCGAGGAGGGACGGATTCGCGCGATCGTGGAGCGGGGGGTCATTCCCGTGATCACGCCGCTCGGCAAAGGCGCGGATGGCAAGGTGCACAATGTGAATGCGGATGTGGCGGCGGCGGCGATTGCGAAAGCACTGTCGGTGCGCAAGCTGGTATTCCTTTCGGATGTGCCCGGCCTGTTGCGTGACCCGAATGTTCCGGACTCACTGATCGAAACGCTGCCGGCTTCCGAGCTGGAGCGGCTTATCGAAGAGGGCGTGATTGGCGGCGGGATGCTGCCGAAATGCCGCAGCGGCGTGGAGGCATTGCGCGCGGGTGTGCGCAAGGTGCACATGGTGGATGGACGAGTGAAGCACTCGTTATTGCTTGAAATCTTTACACAACAAGGTATTGGAACCGAGATAGTGGCATCCTAGCGGATGCCTGCTGTAGGCCGATAGGCTGTAGGCTGGAGGATGAACGAGTCTTCGTCTCGCGGATCTTACCTAATAGCCTACAGTCTAAACAGCTACAGTCTAAACGAAAGGACACAGGGGAGCGCTATGAGCAAAACCGACGAGATCAAGACATTGTTTAACGAGTACGTGATGCCGACGTACAGCCCGTCACTGGTATTGGAGAAGGGGCGTGGCACCAAGGTATGGGACACGGACGGCAAGGTATACCTCGACTTCGTCGCCGGTATCTCCGTCAACAACGTGGGGCATTGCCATCCGCGCGTCGTGGATGCGATCCAGCGGCAGGCCGCCGACCTGATGCACGTCTCCAACCTCTACTACACCGAGAACCAGGCCCGGCTGGCCTGGCGGCTGTCACGACTCTCGTTGGACGGCAAGGTGTTCTTCTGCAATTCCGGCGCTGAGGCCAACGAAGGCCTGATCAAGCTGGCGCGGCTGTGGGGCCATAAGGACGAGAAGTTCGAGATCATTTCGATGACGGGCTCGTTCCATGGCCGGACCCTGGCCACGGCCGCGATGACCGGACAGGAGAAGGTTCAGAAGGGTTTCGATCCGATGCCCGAGGGCTTCTTCCCGGCCGACTTCAACGACCTGGACTGCGTGCGGGCCATGATCACGGACAACACCGCCGCGATCATCGTGGAAGCCGTGCAGGGCGAGGGCGGTGTGGTGCCGGCCGACGAGAGTTTCTTCAAGGGCATTCGGGTTCTCTGTGACGAGCACGGTCTCCTGATGTTGTGCGATGAAGTGCAGTGCGGCCTGGGCCGGAGCGGTAGCTGGTTTGGCTACCAGGCGTACGGCGTGACCCCCGATGCGATCTCACTGGCCAAGTCCCTTGGCAGCGGCTACCCGATTGGCGCCGTTGTGGCAGGGCCGAAGCTGGCCGATATCTTCAGCCCGGGCAAACATGCCTCCACCTTCGGCGGCACCCCGCTGGCCTGTGCGGCCGCGTTGGCGACGCTGGATGTTCTCGAGGATGAAGATCTCGTCTCGCGGGCCACCATCGCGGGTGCCAAGTTCCAGGCCGCACTCGAAGAGTTGACCAGTCGGTACGAGCATGTCAGCGCGGTGCGGGGGCGGGGCCTCATGCTCGGCATGGTGCTCGACCAGGCGGCCGCGCCTGTGACCGAGATTCTACAGGATATGGGCCTCCTGACCCTGGCAACCGCCGGCAACGTGATCCGGTTCATGCCGCCGCTCAACGTCAAGGACGCCGAGCTCGAGGAAGCCATCGAGATGCTCGATGAAGCGCTTGAGATCTGGCACGACGATCTGAATGCAGCCGCCGAAGCCGTAGCGGAAGCCGCCGGTGAGGTCGAAGCCCCCGCCGAGGAAGAAGCCCCTGCGGAAGCGGAAGCCGCCGAAGAGGCTGTCGAGGAAAGCGAAGAGGAAGCGAAAGTCGAGTAGTTGTGTTCACTATGTGGCTCCTTGATCTGTCGCGGCCCGCGCGGAGCGCGGGCCCTGCCTTGATCAGTGGCCAAGCTATCAGGTTAGGTAGGGCCCGCTCTGCGAGCGGGCCGAACTGGGCCCGCGAATTGAGGTGAAAGCATGAAACTGGAAGACCTGAAGGGGCAGAAGGTGGGGTTGTGTGTGTCGGGCGGCTTGGATAGCCGGACCGTTGCGCGCAAGTTCAAGGACTGTGACGTCGATGTGCTGTGTTTCACGGCTGACCTCGCGCAGCCGGACGAGGCGGATATCGCCGATGTGGCCGTGAAGATGGCTTCCTGTGGCGTGGAGACGGTTATCGTCGACCTCAAGGCTCAGATGGCTGAGGCCTGCTTCGCGATGGTGAAGGCGCAGGCCATGTACGATGGCGGGTACTGGAATTCCACCGGCATTGCGCGGGCCGTGACGGTCAAGGGACTGGTCGAGGCGATGCAGCGGGCTGGTTGCCGTGTGCTGGTGCACGGGGCCACCGGACGGGGTAACGACCAGATGCGGTTCGAACGCTACACCAACGTGCTGG
>JAOZSS010000275.1 GCA_029939545.1 Kiritimatiellia bacterium | reverse complement strand
GACAATCGCTGGTCTCACGGGTACATTCGTCTACGAGACTGGCGCTTGGTCTCTTCATGGTGTCCCTGGTGGCGTGGCTCCAGGCACCACCATCACTATCACCTATCAGCAGGCAGACACTGATACAACCGTCTCCGGCTCAATTGCCTACTCATCGGGTGGATGGACGATCAACCTTCAGGGCACAGCGCTGCCCGCCGGGACGCAGGTTCTCGCGACCTATCGCTACACGGAAACCCGTTCGGCCGCGGCCACTAGCGCCAACTCGGGCAACCCGATCTACACGTTCAACGTGCTACAGACCGGGGAAAGCCTCCGGATTATTGATAGCAACGGCAACGAGTTTGAGGGACAGCTCTATGATGTGAACTCGAGTGCAGGTGATCTGACCGGGATTCCCACCGGTAGCGCGAGTGCTGTGGCCAATTACATAGCCAGCTTCTATGCCGATGGCACAGCTAACGGCGTGACGGTTTCTCTGGAAGGCACACTCGTGGGAACGGTCCTGGAGACGGAGCAGGCGAACACGCTCTTCGACCGGCTGATCAGCGGCTCCTGGCTTGAAAGCAGTGGCAATGCGGGGGTTTTCCTGGGATCAACCGCGCCGATCAGCACCTCGGGGGCTGTCACCACCACAACGACCACGGAGTAGTCCGTAGTCGTTGTGGGGAACAGAAATGGCGAAGCCTGATAAGTCTGAAGGAAGAGATCGGCTGGCTGAAGGTGGCCTTTGCAATAGTGCTTGCATCGGATATCTCGTTGATTGGCTGGCTGGGGAAGAATTTTGAGAATGTGACGGCGTTTGTGCTCGCCGGTTGCTTGGTGACAGTGGTGTTGATGAGTATTGGCGCGATTTAGATGAACAAGACGGCCTACAGAAGGATTGACGAACTGGAGGATGCGTGAAGGAACTTCTGGTTATGGCAGCTCTCTTTGTGTTTGTGGCGACGGTGCTGATCATTGCCTATCAAGCAGCGCATCACGGACGCAAATCTTAGCGGTTTGAAGGGCTGTGGAGATCTGTATTCACATGGATGAGCCCGAGGCAGAGATCGGGGCAGGATGGATGGACAGGTTGGGATGCTGAAGAAGGGAGCGTAAAGAATGACAGTGGCAGAAGCAGTGATGCAGCATGTCGAGGCGCTTCCTGAATTGGTCCAGACAGAGATTCTCGACTTTGTTGAGTTTATCGAACTGAAAAGAGGGCGAACGGAGTCCGAGAATTCGCGTTGGTCTTCTCTTTCTCTCTCTAGGCAATGCGAGGTATGGAAGATGAGGAGCCCCCCTACACACTCGGTGATCTCAAGGAACGCTTTGCATGATTCAAGAAGGGCAAATTGGTCCTCTTTCGCTTCCCGCAAACAGATCAGTCAGCGGGGAAGCTGCGCCCAGCACTGGTCCTTCGTAAACTACCGGGTTTGTACGACGACTGGCTGATCTGCATGATCTCATCGCAGCTGTCACAACGGGTTGATGGAATGGATGAGATCATCGATAGCGAAGACAATGATTCTGCCATTTCCCTGTAGACGACGAGCATCCGTTTTGTCCGAGGTCAAATCGTGATGAGTGAGCATGTCATACATAGTGGAAGTGAGTGGGTGAGTAATCCAGGTTAGTGGTTCTGTGTCTCCATGAGAATGAACGAGCTTGAAGAGTTTCGCTATCCACGCCGCCGCCCCTGGTTGATCCTTGTGGTGTTGGCCGTGGTGGCCCTTGTCATCTGGCTCCGTTTCATCCGCGAGCCATCCGATGAGACCAAGGTCGAAGAAGGGCCGTCGAAGTCTGGTGAGGTAGTCGCGCCCGCAACGGACTCAAAGCACGCGGAACCCGCGGAGATGGACCTCCCCACACCGGCGGATGTCGTCGGCCTGCTTGCCCAGGCGCGGTCCTTCGAATCGCGGGACAAGTTGGTCGAAGCGCGTGAACGCTATCTCGCTGTTCTCGATCGCGGTGCCGACGGTCGCGCCCGGCGCGAAGCCGAAGCGGCACTGGGTAAGATCAATATCGCCCTGATCAAGACCGTACGGCCCATGCCGGAGAAGATCGATGTCATCGTGAGATCAGGCGACTCGCTTGAGCGGATCGCCCGGCGGCATGGTACGACCGTGGACCTGATCCAGGAAGCCAACCTGATCAGCAATCCGAACCGTATACGGGCGGGTGATCACCTTCGCATCTTCGTCGGCAAGTTTGCCCTGACCGCAAGCAAGGAACGGAACGATATGGTCGTGACGATGAACGGCACTTTCTTCAAACGCTACGGGATTGGAAGCGGTTTGCATGGCAAGACGCCGGTGGGTCTCTTCACAATCACCGAAAAGATCAAGGAGCCGGTCTGGTGGCGTCCCGATGGCAAAGAGATTCCTTTCGGTCACGAAGAGAACATTCTGGGCACGCGCTGGATGACGCTTCGCGCCAGCGAAGGTACGCCCGACGTGCGCGGCTACGGTATCCACGGCACGTGGGACGAGTCCTCGATCGGTAAAGCCGAAAGCGCCGGCTGCCTCCGCATGCGCAACCACGAGGTCGAAGAACTCTTCCTCTATATCCCCACCCGCACTCCCGTCACGATTGTGGAGTAGGGCGAGGCGGGAAGAACTGAACATGGATAGTCAGGATAGTCAGGATGTTCCTGTTCTGCATCCTGTCCATCCTGTTTATCCATGGGGTGTAACCGGTCTTCCGCTCCTGCCTGAGAGAGGAAAAACATAGAAAACA
>JAOZSS010000076.1:4086-10290 GCA_029939545.1 Kiritimatiellia bacterium | reverse complement strand
TTAGCTCAGTTGGTAGAGCGCCTGAATGGCATTCAGGAGGCCAGGAGTTCGAATCTCCTTACCTCCACCACTCTTCGCGCCCTCGTCGGGAGCGGCGGGTGGCGGGCCACATCCAGATCACTCCCGCTTCTGATCCTGCAACTTGCGCAATAGCGCCTTGGCGCGGTTATCCGTCGACACCGGCCGCTCGGGATACTCCCAGACAGCATTCAGATGGTTCTCCACTTCGTCAAAGTCTCCAACCAGAAGGTAGATCTCCGCGGCATTCAGCGTTACTTCGAGTGTTGAGTAGTGCCCCGGCACCATGAGAGAGAGTGCTCGTTCCATATACTCGCGCGCGCGGTTAACCTGCCCCGCGCGCAAGTAAACCATGGCCGCCGTATCGAGAACGGGAAACGAGTTCTGCCCCATGTCGAGCAGTGACGGAAGCAGTTCCTGTGCTCTTGACACGGTTGAAGGATGCTCCAGCAGGGTATAGACCAGGTTGTTGAGTACGTTGACACGATCCGGGTATATGGTATAGGCCGACTCGAGGATCTCAACCGCCTTGACATGGTCGCCCTCGATTCGGGCCGCTTCGGCGGCCATCAGCAGCGACTGCGTGCGCATCTTGGAGCGGTCCTTGTCGATCACAGGAGCCAGCACGCTGAGTGCACGGCGCGTATCGCGCTTCTCGAAGTAGACAAAGCCCAGGCGCTCGGCCCACTGCCGCTCCTCAGGATTGTGCTCGCTGAGGTATTGCAGAGCCTTGATAATGTCTGCATCGCGCTTGTCCCGTGCCCACTTCAGCATGACTACGGCCTTGTAGAACGGAGCGGGGTTCCGCGCCAACTCTGCCCCAGCCAAGCTACACGATAGTGCCCATTCAAAGTCCCTCAGAACCAGTCCAGCCCGAATCCCCAACACATAGGGCGGGACCAACCCCCGGGACCACTCAATCGCATGGCGCGCAGCAGCAGCGGCGGCATGCGGCATTCCAGAATCGAGAAGGAAGTCGCCGGCGCGCACAAACGTCTCCGGTGCAAACTGTCGCTCCACTGAAGCACGCTTGATCTCCACTCCCGCCCAGGCCCCTCGGCCCTCGGCCCTAAAGCGCTCCATCAACGAAGCCAACCATATGTCCGGGTCGTCCGGACAATGCTCTCGCGCCGCGGCGACAGCCGCCGCGCGGTCTTCCTCGACAACCATGTGGATCCGTCTCAACACGACTGAGTCCGGAACCAAGTCCAGTCCCGCCTCGATTGCCCTGCTCGCCTCGGCGTAGCGCTCCTGCCGTGCCAACAGCATGGCCAACTGGTGCATCGCCCCGATCGTCTCAAGAGGATTCCGCCCAATCGCTTCCCACGCGGCGATGTCCGAGACCTCGCCCTTGCCCTGTGCCAGACACCAGTCACGCGACAGGGTACGCAAGGCAATGATGTAGGGGCTCGTGGAGGTCTCGATATCGGCGGCATGTACAGCCGCCTCCTTCTCGAACCCGGCCCCGGCCAGCGCGGTCGGCCAACGCTTGGCCAGCACCAACCTTGCACGAGGCAGCACCAGCCGCTGTCTTTCTCCTTGTTTACTTCGGATGATACCGACATTCATCGCGTTGCTCATCCGTTCGGCCTCGTGATGCCGGCCCGTATCATAGAGTAGCTGCACCAGTACGCGCGGATCCGGATCACCCGCCTTGGTTAGAAGGAAGAGGGCTTGGTCCTTGTACCGGAACACATCCCATATCGACGCCAAGGCTGCGTGAATCCGTCGCGACCCCGGGTAGGTGCGCCGAGCCGTTTCGGCCATGTGAAGCGCGGCGGCCCCCATATTCAGGTTCATCATGGCATTGATAAACATCAGGTCAGCACCCAGCCGGGGCTGGTAGTTTGGCAAGGCGCGGTAGGCGACCATGGTCTCATACAGCGACTGCCAGCGCCCCTGCTCGTTTTGGAACACGGCGCGTTGATACAGGATATCCCGCTTCTTCTCGGGATAGCGCTCCTCCATCTCCTTCAGCTTGGCGTGTGCGTCCTTGTATCTTCCGGCCAACCCCAATGCCGGCGCCACCGACAACTCCATTCGCTCATTGAGCGATCCTTCTTTGGCGCGCTTGTCGATCTCCTCAAAGAAGAGATCAAGGTACTCGTTCCGCCCCTCCCTACCACGCGAGCCAGCCACCGACACGGCCTCGGGTACACGGTCCCACAGAGCCTTGAACGGCTTCAAATCCCCGGTAGCCTGGTAGAAGCTTCGCAGGTCAATGCGCTGAGCCGCACTCTCAGCCTCGATCGAGAGGGCGTGTTTTCTGAACACGAACCAAAGGTCGTGGAAGCGTGCCAGCGAGAGATACAGCGCCGGATCGGATGGATCGCGTTGGCGCAGGCTAAGCCAAGCCAACCAAGCCAAGTCAGCCCGGCTGAGGCGAAACGCGTAGTCAATGTAGGAAGCGAGCCGGTCAGCATTCAGTTTGGCAAGGTTCTCAGTCAGATTGTCGGCAAACATCTCTTCCCAACTCCCGCCCTGCCCACTCATGGCCAGGGAGAAAAGGCTGCTCAGGAAACGAGGGTCGTTGGGATGCTCCCGAACAACATCTCTCATGATCTCTGCCGCACGCGCGACGTCTCGGGTGTGCAGGTGGGCCTGAACGGCAACCAGGGCAGGACCTATGTCGGCGTACCGCACCGTAGTGTTATCGCACTCAACGATGGTGTCCCACTGTTCACGAAGGGCGAGATAGGGAAACAGCGCACGCACACGCCCCTGGACCAGGTGTGATCGGGAGGCGATTACGATACTGCTGTTAACCTGTTCGGGGATGTCTTTGACGGATGCAAACTCAGCCATTAGAATTGCCGCGCCGGGCGATTCTCCTGCATGCAGCGACATTTCCTTCACCACTTCAAACGCCTCGTCAACACGCCCCAGCGACATGAGTGCGCGACCGCGCAACATGGACTCGACAGCGTCCAGCGGCGGCTCGAGGGAGCCAAGGACCTCCAGTGTTCTAACGTAGTCCTGCTTGACCACGAGCACATGGGCCATCTTCCTGAGCAGATCCCGGTCAGAAGGCGCCATTGCGAGTGCATCATGAATCGCGGCGTTGGCCGCTTCGACCTCGTTCGCCAACAGAAGGTCGATGACGGGTCGAATCATGTTGAGCCGGTGTGGGGCGCGTTGCTTGTAGACCACATAGGCCACGCCGAGAGAAACGATGCCGAGAGCCAGGATGGGCTTCCACACGGAAACGAACAGGCGCCATGGTCCGGGAAGTGCGCGGCCACGATCAGGGCGCTCCAACTCGCCGTCGCGGATTCCATCACGGATCCGCTTCCGCTTGTCGCGAATCACCTTGTAGGCCGACACCTCGACTTGGACGACAACGATCGTGAAGAGCAGGAAGAATCCCAGAGTATCGTGCAGAACAGTCTCGGCCCACTCGCGCGGCATTCGCGGCGCCAGTATAACGACCGCGGCTATACGCAGGATGTTGAAAAACAGCACTTGGACGGCGCCAGCCAACAGCAACACGACGCTCTCAAACCAGCGAAGTCGGAACAGGAACCCAACACCGAGCGTGCAGAGCGTCACGGTGACGATGGTGCGCATTCCGCTGCATGCTTCCGGCACCCCAAGCGTAAGAAGGCCCGTCCGCAAGTAGAACCCCTCGGCCCACACCGGAACGTTGAAGCAGTAGAGCAAAACCTGAGCGCCCTGCACCGACATAAGCTGCATCCAGAGCTGTAGTTTGCCGAAAACCTGCCCCGGAATCGGATGCATCCAGTAGAGGAGAAAGACCGCAATGATCACGTCGCGATGAAACTTCTCCGGTAGTGACCAGCGAAGGCAGGCGTAGAGCAGAAGAATGATGCCCAACCACTCGAACTGGTGAATGGTAAGAATGGTGCCCACCAGTGACAGCAGCGCTCCGCCAATCCCCATGGTTAACGGTAATGCCGGACCGTGCAGGCCGGGAAAACGGAATCTCTCAGATTCTGGCTGTAGTTCGCGAGGAGGCTTCGGGCGCAGCAGGACTATAACGGCAAAAAGAGAAACGAGGACCACGCGGATCAGCGCATCGTCATCTGCCGCCACGCGATGAAAATTGGTAAGGGCCCATACCGTGAAAAGCCCGATTCCCGCGTAGAGGATGCTTTTGCGTGTCCTATCAGAGCTCATGACGGCAGGTCAACATTATGGAGAGAATGTCTCGCGTATAGTCCAATTCGTCGTTGTCGCCGTTCCGCTCAATGCGCTCGGCGGATGCCGTAAGCTTGAGTTCGTCGGTCAGGCTGAGTACCGTGCCGAGCTTATACGCCATGGTGGCGTAGTCGCCGCTCAGTTCGGGATCGAGAACCGCGGCCTCCTCATCATTGGATCGCTCATTGTAGCGGATCGAACCGACCAGGGAAACCGCCGGCACGAGAGGCACTTCGAAGAGCAATCCGCTGGTCCAGTCCGTGTACCCATTCGAGTTCGTTGCGCTTGGATCACGCGCCTGCCATCCCGTGTAAAGGTTCCACTGCGAGACGTCACCGGTCCAACGGATGTCGTAGCGGAACAGGTCAAACTCCTCGAGAGATGACGTGTAGCCCGTGCGCAACCCGTGCGCGAAAGAAAAGCCATGTTGCAGCTTCGGGCTCAGGTGGGTCTGCAGCCCTGCTCCATAAATTTCAGTACTGATCTCTTCGATACTGTTCTCGCTTCCCGAAATTGTCCCGTTGGCTTGACCCACAAAGACGCTGGCCGACGTCTGCTCGGTCAACCGCGTATCGAGCATAAGACGATAGTTGTTGATCAACGAGGTCGGTCTATCCGACTCAGTGTAGTCGGTCTCCGAGAGTCCGGCGCGCAGTCCGACAATCATGTACTCGGCCAGTTCATACTCGTACAAGAGGTGCCCACTGAGCGTCACCCGAGACTGCTCTTCCCATCCATCGTCCAAGGCCCACAGATCAGCCCGCGACCCTCCAAATCCCAGATTATGCCGCTCAGCCAAGAGCAGATCACCATCCAGTCCGATCGTATTTGAGATATTCTCGAAACGCTGGCCACCATACCGGTCTTCTATGCCACGCGTGTCAATGTAGTCCGTCTGCCACCCGAACCCATCCCATAGGCGCATACGCAGGTAGGGTACGGGGGATATCTCCATGGAAAGATTGGCATTGATGCCCTCGCCGGGCAAAAACACGCGAAACTCATCATCCTGCGTATCGAGAGGGTAGTACTCGTATCGGATACCCACCGAAACATCCAGGTCCGTATGAGGTCCGATCACCAGATAGTTTCGAGTATCCAAACCAATGATGATCGGGAAGTCGGGACCATCCTCCCTCAGCCTCCCCCGCGACCCGGAAAAGAGAAAATCCGTTCCCGCGCCCGTCGTATTCACGTAGCGATAGCCCCCGGAGAGCAAGACTGCCCAGCTTGAATGGAATGGGCCCAGCTGAATGGTGGCATACTCCGGCACGGCCACTTCCCTGTGATTGTCATACCGCAGGTTCTGTGCCCATGCGGACGAGCTCAGCAGCACGGGCAGCAGAAACACTCCTATCACAATGCACGGGTGTAAGTGTTGCGTCCTCATATGGTTGAAGCCTACCAGCAGAACCAACGATGACGCAATGGTAAAGAGATGTAGCCAAGTGCCGCGCCCTTGGCTTATAGTACGGAATGCTTAGGCCTATCCATGCTCTGATATGCGCAGCAATGACGATCCAAGCGGGAATGGCTGGAGCCGCGTCACCCGCCACGCAGCGGGAATCTCTCGACACCATCGCCCGGCGCTACGGCTTTGGCACCCCCTTGCGCATGGGCATGGAACGCGTCCTGAGGAGTCAGTATTCCACCGTAGTCTTCACCTCCGGGAGCCGGAAACTTCGCTTCAACGACACCCTCCTCTGGCTCAATGGCCCCACCCAGAAAGGGTCCAGCAGTTGGACGATTACCCGGCACGATAGCCGAGCCATGCTCGACCCTCTCCTGCGCCCCTCCGCTACCGTCCGCGGAGATGATATTGCAACCATTGTCCTTGATCCAGGACATGGCGGATCGGACAGCGGTGCTGTAGGGCATCGGCGCATCTACGAGAAGAAGGCCGTCCTTGATGTCGCCAAGCGCACCCGTGACATCCTGAAGGCCCAGGGCCTGTCCGTCAGGCTTACGCGCGAGCAGGACTACTTCATTCCACTGTCCAAGCGCACCACACTCGCCCGCCAGTGGGGC
>JAOZSS010000076.1:3470-4076 GCA_029939545.1 Kiritimatiellia bacterium | reverse complement strand
TCAATGCGTCGGTCAACTCCAGCGTGTCTGGGATTGAGACCTATATCTGCTCGTCCCCCGGGTTTGCCTCTACGAGGGGAGGCCGGGCGGACCCGCGCACATACAAGGGAAACCAGTCTGACAAGAAGAATACGTTGCTGGGCTACTACCTGCACCGTGGAATGCTGAAGCAGGTGAAAGCAACCGACCGCGGAATCAAGCACGCGCGATTCGAAGTCCTCCGCAATGCCCCCTGCCCCGCCGCGCTGCTCGAGTGCGGCTTTATCACCCACAAAGGAGAAGCCGAAAGGGTTATCCGTCGTCAGCACCGCGCCGCCTTGGCCAAGGGCATCGCCAACGGCATCATGAGCTACATCGCAAAGACAGAGAGCCAGCCGTAGGAAACAGAAATTCCGAGGAATCGGCCGCCGCATCAAGACGATTGAGCGAACCCCAGCGAAAGCCAGATCGAAATCAACCTACCACAAGCGGAGGCCAAGGCAAGGGTCCCGCAGGCCTTGATCGTGGTACTCCACGATCACCAGCCAAGAAACCCTTGCCTTAGCCGGAGCGCTACGCCGACGCGATGAGATCGCGGAATCGCAGGAAGAGGTAGTAGGGATCATG
>JAOZSS010000076.1:2607-3460 GCA_029939545.1 Kiritimatiellia bacterium | reverse complement strand
GGGTGATACTGCACCGAGAACATCGGCACCTGCCGATGCTGGATGCCCTCAACCGTCTGGTCGTTCAGGTTGACGTGCGTTACCTCAACCTTGGCAGGATCAAAGCTCTCCATATCCACAGCAAAGTTGTGGTTCTGTGAGGTGATCTCGACCTTCCTGGTGGCCAGATCCATGACCGGATGGTTGCAGCCGTGGTGCCCGAACTTGAGACGGTAGGTCGAACCGCCCGAAGCGATACTCAGGATCTGGTGCCCCAGGCATATACCCATCATCGGCACTTTGCCCAACAAGACGGATGCCGCCTCGGCGGCATAGCCTACGGCGGACGGATCGGCAGGGCCATTGGAGAGAAATACGCCGTCCGGCTTGAGGGCCAGAACCGCCTCTGCCGTTGTCGAAGCCGGCACCACGGTCACATCCATGCCGCTACGGCGCAAACTACGCAGTATGTTCCATTTGATTCCGAAGTCGAACGCCACGATCTTCAGGTCGGCCTCCGGCAACTCGTCCGCCATGCCCCAGCTACAGGACTGTTCGCCGTCGGGATCCCACGCATAAGGCTCATCGCACGTCACACGGGCGGCATAGTCCTGACCCGTCAGCCCCTCCCAGGCCTTCGCCTTTGCCACGGCCTCGGCTTCATCTACTCCGCCGGCGACGGCAAGGTATCCCTTGAGCGTACCTTCATCACGCAATCTCGATGTCAGAGCCCGTGTATCCAAACCGGCAATCCCGGGAATGTTGCAACGCGTCAGGCTTTCTCTCAGCGACTCCTCGGAGCGCCAGTTGCTCGGCACGTTCTCCTCGTGCACGATGAAACCGTTGGCGAAGAAACGGCGCGACTCCATGTCCG
>JAOZSS010000076.1:0-2597 GCA_029939545.1 Kiritimatiellia bacterium | reverse complement strand
TGTCCGCGGCGTTGATGCCCGTATTACCGATCTCCGGGTAGGTCATCGTCACAAACTGACCGGCATAGGATGGATCGCTCAGGATTTCCTGATACCCACTCATGCCGGTATTGAAAACGACCTCTCCCACCCCGTCCAGGGCAGCGCCGATTGAGTAGCCGCGCAGAATGGTTCCGTCCTCGAGCGCCAGGAACGCATGGCGTTCCCGCCGTTCCCGCCACTGATATCGTGTGCTCGCCATTCTGGACTCTGACTTCTGACTTCTGACTTCTGACTTCTGCTTCATGATTTCCCCGCCAAGGTCATGGGTGGCGCATGCCGATGATATTCCTGGAGACTGCACACCTGGATGCGCGAATCCGCCCGCACGGCCTGTAGACCGTTGATCGCCGCCCGCAGCCCGTCAATCGTTGTCGTGATCGGGATGCCCCGAATCACCGAGTGTGCACGCATCTTCACTTCGTCGATACGCGGACGCTGTCCCGACGAGCTCGTATTGACGATCCAGCCAAGCTGCTTCGCCTCGATCATGTCAAGCGCACTGGGGCGCCCTTCGGATATCTTGAACACGGCACGACTCTCGATGCCGGCATCCCGCAGCACCGTGCTGGTACCTCGGGTGGCATAAAGCGTATAGCCCAGATCTATCAGCTCACTCGCGAGCGGCACGATCTTCTCCTTGTCTGCATCGCGCACGCTGACAAAAACATTGCCGGCGAACGGCAGCGAATTCCCCGCTGCCACCTGGCTCTTCAAAAATGCCATGCCGAAGGTGGAATCGATACCCATCACTTCGCCGGTCGACTTCATCTCCGGGCTGAGCACCACGTCAATACCCGGGAATCGCACGAACGGGAAGACGGCCTCTTTGACGGAAAGATGGCGAGGTGTGATCTCTTCTGTGAAGCCCATGTCCGCAAGCTTGTGGCCCGCCATAGCCAGCGCGGCAAGTTTGGCCAGCGGCACGCCGATCGCCTTACTGACGAACGGGATGGTCCGGGATGCCCGCGGGTTGACTTCCAGTACATAGACACACTCCTCCTTGATCGCATACTGGATGTTCATCAGGCCGCAGACACCCAGTTCACGCGCAAAGGCTTGTGTATACTCGCGGATCGTATCCTTTGCCCCCTCCGTGAGGGTTTGCGCCGGGATCATACAGGCGCTGTCACCGGAGTGAACGCCCGCCAGTTCAACGTGCTCCATGATCGCACCGATTATGGCTGTCTCACCATCCGAAATACAATCCACGTCTACTTCAACGGCGTCCTCGAGATAACGGTCGATCAATACCGGGCGCTGGTGTGACACCTCGACGGCCTCGGCCATGTAACGTCGCAGCATTCCTACGTCATAGACAATCACCATCGCACGTCCGCCGAGTACAAAAGAGGGACGCATCAGGACGGGAAAACCGATGCGTTCGGCAATCACCTCGGCCTCTTCTACGCTGGTGGCCAGACCGTTCTCCGGCTGCTTCACGCCCAGGTGGGCGGCCAACTCCTGGAAGAACTTGCGGTCCTCGGCGGCCTCAATGCTCGCCGGCTTGGTACCGATGATGTTGACCCCATTGGCTTCCAGGTCCTTCGCCAAGTTGAGCGGAGTCTGGCCGCCAAACTGGACGATGGCACCCCAACAGTTCTCGTTACGGTAAATGTGCAGGACATCTTCCAGGGTCAGCGGCTCAAAGTAGAGCCGGTCGCTGGTATCATAGTCGGTGCTTACCGTCTCAGGGTTGCTGTTAACCATGACCGTCTCGAACCCGGCGTCGCGCAGTGCATAAGAAGCATGTACGCAGCAATAGTCAAACTCTATTCCCTGTCCGATGCGGTTGGGACCTCCACCGAGAATCATGATCTTTTTCTTGTCCGAGGCGCGGCTCTCATTGACGTCGCCATAGGTGGAGTAGAAGTAGGGCGTATAGGCCGTAAACTCGGCCGCACACGTATCCACCAGGCCATACACCGGTATCAGGTCCGCGTCTGTCCGTGCCTGGCGCACCTCGTCCTCGCTGCAGCCCAGCAGGAAACAGATCTGTTTGTCTGAATAGCCAAACTCCTTGATTTGGCGGAACAGCGGAAGCTCGGCTTTCAGGGCGTCGAGCGATCCGGCAGCGCTGATCTCGTCTTCGTAGGCGGCCAGCTCCTCGATGTGCCTCAGGAACCAGGGATCGATAGCGGTCAGCTCATGCAAACGCTCCATGGTCCATCCCCGCCGGAACGCAACGCGCACGGCAAAGATCCGGCCCGAATTGGGAACCGTCAGACACTTGATCAGCTCATCGTCGCTGAGGGACTCCAAAGTGGCGTCCTTGCCATCCGCGCCCAGTCCGGCACGACCGGTCTCGAGGCCACGCAGGGCCTTCTGGAGCGACTGCTTAAACGTCTTGCCTATGCTCATGGTCTCGCCGACCGACTTCATCTGGGTACCCAACTCATCGCCGGCTGCCGCGAACTTCTCGAACGCAAAGCGGGGGACTTTGGTCACCACGTAGTCGATCGACGGTTCGAAACAGGCGGGTGTTTCCTGGGTGATGTCGTTGCGAAGTTCATCGAGGGTATAGCCGACCGCGAGCTTGGCGGCGATCTTGGCGATGG
>JAOZSS010000274.1 GCA_029939545.1 Kiritimatiellia bacterium | reverse complement strand
CGGCGGACGTTCTTGAACAGCCCGGACTCACGCTCGGCCGCTATGTCTCCGATGAGTGGCACACCGCACTGACCACCCCTATTGCCCGCCGTCTCGCCGAGCTGTGGATCGTCAGCGTCCGCCTGTGGCGGGCCGGACTGGGCCCACAACCGATGGGGCTCTGTTTTGTCGAACAGCTTCAGCGCGACAAGGAAGCCCTGGGCCCGACGTGTGGGTTTCTCAGCGAAAACGTCTTCAAGCTCCGCCCCAAGCTGAGCTGCAAACTGGAGCAGCTGGAATCGGCCGGGGTGCGTCCGGACAAGATCATGAGTTGTGTTCGGCAACAAGTGCGCGGCTACGTCGTGGATCTATGCTCGGTGGTAGGCTGCGTGCCGGAGAACGCCGAGGAGGAGACGGCGCGACTGGAGGCACTGTTCCGCGAGTGCGACTCGGACGACACACTCACGCGCGAGCTGGATCTGACCCTCACACAGGGCTAACGCGAGAAGCGGTAGAAGAAGTTATGCCGGGTGCTGTTCCTGAAGATGAATTGCTTCTCTTCGAATTTCCATCCATGTGACGCGATCGTTGCGAGTACGGCGACTTCGTCGTGAACGTATTGGAGGTCGTTACCTTTACGCCTATTCTTGAGCCACAGCGCGGCCTTCATCTTGAACCGGGCCAGCGCACCGGCGTTGGCTGGCCTGACGCTGCACCCCACAATCATCTGCCTGGCCGGACATGCACTGAGCCCCTCAACCGCCTGCATCGCCTGTTCGTACGGCATCCAGTTCAGCAACCGGATGCACGCAATCAGCTCCGCGTCCATGCCCGAGCAGTCGAGATCGAACACGCTCCCCTCCACCAGCTCATAGGCGTCAGGCCGACCGATCTTCTTGCGCGCTTCAGCCAGCATGTCGCCCGATATGTCGAGGCCGATCACCCGGGCCTCGATCTCGTCGTACTGTAGAATCCATCGGCCCGTGCCGAACGGACAGTCGAGGATCGAGGCCGGACGCCCCTCACGTATCCACCCGCCAAACACCCGCACCTCGTTCTGCCAGCGCGGCGAGTGCTTCCGCTTCTCGTCATAGCCACTCGCGACGTTACCGGTATACTTCAGATCCCTAGTCTCGCTCACGATCACCTCGAATGTATGTGCCCACTATATCCGTAGCCAACGAGCGGTCAATCGCACCACTCGCCACAAGCGGCCACTGCTCCGCCGACCGCGCATCGACAATCAGCGGCCACGTCCGCCTGAGCTGCACGGGTATCTTCGTGTACCCCAGGTGCACCAGCGCCGCCGCCCTGTGTTTCCCGCCCCTGACAAAGAAACAGGTCTCCTTGCCATCGGTCATCAGATGCCCCTCGATATCGCGGTAACGGTCAGGCGCATAGCCTTTCGACCGGATCGCCGCCGTGACCTGCTGCAGCCGCTCGTACTCAAACTCAACCTTGCGGGCGGAGGCAGGCCCGTAGAACGATACCCCGTGTTCCGCACCAAGCCCCCGCTCTCCGGCGGGTGCGGCACGGTGTTTCCGCATGAGCCATGGCAGCTCCCAGGCGGGCAAATCCTCACCCACGCGACCGCGGCGTTCCACGCCATACATCTCAACCAGGGAGTCCGGCGCACAATCGCGATAGAACGATTCCAGCCGCGCGGGGCCCTCCCGCAGGGCGGCCACGAAAGGATGATCCGCATCGTAGGGCAACGCGCCCTGCATGCGCAGGCATTCGACCGGCAGAACCAGGCGGACCGGCTGCTTCTCGATCCAGTAAACGTAAGGCAACGCATCCTCAACACGCTCGCACTCCACCACCAACGGCGTTTTGCGTCGCTTCAGAAGCCCACTGATCCAAGTCGACCTGCCCAACACTACCCCTCTCGCTGCGCGTCCCGCTCGCAGAGCTGAATGGATAAGACTCGCGAATAGGGGCGTATTCTCTTATAGTGGCGCCGACTTGAGAAGTGTTTTCTTTGAGGCCGGTCACCGTACCGAAACGGCCTCCAACCAACGCTGTTGCAGAGAGATGATCGCTAGCACAATCACCCCCAGGCTTTATCCGCCACGCTGGCATGACCGCGCGGCCGGGCTGGGTATGCGGTGGGCTGCCAGCGGACTCCTGCCTGCGTCGTGGTTTCGGGCGGCAATCCCCGATGCAAAAGCGCGTCATCTGTCAGGCGCGTGCCCATCGCTGGAGATCGTAACCCACTGTTGGCAATACGCCCGGATGCTGGTCTACCAGCTCAGCTCGTTCATCCACCATCCCCCCACCAGGCTCACGCTCACGGTGACCGTGTTCTACGCGGAATCGGACCGCGACACGGTCGAACTGCTCGACTTCATTGGTCAACACGACATCCCCAACGTCACATGGAACTGGCAGCCGCTGCCCGAGGGCGAGCTGTTCCGCCGGGGAATCGGACGCAACCGCGCCGCCCTTGCCACGCAGGCCGACTGGGTATGGATGACCGACTGCGACATCGTCTTCCACGCCAACTGCCTCGACTCGCTCGCCGACCGGCTTCAAGGCCGCAACGACGTTCTGGTCTACCCTCGCCAGGAACGAACCACGCCCATGCTGCCGGAGACCAGCGCCCTTCTACAGAACGGCAACGCGATCAGGCTCGTCGACATCGATCCGTCCGAATTCGAAATCCATGAGCGTGACCGCGCCAAGGGCGCCTTCCAGGTCATCCACGGCGACGTCGCCCGGGCCATCGGAAATGCCGGGCTGGTCAACTGCACCGTAGACGA
>JAOZSS010000273.1 GCA_029939545.1 Kiritimatiellia bacterium | reverse complement strand
CTAGCATGCCTTCTATCGTGAAGAGAGAAACCCCCATACAACGGCTGGCCATCGTCTATCCCAAGGCAATCGGGGACTTTCTCTTTGTTCTGCCCGCCCTGCACACCATTCGGCGGGCCTTCCCCGATATCCATATCACTCTCGTCATCAAGCAGAAGCAGGCCCCGCTGGCCGCACCGCAGAAGGGCGTGCTGTGCGATGAGGTGATCACGCTGGGCCGTGGTATGAGCTGGTGGGAGGCGCGCAAGCAGCTGGCGGCGGCAAACGTGGATACGGTTATCGACATGGTGGGGAACGACCAGTCGGGCTTGCTGCTCGCCTGGCGCGGCGGCCGGCGGATTCGGCCGCACCGGACCGACTGCAAAGGCATGTGTGCGATGTACTCGCCTTGGGCCAAGAGCATGCCGCCGGTTGGCCCCGGCAAACATCGTGTCGAAGAGTTACTTTCATTCGCGGCCTATCTGGGAGCGGTCGAGCCGGTCTATTCGTTTCAGCTTCAACTTCCCGCGCGTGCTGTCGAAGAGAGCGAGCGCATGATCGCCAAGTACAACCTGCGCTCTGGGACGGTGATCGCTCTCAACCTCGGTGCCAGCCGCGACTCCAAGCGCTGGCCGCCGGCGCATTTCAAAACACTCGCCGAGCGACTCATCACCAACGGTTTGCGTGTCGTGTTGATGGGCGCGGCGGAATTCAAGTCGGACGATAGCTGGGACCGGCGCACCGTGGAACAGTTCCGTGTCGATAGCGTGGTAGATGACGTGAACTGTGTGGACTTGGTCACGGATGGCGATCTGCCGCCCGACCTCCACCTGCAACGCGACACCCACTTTCTGCGCTATGCGGCCGCAGCCGAGGTCGTCGTGGGGTGCGATACGGGCGCGCTCCATATTGCCGGTTCGGTGGGTGAGGATGCCCACCGCAAGACCGTGTCGCTTTTCGGCCCCACAAACTGGGGTCGGTATGCGCCGTATGACCCTTCACGAAGCTATCCCGACAAGCCCGCTGGCGATTGGAATCGCGTCCTCTGTGCCGATGTGGATTGTTTGCCGACCGGCGATCAGGAAGCCTGTCGCTGCTATCGCAAAGGATGCGGCCACAAGCAGTGCATGCACGCGTTGAGTCCCGAGCGAGTCTTGGAGAACGTGATGGAGATGGTGAAAGCGTGAAGAAGAGCGAAAGTGTCCTGGTGGTCTACTCCGGCTGGTTGGGCGATCTCATGTGGATCATTCCAACGATCCGAGCCCTCGGTTCGGTCTATGAGTCGGTGTCGCTGGTGGTCTCGAAGATCCAGGCACCGCTGGCCCGGGTCCTCGAGAACGGTGTGGTCGACGTGCTCTATGTCGACGACTCATCGAACCGTCTGGCCACGGCGCGACAGGTGCGGCAGGCGGCACGCGCGCGTGGCACCAAGACGTTCATCGATCTGAAGGGACGCGGCAAGACCGGGCTCTACATTCCGTGGGGCAGGGGACAGACGGTTCTGATTCCGCATAGGTCCGACGCGCGTGAGTATGCCTTCGCACGCTTGCTGCATCCGGCCGCCTCGTGTCTGCCGCCGCGGTCGACCGGTCACATGGTTGATGCGTATCTCAGCGGCCTGGGCGGATTGGGTATTGAGGATGTTCCCGTTTCGTTCGACCTTCCTTTTGATGAGGCAACGGTGGAAGTCGGCGAGGCCATCGTGGCGCGCGAGGGATTGCGTGAGCGCAAGAGCATCGCCTTGAACATCGGCTCGGCTCAGTTCAGCAAAATATGGCCGGCGGAGAACTACAAGCGATTGGCCGGGATTCTGGAAAACGATCTCGACTGCAAGGCCGTGATCATGGGGGCGCGCGATTTTTATCCAAACGGCAACTACGACATGCACACCTCGCAAGAAGTTTTTAACGCCGCGTCATTCACCAACCTGGTTGAGGAGACGAGTCTGCCCGTTGACGCCTACCTGTTGAGTTCGGGTGCCTTCTCGCTCGTGGTGGGCAACGACAGTTTCGCCGGGCACATGGCTGGTTCTGCCAGCGAAGTGGCGGAGGGGATGGATGGTGCCGTGAAGGCCGACAATGGTCGCTGGTACAAAGCCAACCCCACCCTCTCACTCTTCGGTCCGACCAACCCGCTCTACTGCCGCCCCTACGACCCCACGGACACCTTCAACACCGTGATCATGCCCGAAACCTATCCCGACATCTGTGTCTACGACCACACATCACACATCTGCCCCCACTACGGCGACCGCTACTGCGTCGACCGCGCCCACTGTATGGCCGAACTGAAGGTCGATCAGGTGGTCACCGCTATAGAGAAGGCTCTCTGAGCGTGATGAATTGTCTGATAGTGTCCTCTGTGAACACGTGCTTTCAGATGTCGATTGGGTGAGCCCGAACGCCCCCGTAACCCTCCTCCGTGAGTGGCCGCAAGAGCGTCACAGCTTCTCTCGGTGCCAACGAGTACGTAGCCTATGACGGATATCGGGTGCCTATGCGACTCCGAACATATAGCTCGTCCGCTGGTGGGCTCGGTGACGCGCACGGTCGGGCCTTGGATGTCGTCGAGGACATAGTTGTTGTCGTAGCCGGTCGGCTTCACGTCCGTCCGATCGCCGATTGCATGTGGCGTCCGGAGGGTGTAACCGGTCTTCCGCTCCTGCTCAAGAAAGGAATAATCTAGGAAAAGGGGGTGGGCGGTTAGCTCCTCCTGCCCCCTTTAGCGAGTATACCACGGTCGGAGACCTGTTCTTCAGCCACGAGAAGC
>JAOZSS010000272.1 GCA_029939545.1 Kiritimatiellia bacterium | reverse complement strand
TCTGCTGTCGCGCGAGCGCAAGGGCATTCGCATGATCCGCACGGAGAGTATGGTCCGTGCCGCAAGCGACTACACCATCTCGGATATCACCTCCGACGAGGTCATCGCCCACTTCCTCTCCCACTACAAACGCTCCATTCGCGAGGAGTAGGCTTTTAGCCAACAGCGCAGGCAGGAGAACCGGATGGACATACAGGCATGGCTGAAGGCCCAGATGGTAGCTGCGGATGCGTATGATGCCGATGGGTTGGTGGACCGCTTTCTGTCGGAGATGACCGGTGGACTGAATGGCGAGGCGAGTTCGCTGGCTATGATTCCGGCCTACGTGTCGACGACTGGAACCGTGCCGGCCGATACGCCGGTGGCGGTGATTGATGCGGGCGGTACGAACCTTCGCATGGGAATCGCGCACTTCGATGCTGAAAGGCAGATCCAACTCTCCAGCTTCAACAAGCAGTCGATACCGGGGCGCGATGCCGAGGCGAGTGCGGCTGAATTCTACGCCGTGCTGGTCGATGCACTGGCACCTGTGCAGGATGAGTTCGACGCGATCGGCTTCTGCTTCTCCTATCCTGCCGCCATCACGCCCGACTTTGATGGTGAGCTGCTGCACTGGACCAAGGAGATCAAAATTCCCGAATTGGTGGGGGCGCACATTGGCGCCGGACTGCTGGCCGCACTCGAGGAGCGGGGTATATCAGGAAAGCAGGTCGTCGTTCTCAATGATACGGTCGCCGCGCTTCTGGCCGGGGTGGCTGAAGGACAGACCTTCGGGGCGTCTTCGTATGTGGGGTTAATCCTGGGCACGGGAACGAACACGGCCTATGTGGAGCAGAACCACAACATTGGGAAGCTCGAAGGCGCGCACGACGCCGGTTCGCAGGTTATCAATGTCGAGTCGGGCGGTTTCGCCGATTTCGAGTGCGGTCCTATCGACAGGGAACTCGATTCGGAAAGTGAGAACCCCGGCAAGCACGTCTTCGAAAAAACCATCTCCGGCGTCTACATGGGACCGCTCGCGTTGCGACTGATGCAGGCGCTTGTCTTTGAAGGAGCTTTCTCGAAGTCCGGTGGCGACACGCTTGCGGAGATGACGGAGCTCTCGACTATTGAGATCGACAATCTCTGCGCCGATAACGGTCGCGATGTGGGGATACTTGGCACAGAGCGCTTCACGGAGGGTGACCGGGCGATTATGAAGGAGGTTTTCGGGGCTGTGGTTGATCGCGCGGCGCTGCTGACGGCGGTCAATATCACGGCAGCGGTCGTGAAGGGCGGCGCGGGGCAAGAGGCCGACCAGCCGGTGTGCATCAATATCGATGGATCGACCTATTACAAGACCTTTCAAATGCCGGAGAAGGTCCAGGCGCACCTGCCGCGGCTGCTGGGCACCCGCGGTCTGCATATCCGCTGCATCCAGGTTGACGACGCCCCCGTGGTCGGTGCGGCCATCGCCGGTCTCACGACATTCTCATAGCGGGGTGTGGCGCATATGTTCGATCAGAAGAAGGCCTGTCATTTCGAGCGAAGCGAGAAATCTCCAGTCTGCTGAGGGAGGCAGGAGATCCCTCGCTTCGCTCGGGATGACACTGTTAGACTGACTATGCTTGGAGAACAAATATGAGCGAGGGATATCCAGATATACGGTTGCGGCGTTTAAGGCAGACCCCGCAGATGCGGCGCATGCTGGATCGGCCTTTTCCGGGCCCAGAGCGATTTCTCTGGCCTGTGTTTGTGGTGCCGGGCAGCGGCGTATGTGAGCCGATCGATGCCATGCCGGGGCAGTTCCGCTACAGCGTCGATCAGCTGATTGAAGCACTGAAGCCGGTTGCGAATATGGGGATCAGCGGCGTGCTGATCTTCGGGCTGGCCGAGGACAGCTACAAAGATGGGACGGGCACCCATGCTTTCGATCCGAAGGGCACCGTTCAGGAGGCCGTGCGTGCCATTCGCGAGGCTTTCCCCCGTTTGCTGGTCTTCACCGATGTCTGCGTCTGCGCCTATACCTCCCACGGTCACTGTGGACCATTGACTGCAGCGGGTGTGGTCAACAACGACGCCTCCAACGTCGTGCTGGCGAAGGTGGCTGTGTCGCACGCCGAGGCGGGGGCACAAGGCGTGGCACCCAGTGCCATGATGGACGGACAGGTGGCCGCCATTCGTGGTGCCCTCGACGCGGCGGAACTCACAGATACCATTCTCATGAGCTACTCCACCAAGTTCGCCTCAGCGATGTACGGTCCGTTCCGCGATGCCGAGAAGTCGGCCCCGCAGTCGGGCGATCGTCAGGGCTACCAAGCGTCGTGTCGCGACCTGGGAACCGCCCTGCGCGAATCAGATCTGGACGAGGCCGAGGGTGCCGACATTCTGATGGTGAAGCCATCGCTCTTCTATCTTGACGTCCTGACGCGTCTGCGTGAGCGGACCGACCTGCCCATCGCGGCCTACAACGTCAGTGGCGAGTACGCCATGCTCATCGCCACGGCCGATCGCGGCTGGGGCGACCTCTATCCCATGGTGCGCGAAAGCATCATTGCCCTCGACCGCGCCGGTGCCGACATCATCATCTCCTACTGGGCCAATCAATATGAGAAGGTGTTAGCTCCTTAAATCTTGATTCTTTGAGTAAATGAGTCGAACAATTTCATTTGGATATTGTGTGATAGCCACGGTTGAGGTTCAAGGTTCAAAGGTTCAGAGGTTCAAGGTTCAAAGGTTTTTTGGATGAGATGATGGAAATTGAACGGTTTGAAG
>JAOZSS010000075.1:1475-10508 GCA_029939545.1 Kiritimatiellia bacterium | reverse complement strand
GAAGTGAACGGCGAGCTTGCCGGTGGCTTGACTCTTGCCGCCAACTGCCGTAGGGTTTCCGGTTTGAGCGAATACTAAGAGATGAGGGGACCATGGCTGACGAAATTACCGCTCCGGAAGAGATCGATGAAACACCGACGATTGCACTGCTGTTTGAACTCGAGACTATCGGGTTCCAGGGACGCCAAGTCGTCTTTGATGTGCTGAAAAGCGTACTGGCCGACAAAGACATGAAGCTGACGCCGGTTCTCTTCTCACGCTGCTGCGTGGACAAACCGGTTGAAGAGGGACTACCGCAGCTACTGGATCTGTTGGGCCACCCGCGCGTCTCGGCCGAGAAGCTGGTTCCCGAGATCATGCAGGGCATTCGTGCATCGCTCTTGGACAACACCCCAAAGTCACCCGCCGCGCTGGCCGGGCTTCTGAAGAAGGCCCAGGACGAGGGCTACAAGCTCGGGGCAGTCAGCAACCTGGATCTCGACGCCGCCCTGCAACTCTATGCGAAGCTGGATATCGGAGAGCCCGAAGAGGGTGCCATCGTCGCCTCCGAGAGCGAAGCCGGCACCGCCGATCCCCAGGCATGGAAGTCGGCCGCACGGGCGATGGATGCCTTGATTCCTTCATGCGTCGTCCTGACGACCAGCAGCAGCAGCTCGCTCGCCGCCGTGTCATCCGGCATGCGCTGCATCGTGATTCCCGACGACTACACCTCTTTCCAGGACTTCGGCGGAACCGATCACATCCTTGACGCGCTCGACGACAGCGCCGCCAAGGATATCTTGGACACCCTGGCTGTACATCCATGAGCACGCAACTACTCCGCGCGAGGGTCGGCGACATCACCGCCCAGATGGAAGCGGTGGCGATTAAGGAACAGGTACCCGGAGACGAGGTCTGCGCCCTGCTGGCGTCGGGTCGGGCGGTTCTACCGGCCAACCCAGCCCATACCCGTCTCGATCCCGAGATCGTCGGGCGGCGCTTCCGCACCAAGGTAAACGCCAACCTCGGGCGTTCCGCTGACAAGTCCTGCCTGGACGAGGAGCGCGCCAAGGTTACCACAGCCCTCAAGGCGGGCGCCGACTTCGTGATGGACCTGAGTGTCGGGCCTGATCTGGGCGCGCTGCGGCGCAGCCTGCTGGAGATCTGCCCTGCCCCGTTCGGAACCGTACCGATCTATGAGGCGCTTTCCCGCATTGATGGCCACACCGATGCCATCTCGGCCGACCTCCTGCTCACGGTGATTCGCGACCAGGCCGAGCAGGGCGTAGATTTCATGACCCTTCACGCCGGACTGCTGCGAGGGCACGTTGACCTTGCTCTGAAACGGATCATGGGTATTGCCAGCCGTGGCGGCGCCATCCTGGCGCGATGGATGGCCAAGCACGACCAGGAGAATCCGCTCTATACGAACTGGGACACCATCCTCGAGATTAGCAGGAAACATGACGTCACCCTTTCACTGGGCGATGGCCTCCGTCCCGGCTGCCTGGCCGACGCCAGCGACGACGCGCAGTTTGCCGAGCTCGACGTGCTGGGCGAACTGGTGACGCGGTGCCGTGAAGCCGGTGTGCAGGTTATGGTGGAAGGTCCGGGTCATGTCCCATTCGACCAGATCCAGATGAACATGGAACGCGAGCAGCGCGTCTGTGATGAAGCCCCCTTCTATGTCCTCGGCCCCGTAGTTACCGACATCGCCCCCGGCTACGACCATATCACGTCGGCCATCGGCGCTACGGCGGCGGCCTTTCACGGTGCCTCGCTGCTGTGCTATGTGACGCCGGCCGAACACCTGGGCCTGCCCAACGCACAAGATGTCAAGGACGGCGTGATGGCTTATCGTATTGCGGCGCATGCCGCCGACGTAGCGCGCGGCCTGCCCGGTGCGCGTGATCGTGACGATGCCATGTCGCGCGCGCGGCGCGCGTTCGACTGGGATCAGCAGTTCGCGCTCGCGCTCGATGGTGACACCGCCCGCGCCCGCTACGAGGCATCACGCGTGCCCAGCGAAGATGGCGAAGATGATTTCTGTTCGATGTGCGGCAAGGATTTCTGCGCGGTACGCAACACGCAGCAGATTTTGGATAATCAATGAGCCCACACACCGCCCCGCTCCCGGAGCGCGGCATTGACCGCCTCCTGCAAGTCGTCGACCGCCTGCGCGGTGAAGGCGGCTGCCCGTGGGATCGCGAACAAACCTTGGAGACTCTGAAGCCCTACCTCGTGGAGGAGTGCTACGAGGTGCTCGATGCCCTTGATGACGGCACCCCCGAGGATCACGCCGAAGAGCTGGGCGATGTGCTGCTGCAGATCGCGATGCATGCCCGCATTCGCGGCGAGGAGGGCGCTTTCACGTTCGACGACGTGGCGCACCGGATTGCCGACAAGCTCATCTATCGCCACCCGCACGTGTTTGGCGATGTCAAAGTGGCCGATAGCGCCGGGGTCCTCGCCAACTGGGAGCAGCTCAAGGCGAAAGAGAAAAAGGACCGCTCCACCCTGGGCGGCATTCCGCGTCACCTTCCCGCCCTTCAGAAAGCCGAGCGCCTACAAAGCCGTGCCGCGCGCGTGGGGTTCGACTGGGACCAGGTGCACGATGTCGTCGCCAAGATCGACGAAGAGCTGGCCGAGACGCGTGAGGCCATGCAGACAGGCGACGCCGAGAACCTGACCGAAGAGCTTGGCGATCTCCTGTTTGCGGTGGTCAACCTGGCGCGATTTTCTGGAATCAATGCCGAGGAGGCCCTGCGCCAAACCTGCGACAAGTTTATACGTCGCTTCGAGGGCGTTGAGCAGCGCGTGAAGGATAATGGACAGGTGCTGCACGAATGCGGACTTGAAGTGCTCGATGCGCACTGGAATGCGGTGAAGGCGGAGGAAAGAACGGCCGGGTAGGGCGAGCTGTCCCCAGCGAGCCGGAATATATACACCGAAACCGGCCGTCCACAGCGTGTATCCTTGCGGCTCGCTCGGAGAGCTCGCCCTACCTTGCCAGTGATGAATCCTGAGCGGCTAGTCCTGCTTGACCGCCTTCGCGCTGAGCTGCTTGCCCGTGCGGCAATGGGTCAGCTTGGCATCTTCACCCACGGCCTCGTCGGCGATGAGATCGTTCACGGCGTACTTGTTGATCGGGCCATACTCGGTCCCGTCGACGAGCGTGACCATCCACTCCATCTCGAGCTCCGGGACATCACTGGCCTTGGCCCAGAAGAGCTTGTCCGACGACACGTCGTGATCGGGCGCCACGCGGCAATCCCTGGCCCAGCCGATAAGATCGTCGAAAGATACGGGGCCCAACATGTTCTCGCCGTCGTAACGCAGGTACCACTCCTTGGGTACCTCTGCTTTCGGTTCGGGCTCGGGAGCCGGCTTGGCAAGTTCGGCCTCGGCTTGCGCCAACGAGCTCTCGGACTCCGCCAGTCGCTTCCGGGACATTGCCAGCTCGGACTGTAGTTCCGCCGCCTTGGCCTTAACCTCGTCCCGTTCGGACAGGGCCTTCTCCGTCCCGGCCTTAGCCTCCGCCAGTTCTCTCTGCGTCTCCTCGTCCTTGGCCCCGGTCTCGTCGAGACGTGCCTGTGCCTGCTCCTGCTGCTGGTGGGCCTCGTCCAGTTGGGCCCGAAGCTCTTCCAGTTCGGAGATCAACTCACCAATGCGTGCCTGCTCGTTCTCCAGCTTGCCCTGTAATACGTCGTGCTCGTCTTTCAATTTGCCGGCCGCCGAAAGGTCGGCCTCCAACTTGGCGGCTCCTTCCGCCTTCGTTGCTTCCGCAGCGGACAAGGCGGCCCGGGCCGCCGACAGCTCGTCTTCCTTCGCCGCGAGGTCACGGCCCTTCTCGGCCAACGCCTGCTCTTTATCAGCCTGGGCCTGGTCGCGTTCCGCGATCGCCTCATCTTTCGCTGCGAGAGCTTGGTCGCGTCCAGCCAGCACGCTGTTGGTCTCGGCAAGCGCGGCGTCGCGCTCGGTCCGTGTGGCTTCCAATTCACCTTGCAGATGCTCCGCCCCGGCCCGAGCAGTTTCGAGTTCGCCCTGCAGATGCTCCGCCCCGGTCCGAGCAGTTTCGAGTTCGGCTTGCACCTGCTCCTTCTCGGTTCGCGCAGCTTCCAGATCGGCACGCAGTTGAGTGAGGCTCTGCTGTGCGCTCTCCTGTTCCGCGCTTGCCTCGTCGAGGGCTCCTCGCACCTGCTCCAGCTCGACGGTGGCGTCGCTCGAACGGCTTTGCTCGGCCTCCAGCTTGGCGCGAAGTTCGTTGATTTCGCCTTGCGTCGATTCCGCTGCCGCTTGCAGGGAAGCCCGTTCGGCTTCCAACGCTTGCGTGGCCGACTTCTCTGTTTCGAGCTCGGCTTTCAGAGCTTCGGATGCCGCCTCTTCTCCCTCGACGCGCTGTGCCGCTTGTGCCAGCGCGGCCACTGCGGCCGCCAGCTTTGCTTTCCGTTCGGCCAGGGCCTCGTCCCGGTTGGCGATGACGTCGTCCTTCTCGGCGAGAGCCTGGTCTCGGCTGGCCAGTGCGGCCTCTCTGACGGCGACGGCCTCGTCCTTGGCCGCCAGTGCCTGTTCCAGCTTGGCAACCCGCTCTTCCAGCTGCCGCTTCTCGCGTTTCAGGGACGAAGACTGGTCGGTCTGCTTCACCGATGCCAACTCCTGTGCCGCTATCTGCTCGACGAGTTTGGCCTTGAGCGCTTCGACTTCGCCATTCACTTCGCCCAGACACTCGCTCGCCTTCTCCCGCTCAGCCTGTACGGCTTCCAGTTCTGTCCGCACCTCGTCCCGATCTGCGGTGAGCGTCTCCACCGTTGCCTGGGTCTCGGCAAGCTGAGTCGTGCAATCACTCAGCTCGCTCTGCAGTGTTGTAACCTCCTGCTGCAGACGATCCCGGTCTGCGTTCGTCTCCTCCATGGCGCTCTGGGCGCGTTCGGACGCGAGCGTGAGTTCGCTGACGTGCGCATGCTCTTCTTCCAGCTTGGCGCGCAGGTCTTCTGTTTCGACCTTCATCGCATTGACCGTCTCCTCGAGCGCGACCTTGTCCTCCTGCAGCGTATTGGAGACTTCCTGGTCCGCGACAGCCACCGTGTTCCGGTCGGCCAACTTCGCTTCGATGGTTTCCAGTGCTTGGCGGAGGTCCTTGAGTTCGGTGTCGCGCGCGGCAAGATCCTTCTCCCGCGTGGTGAGCGCACTGGACTTGGCCTCCAGTGCATCGTCCCTGGCGCAAAGCGACTTCTCGAGGGCCGCAACCTTTGCCCTGAGCTGCTGGCGTTCGGCGTCCGCCTTCGACGATACGTCCGACTGCTCCAGTACGGCCGCGCGCGCGGCGGTCAGTTCCTCTTCCTTGGCCTCGTGGGCCTTCTCGGCTTCGGCGAGAGCGGTCTTCAGCGCGTGGGCCTCCCGCTCGTGCTCCGTCATGGCGGCCTGGATGATCGAGATCTCGGAGTCCTTCTCTAAGGCGACCTTATGTACGGTGCGCGCTTTCTCGCCCAATGCTTCGAGTTTCTGCTCCAAGTCGGCACACTGTTCGTCGCGGCTCTTGGCCTCCCTTGTCATACGAACGAGCTGCTGTTCCTGCGCCGTGACCTCCTGTTTGGCAATCTCGAGTTCGGATTTCAGTGTTCCGCTATCAACCTGCTCCGCCTTGAGGGTGGCCTCTGTAGCGGACAAGCGCTCCTGGAGTCGCGAGACCTCCCCGCTGAGCTCGTCGACCTTGAGACCATTCTCGGCCTCGCGCAGGGCGGCTTGCTCCCGGATATCCGACAGTTCTGATTGCAGACCGGAGATCTTAGCGCCCTGCTCGGCTTCGCGCTCGTCGAGACGACGGGTCGCCGCTGCGAGACCGTCCTTCAGCCCCTGAATCTCGTCGGTCGCCGTGCTCTGCTCCGCTTCGCGGGTCTGGTTCAGCAGCTCGACCTCTTCCTGCCGCTCGCCCAGCGTGCGCTTCGCCTCACCCAGTTCGGCTCCCAATTCAGATAGCTGCCGGGACAGCCGCCCGGACTCCTCCTGCAGACGGGCTTCCAGCGCGGCCATCTCCTTGGTGCGTTTATCGAGGGCTATCTCGGCTTCCGACTGTTTCGCCACGGCGTCTTCCAGTTCAGAAGCAAAGCCGGTGTTCTCCCCGCGCAGCTTGTTGCATTCGGCTTCCAGCTCGGCGACCCGTTGGCGCGCCTGGTCGGTCGCCCCGTCGAGTTCCTCCATGTGGACACGCGATGCGTTCAGGTCGTCCCCTTTCCTCTCCACCTGTACGTCTGCCGCGGAGAGCTCCTCGCGTAGCGTCTCCACGTCACCATCCGAAGCCGGCGTACCGGCGGGTGGGGTCGCCGCCTCCGGGACCTCGGAGGTCCGCGCTGCTTCCGCTGCAGGAGCCGCCGCTATGGAGGCCGCATGACTGACGAGTGATTGGGGCACGTCGGGCACCGCTGCATTGCCGACCAGGCGGGCGGCGGCGGCATTGAGCGGACGTGATTCGCTTGCGCGCTCCAGAGCCTGCGACACCCCGAGCGTCTCGCCGGTGGCGCGATGGGTCACCTTGGCGTCAGGCGCTACGATACCGCGCCGGACCAGCTGGCTGAGAGCACGCAGGTTGAAAGGGCCATGCTCATCACCGTTGTCATGTGCGGTCCAATCAAGCGCCAGCTCGGGTACCGCATCGGCGCGCACCCACTCCTTGCGGTCATAGGAGATTTCGCTTTCGGAGGTGATCCTGCCCTGCTCGGACCACTGGCAAACCGTATTGAGGGCGACAGGCCCGTAGGTCATGTTGTCGCTGACACGCACGTGGCATCGTCCGTTGCTGTCCCCTACGCTTTTTAGCCGATCCAGAATCCTAGACATTCAATGCTCCCCATATCCGAGAGTGCGCCGTCGCACCCTTTAAAGATAGAAACACAAGTATTGGAACCCTCTCGCAACAGGTCAAGTTGATTTAGGGGATTCGCGTGATTCCGTGATTCCTGACTCCCGTATTGACCCCTCCTGATGTACGGGATAGCCTATCTGTTTCTTCCGGCACAGCACCTCATGTGCATCGAATGGACGGATTAGGAGCACAATCATGGGCAAGAATATCACCTATAAGATACTGGAAGCGCACCTCGTCTCCGGGACACTCGAAGCGGGTAACGAGATTGGAATCAGGATCGACCAGACCCTGACCCAGGACGCGACCGGAACGATGGCATTTCTCCAGTTCGAGGCGATGGGCCTTGATCGCGTAAAGAACGAGCTGGCGGTCAGCTATATCGACCACAACACGGTCCAGATCGGATTCGAGAACGCCGATGACCACCGCTACCTGCAGTCGGCCGCGGCCCGCTTCGGTGCCGTGTTCTCCAAGCCGGGCAACGGGATCTGTCACCAGCTTCACGTCGAACGTTTCGGCATCCCGTGCAAGACGCTTCTGGGGTCCGATTCGCACACCCCTACCGACGGCGGCATCGGCGCGTTGGCCATGGGCGCGGGCGGCATTGACGTGGCCGTGGCGATGGGAGGCGGTCCCTTCTACCTGACCGCACCTAAGGTGATCAAGATCCACCTCGAAGGTGCGCTGCCCCCCTGGGTCGCCGCCAAGGATGTGATTCTCAAGGTGCTGGAACGCTACTCCACCAAGGGCAATGTCAGCTGCATCTTCGAGTATGGCGGCCCCGGCGTGGCGTCACTGGACGTGCCGGAGCGCGCCACAATCACGAACATGGGCGCTGAATGCGGCGTGACCACGTCGCTTTTCCCGAGCGATGAACGAACGAAGCAGTTTATGGAGGCCCAGGATCGCGGGGGCGATTGGGTCGAGCTGAAGGCGGATGATGACGCCGAGTATGATGACATCTTCACGATCGATCTCGCCACGCTGGAGCCGCTGACCGCCGCCCCGCATTCGCCGGGCAACATCAAGCGGATCGTTGACGTGGCCGGCCTCAAGGTCAACCAGGTTCTGATCGGATCCTGCACCAACTCCTCCCTGCGCGATCTCAAAACCGTGGCGGCGATCCTGCGCGGCAAGACGACGCATCCGAGCGTAACCCTCGGCGTGGCCCACGGCTCACGCCAGGTCATGCGGATGCTGGCGAAGGACGGCGACCTGGCCGATATCATCGGTGCCGGGGCGCGTTTACTCGAGAACGCGTGCGGCTTCTGCATCGGCAACTCGATGTCGCCGGGCAGTGGTGAAGTCTCGCTGCGCACCTCGAACCGCAACTTCGAGGGTCGCTCCGGTACACGGGACGCCCAAGTCTACCTGGTCAGCCCGGAAGTCGCCGCCGCCTCCGCCCTTGCCGGCGAAGTGGTTGATCCGCGCACGCTGGGCGAGAGCGCCATCGAGATCCCTACGCCCGATCGCTACGATATCGAAGACTCCATGTTTGTCTTTCCGGAGAGCGTCACGGATGCACCAGACATCGAACGCGGGCCGAACATCGGGGCGCCGCCGATTGCGGATCCGCTCGGCGAAACGCTGGGCGGCGTGGCCGTGATCAAGGTGGGCGACAACATCACGACCGACCACATCATGCCGGCCGGGGCGCGACTGAAGTACCGGTCGAACGTGCCGACCTATTCGACATTCGTCTTCGAGATGACCGATCCGGACTTTGCGACCCGTGCCGCCGCCACGCGCGACCAGGGCCTGCACAATGTCATCGTGGCCGGGCAGTCCTACGGACAGGGCTCCAGCCGCGAACATGCCGCACTCTGCCCGATGTACCTCGGGGTTAAGGCGGTCATCGCCCAATCGATCGAGCGCATTCACGAGGCCAACCTGATCAACTTCGGGATTGTGCCGATGCTATTTTCCGATGCCGCCGACTACGACAAGGTCGCGCAGGGCGATGCGCTCTCCGTGCCCAACCTACGCGAGGCGATCGCCGTCGGCAGCCCGGTCGTGGTACGCAACGAGACACAGGGCGTTGCTATTCCTGTACAGACCGACTTCACCGACCGGCAGCGGCATATCCTGCTGGCTGGCGGACTGTTAAACTACACAAAGGAGCAGAGCTGATGAGCACACCCATCAACCGCTACATTGACGCCGCTATACTGAAGCCCGACCTCACACCGGCC
>JAOZSS010000075.1:0-1465 GCA_029939545.1 Kiritimatiellia bacterium | reverse complement strand
TATCCGAGCCATGGTGGAGTGCGATGCAGTCTCCGTCTGTGTCCGCCCGGCCGACATCGCGATGGCGCTCCGGTTGTGCGAAGGCACGACCACCGCTGTGGGGACCGTCTTGAGCTTCCCGCACGGCTGTGGCCATCCCGCGGTCAAAGCGAAAGAGGCCGAGACCTATAGTGCGCTGGGGGTAGCCGAGATCGACATGGTCGTGAACTACGGACTCGCGCGCGCGGGCGACTGGGAAGCCGTCCAGACCGACATTGCGGCGGTCGTTGACGTGGCACGGCCAAAGGGCATCCTCGTCAAAGTGATCCTGGAGACGTCCGAGCTTGAATTGGACGCCATTGCCGGGGCCACCGAAGCCGCGATCGCGGCAGGCGCCGACTACGTGAAGACATCGACCGGCTTCGCCTCCGGCGGGGCCTCCGAAGAGGCCGTGCAGACCATGCTCGATACCGCCAAGGGACGCATCAAAGTAAAGGCCTCCGGCGGAGTTCGCGATCGTGCCACGGCCGAGAAGTATGTGGCCATGGGCTGCGAGCGCCTAGGCGTGGGCTCGTCGTCCACACCGGCTATCTGCAATCCTGAGGGTGAAGTGCCTGAGGATAGCGGGCAGTACTAAGGCCTTACATCGCATCCGGCACGTCAATGCCGGCGACATCCAGCAGCGTCGGCGGAACATCCACGAGGCTTACCAGGTTGCGAATCTCGCCGCCGTCCGGGTCGCCCCGCCACACCTGCCCGCCCCCGTGCGTCCCCTCGCGCGGGGTCAGACCCCAGCGGGCATCAGCCACGTTGCATTCAGCGCCTCGTTCAGCCACGCATCAAGTGGGCCCTTGGCATCGGTATGCTTCCGCTTGAACGTCTCCAGCTTCTTGCGTCCGACAACTACCACAGGCGATCCTCCCTATCGTCACCTCTTACAATGGTCCCATTTGGGTAACACCACAAAGGCAAACTCAACATGCTACAGGCGAGGGAGAGACAGCCACGGCACCTTGCTCTCCGGATCGAACATGCCCAACCGGATCCGCGCTTCAAAGAGACGCTTCACGGAAACCTCGATCTTTTCTTCCGTGATCAACCCCTGCTTCACCGCTCCGAGCAGATTGGGGTACATAGTGCCACAGTTGAGGTCGCACCCGTTCTTGACCGCCACCGCGGAATCGGCGGGGCCTCGTGCAGCGTCTGCGCAATCTTCTCGCGCAGCGACATGGCACCGATCAGTGCGTCGACGCGTTCTTTGATCGGACGGTTTGCGTTATACCAGGTGTGGTTCTTGTTCAGCTTTGGCATGGTGTGGGTTCTCCTGTTGGGGCGTCGGTACACGTCATTTGGTGGGGCCGCGTCCAACGGTAAATAGGGGCGGCAGCGATGGGTTTGCACGGAGTGGGTGTAACCGGTCTTCCGCTCCTTCCTGAGAGAGGAAGAACATAGAAAACAGGGTGGCTGATTGACTCAACCGGTATCT
>JAOZSS010000074.1:4749-10592 GCA_029939545.1 Kiritimatiellia bacterium | reverse complement strand
GAGGTGTAGATGTAGGTGCTCGGGCCACTGGCTTTCCCGACGACGTAGGTCGACAGCCAGCGCGTCAGCAGGGAGCGGTCCGGGGCAATGAATCCGTCGCCGGCGGGATCGGGCGGATCGGCCGGCACCGGGGTCGGCACCAGCTCACCCTCGCGGTTGAGCAGCAGCCCCGCCACACCCTCAAGCGGCGCGCCCTGCTCCACGGCGCGGACAAGATTCCTGAAGATGTGTCCTGCGGGTAGCGTGCAGACCACATCAACACACGGGTCACAGAAATCCTGCGGGCACAGTGTGGCGTGCAGGCCGCCGACCACCGTCATGATCTGCGGGTTACAGGCCTTGACGGTGCGCAGAATCTCCATACCGGCGGGGTGCTCGGATGCAATGAACGTGACCCCCACGATATCGGGGCGGGTCTGCTCCACAAACTGTCGCACCAGGGCATCCGGCGGCGGCGCTTCGGGAACGAGATCATATTCCCCCTTCATCTCGAGAAGCGTGACGTCGTGATCGGGGAGCGCACCGGCGAGCGTAAGCAGCCCCAGTGGCGGGCCGATCAACTTGCGGTGAATGAAAGGCAGCGCTTCCGCGGGGGCATGGTCCAGAATGGCGTTGTGCGGCGAGCGAGGCGGATTGATCAGGAGAATCTTCATGCTATCGCCGTCCTCCGACTCGATTCAGTGCGCGGACCCTGTCTTCGGCGACGCGTAACAGGTCGGCCTTGTCAACGACGCGGTCAACCATTCCCAATTGGCGGGCCTGCTCGGCAGGCAGTGAGCGTCCGGATAGGATCAGCTCGATGGCTGGGCCCACCCCCACGGCGCGAGGCAGGCGGACGGTCTGGCCGCAGCCGGGCATTAGCCCAAACGTGCTCTCCGGCGATGCCAGCACGGCGTTGCTCGCGGCGATCCGGTAGTGGCAGGCCATCGCCAGCTCCAGGGCGCTGCCGAAGCAGCAGCCGCTCACGGCGGCGACCACGGGGAAGGGGAGGGCGCTCAGGGCTTGCATATCCATCGTGGATCGCCGCAGCGCCTCCATCGCCTCCGTCGGCGCCGTCGTGCCCGTCTGGCGTAGGCCCGTGGTCAGTTCCTCAAGGTCGGCACCCGACGAGAAATGCCGGTCACGCCCATGAACCACCATGCCGTCCGCCTCAATGCCGGGCAGCTCGGAGGAGACAATCCGGCCGAGTGCATCGAAGAAGCGCCGGTTCATGGTGTTGCGAGGGGGATCGTTCAAGACAAGGTGCAGGATGTCGCCGGTCGTCTCAAGCGTGAGGGGGGCTTCACGCATCGGTCTGCTCCTGGCGGGCCGCCAGCCCATAGGCGAAGGCGCGGGTGTGTGAGATGGAGATGTGCACGGTGTCGGGATCGAACCCGGGGGCATAGTCGCCCGGGGGATAGGCCGTCAGCACGGGAGCCCCGTTCTCAAGGTGGGTGAGTTCGAAGTCACGTTCGCATAGAGCGTCCGGACCGCCGGCCTCAATGAAGAGTCGGCGCAGAGCCCGCTTGACGGCGAGAAATCCAGCCGTGGTGGCGCTCCGTCGCGAGGCTACTTCCTCGGCTTCTCCGAGGGTGAAACAGGTGGCGATAAGCCGGGCCATGTCGGCCTCTACATCGGCAAGGGGCACACACTCCATGAACGAGTGCGTGCGGTGCTCCTCGCACGCCTGCGTCGCGACACGGCCGAAGAGCTCGGTCTCCCGCTGCAGGGCCTCGCCCATGGGGAGTCGTCGGCCATTGTGAATGGACTCCATCACCGAGCGGATCAGCAGTGGCGATCGCTCGTCTGTGAGCGCGTGCAGAAACGCGGTCGCAGCGCCTTCCAACTCTGGTGTTGGCAGGACCCGCGTGACCAGTCCCAGGGACAGGGCTTCATCACCGCGCACCGTTCGCCCGGATAGCATCAGGTCGACAATCGCCTGGCGGGACACCCTGTCGCTGGTAAACACGGCTCCGCCAAACCCCGGCATGAATCCGCTTTCCGCCTCGGGGAAGCCGAGCATGGCATTCGCGGAGGCGAACCGGAAGTGGCAGGCCAGGGCAATCTCAAGCCCGCCGCCGAGGCAGCTGCCTCGGATAAGGGCGAGCATGGGCACGGGGGCAAAGGCGATGGTCTGTAGGAGTGTCTTGCCATGGTCCATGGCTTTGGCGAGCGTGGCCGGATCCCCAGCTTGGACGCGCAACGCTTCAAGATTGGCACCGCCGCAGAAATGGCGGCCCGCCCCGGTGATCACGACGGCTTTCAGTTCGGGGGTCGCCAGAAAGGCCTTCAACTCCGTCCAGTCTGCGAAGACCGGGTGATCCAGGGTGTTGTAGGGCGGGTTCTCGAGCGTGATCCACCCGAGCGATCCTGATATGCGGTATTGCAGCTTCATGTGTTAGGGTCGTAGCGTCGCAGCGGGCACAAAGTATCCTCTTCCGGTCTCTGCGGCGCACGGCTCCAGCACCGCACAGATCCGGCTTCGGGTCTCGTCCGCCACAACATCATCCAACTGACGTTGACTGCCGAGGATCGCTTTCAGGGCCTCATCCAAGTCCGTTCGGCTGATCGCTCCCGTCTCCACAAAACAGTAGCAGGAGTTGATAAACAGGTATAGCAGTCTCTGGTGTAAATCGCCGGGATCGGGCTGCATGCTGTTCCACGGCAGGGGGGTGCCCAGCAGGAATCCGTTGCCGTTCTTCTTGCCCTGTTTGCCCAGCCCATCAAGCAGGCGTAGGCCCTCATCAAGCTCGCGGTAGTCTGCTGCGGAATCCGGGGGCATTCGCCTAAGGTAGTTGGCAACCGATGCACCTACGGTGTCGAGTCCGATGGAGTCGATCAACTGGAGTTGCCCGATGGGCAGCAGGTCGGACGCCGATGCCTCGTTGACCGCCTCTGCCGCCAGGCCGGAGGCAAGGGCCCGCAGGCACTCCGCTTGCAGGGCCAGCAGCAGGCGGTTGACGGCGAAAGCGTTGTGGCTGTCCTGCCGAATCACGGTCAGGCCGCTGGTGGTGGCCAGCTCGGTGGCGCGTGCCTCCATGTCCGGATGACAGGCGGCGGGCAGCACCAGTTCCACGCTGCCGCTCAGTTCGAGGGGGTAGAAGCAGTGCATGCCGATGCAGCGCGGGTGAATCTCGGACGGAAGCAGGGAGGACGAATTGCTGAGCAATAGGACCTCATTGGACAGCAGGTGTGCCACCCGTTTGAAGACCGCCTGCTTGGCCTCGATCGACTCGGATACGCTCTCGATGAATATCTGCGGAGGGGTCAGTTCCGGGGCGGAGTATTCCCTCACCGCCGCCTGGTCTGTCGACAGGTCGATACCCGAACGCGCCATGCGCCGCAGGTCTTTCTCCAGGCGCGCCTCCAGCCTGGCACGATGCGTTCCGTCGCGGAACAGCCAGGTCACGGCGTGCCCCCGCTTGAGAAGGAAGCGACCAATATCGTGCCCGGTCTTGCCCGTGCCGGCGATCAGGATGCGTGCGCTCAAATGCCGAGCCTCCGTTTGGATGTCTTGATGTTGACGTGGGTAGGGCTGCCCGGCACGAACCGCGCGTTCTGGGTTAGCGCAATTCCGGGGCCGCACTCGATCGCTACTGAAACGCCATGCTCACCGAAGACCTCGATCACGCGCTGCCACATTACGGGCGAGGCCAGGTTTCGAGCCGTGAAATCGGTCACCTGTGCGGCCGATGTCAGGAAGGTGCCGTCGCTGGAGTCGAGCACGGGACAGGTCGGCTTGCGCCATGTCAACTCGTCTAGAAAGGTGCGCAGGTCTTGGCTCGCGGATGCGAGTATGTGCGGACAGTGATAGGGCAGTGCGATCTTCAGGAGCATGGCCTTGAACGCGCCGTCGATAGTGGCCTGCTCAAGGACGCGTTCAAGGTCGTGGCGCCGACCGGATATCACGACGGATGTCGCGTTGTTGCGGTTTGCGATCGATACCGTGGGGGTGGGGGTTCGCTCCATGATCGCGGCGACCTCATTCTCGGTCAGGCCGACGATGGCGGCCATTCCGAACGGACCGTTCTGACAGACATGCTCGACCAGCTTGCGTGCTTGGGTGACCATCCGCACGGTGTCGGCGAACGAGGCTGCATCTGCAGCAAAGACGGCAGAGTAGACCCCCAGGCTGTGCCCGGCTACGGCGTAGGGTACGATGCCGGCTTGCTTGAAGACCTGGCCCACCCCGCAGTTGAAAGCATGGGTCAGAATTTCAAGCGCAACGCCTTCCAGCGAGGCGACGGTGTCGGTCGTAACGATGTGGGCCAGATCTGTGCCGGCGGTCTCGGAGGCCTCGTTGAGGAATGGCTGCATCACGGATCGGTGACGAACCCAAAACGCGGCCTCGTGGCCACACGTCTCGATGCCCGCGCCAGGGAAGACAAAGACGGGTTTCACAGTAGCGGTTTCACTCTGCATAGCGTACGGCATACCCGGCCTGCATGAATTTGCTTACCTCGGTCACGAAACTGACAATCCGGTCGCCGGGGGCGAGCGTCTCTTCCCTGACAATCTTGTCGAGGCAGATCATCAGCATGGGCGGGCCGCAGTAGCCGAGCTGATCCAGCTTGGAATAGAACGCGGTCTCTGCAATACCCAGCGCGGCGCATTCCTCCATAATGGATTCAACGATGTGTCGCGCCGGCATGTTCACTTGGAAAAAACGGATCGTGTCGACCGGAATGCTCCCGCGCGTCAACATGCGCTTCAGACCGTTGAAGAACACCGACCCTCCGCCCTCCTGGAAGACCTCCGTCGCGAGGGCGTTCTTGAAGGTCTGGCGCAGGTGGTGCAGCCCGGCGTCGAACTCGTCGCGCGGGTTGAGCCACAGGGCCGGCCGCTTGTTGTACATGAGCGGGTCGCGCTTGCCCCCGATCGACTCAATAAACGTGGTCTCTATCTCGAACGGTTTTGCGCGCGCACGATCAGCGGTCAGGACAATCGCCCCGGCACCGTCACAGAGAAACCAGCGCAAGAAGAGCGAATCTTTGTCCAGGAGCGCCTGGTTATAGTACTCCGCTCTCAGCTCCGAGGATGAGATGCTGGATGACACGACGAGCGCGGTGCGGTTCTGGCCGCTGCGGATCAGGTGATGGGCCAGGTAGAGCGCCTTGTAGGCCGAGGTACAATTGGCGTGTATGGCGAACTCGTCACAGACTTCGATGCCAAGCTCCGCCTGGATCATGACCGAGGCGGTTGGCATTTGGTCCTGGTGAGCTGATCCATAGCAGATGAGATCCACCTCGTCGGCCTGCATGCCTGCGGCATCCAAGGCACGGCGCGAGGCTTTGACGGCCATGGTGACGTTGTCGTCCGTGAAGTCCCGCGTGACGGGATCGATGGCGTAGTGAACGTACTCGATGTCGAGCAGCTCCCGCATGATGCGATGGGTTGACGCCATCCATTTCTGAATTCGCGGCGGCGCGTCATCCACTTTGCCCAGGACGGCATCGATGGAGTCGAACGGGATGGGCTCGCCCGGCAGGTAGGCGCCTGTGCCTGCGATATAGACCGGTTGTTCCATCGGGTGGTTCCTTAGAGTCCGGCTGCCGGCTTCATGAAGATGGAGACGCCGTTCTGGCCGCCAAAAGCGAATGAGTTGGACATGACCACCGTGAGCTCCTGACGGCGCGCGGTATGCGGGACGTAGTCAAGGCCTAGTTCGGGATCGGGGGTGGTCAGGTTGATAGTGGGAGGGACGACGCCCTGCTCGATCGCCTTGCAGCAGATCACAGACTCCACCCCGGCGGCGCCTCCAAGGCAGTGCCCGGTCATCGACTTGGTCGACGAGACCGCGAGCGTTGCGGCCTGGGCGCCGAAGACGTCCTTTAGCGCCTGCGTTTCGTAGAGATCGTTGAGCT
>JAOZSS010000074.1:324-4739 GCA_029939545.1 Kiritimatiellia bacterium | reverse complement strand
TTGCCGTGGGCGTTGACATAGTCAATCGCACTGGGCGGCAGCTCGGCATTCGCCAGTGCCTTCTGCATGCACGCGGCCATGCCGAGGCCGCCGGGCTGGGGGGAGAGGATGTTGTAGCCCTCGGAGCTGAGCCCGGGGGCGGCCATCTCGGCATAGCACCGCACGCCGCGGCGCGCGGCGGATTCCCTCGACTCGATGACCAGAATACCGGCCCCTTCGCCAATGACGAACCCACTCCGATTGGCGTCGAAGGGGCGCGAGGCGGTGGCCGGATCGGCATCACCGTCGGCCAGGGCCAGCAGGGAGCAGAACCCGTTCACATCTTCGCGATTGACGGAGGCCCCGACCGAGCCACAAAGCACGGCGTCGCACTGCCCGCTCGCAATCAGGGCGTAAGCCGCTCCCAGGGCATAAGTGCCCGACGAGCAGGCTGTACTCACCACGAACGCGGGCCCCGTAATCTTGCGCCGCAGCCCGACCCAGGTGGCGGGGGCACTGCCCATGTTGCGCAGGATGCGGTTGGCATCAATCTCCGGGGCGGGCGGCCCTACGTAACCGGTTCCCGCGACCCCGATCACAACGCCAAGACGGTCCGGCGGTATGGCGCCGTCATCCAGGGCGGCATCCGCCGCGGCCGCGTCGGAGGCCACGGCTGCGATACGCGTGGCACGGGTCATCTGACGTCGACTGCGGGGCTTGATGTGTTGGGCGAAGAGAGCCTCGGACGCGGAGGGGAGCTCGACGCCAAACGGGCACTCCACCCCCTCGGGATCAAAAAGTGTGAAACGCCGGGTGACGCTGCGTCCCGCCACAAGGCCGTCCCAGGTGCTTTGCGTGTCCAGACCGAGTCCGGTGATCATCCCCAGTCCTGTGACGGCTACCCTGTCGCACTTCATCGTTATAGACGCGCTCCCTTTGCTATCGTGTCGGCGGCACTACAGCCGGCTTTCATGGCCTGCATGAATCCGCCCAGCTTGCCGGTCCAGGCACTGGCGGCCACCAGTCCCTTGATGGGGAGGTTGCCGGCCGTCATGATCTGCCGGTGCTGCCCGCAGGCGCACTGGAATCCCATGATGGCGCCGCCGGGATTGCCCGTATAGCGTTTCAGCGTCCGCGGTGTCGCCAAGTCCGTAAATGTAATGTGTCCGGAGATGGCGGGGAAGCGTTTTCTAACTTTCATGATGATGTCTTCCGTGGCCTGCGCCTTGAGCTGCCGGTATTCATCATCGGGCAGGTCGATCCATGTCGCGGCATGGGTGCCGCCGATGATGCTGAGGGCGGCGCGGTCAGGCGATTGACTCTCCGGCTCTGAAATGCCGTGGGCGGTGATGGAGAATCCGTCGATGAAGCTCCCCTCGCGCTGTGTCTTGATGTGCGTATCGATATCGGCGCTGGGGAACGACACGGTGATATGATTCCCGATTCCAACTTCCGCGGCGTTGCAGTCCAGCCACAGGTTCAATACCAGAAGCGATAGGGAAGGCTGGAGTGGCTCGAGATTCCGGAGAAACGTCGGAGGAAAGTGTGAAGCCCCGACGAGCCGGACCGTCTCTGTGGTGCTCACGCCCGTGACGACGGCCGCGGCGCGATGCGTGGTGCCGTCGGCGGTCTGTACGCCCGTGGCCCGGCCGTTCTCGATAAGTATCCGCTCAGCCTTCTGGCTGGTGATCACCTCGCCACCATGCTCCTGCAGACGGCGCGTAAGCGCATCGGTTACCGCCTGTCCGCCGCCGCGGATGGTGTACATGCCCTGCCGGATCAGCACGTGAAACATCATGATGAAGTTGACTGCGGGAAACTCATCCATGGGAATGCCCATGAAGATGGATGGCTGAAAGAGAATGGCGCGCAATCGTGGATCGCTGACGAAACGTTCCAGGTAGGCCAGGGTCGGCATGTTGGAGTGCCCGAGGAATGCAGGCAGCATGGGAATGAAGGACGGGACGGAGCGCCATTTGCTGACCGCACCGTCAAACAGCGGGGCATAGGCATTGGCGTGCTTCTCGAGATCGCCGCGGAACGTCTGGAGACCGCTTCGCTCTTCGGGAAACTCCTGCACCAGCGCGGCGAAGAGCGCCACGTAATCATTGGGCATTTGGAATGCGTAGTCGCCGAGGCAGACGCGAAACCCTTCGCGCAGCTTGATGAAGGCGATGTCTTCGGCAATACCGAGTGCGGTGGCGGTGCGATGAAACTCCTGGCCCGCTCCCCCTGCCGCGGTGGCATGCAGCGCGATGTCGTAGCTGCGCTTGCCACGGTGCACCTCGATCGCGTAGCCGCCGACGTGCGGCTCTTTCTCGATCAGCTTGACGTTGTAGCCGCGCTGTGCCAGCGCCGCGGCGGCGCTCAGTCCGCCCAGTCCGCCACCCACGATGATGACGCTGTCGCTCATGTTGGTCTGCCCCCGAATGTGAAGACGGCTGCAATCATCTCGCCGTTGTGCGGACCGTCGATGCGGGCGGTGACCCGCTCGATACCGAAATCATGGAGAATCGACGCGGAGATGACAAGGTCTTGTGCGCCCCGGAACGGGTCGAGATACAGCTCACAATCGGTGAAATTGTAGGGGGTAGGCAGGGCTTTACAGAGCGACTCCTTGCAGCAGAACGCGGCACAGAGCCCGAGGGCCGGGCGGGGTAGGGCATGGCAGTGTGCGAGCTCGGCCTCAGTGAACACCAGGTGCCACGCTCGCTCGGAGGCAGGGATGGTTTCGAAGCGGTCGATGGCCTCGGCATCGACGCCGCACCCCAACAGGACGCCGGTCGGATCAGAGGTCTGCGTTAACAACGTTGTCCCCGTACTTGACGATGGCCAGTGTCAGCGCTTCCACCTGCCCGATCGTGTTGGCGGGCTTTTTCATGAGGTAGCCCCCAAGCGTTTTCAGTGCAATGCTTAGCGCGTACCGGGTACGGACCATTTCCAGCAGGGAGAGCAGCATGAGTGAGTCGCCTTCCAGCTCCTCAATGATGTGGGTGTCAGCTTTCAGATCCTCACGCGGAACGTCGCATTCCTCGGCGAAGAAGTCGTAGACGATCTCGTGGATTTCGCTCTGTGTGGCGCTGTCAATCTCAGTAGGCATATTCAACTGCTTTCGAATGATGGCCGACCCGCGGTCAGGCGGCCTTGCTTTGCGTATCGTCGACCAATGGTCCCTGGTCCGAGGCCTGAATTCGGGCCAGAATCTCCTCGCGGTGCGCCCGTGTGAACTCCAGGTATCCATTGATCGATGCGATCAGAAGGAGGAACTTCACCACCTGGCCTGCCGCGGCCTCTTTCCTGACAATCAGGCCAAACAGATCGAGAAAAAGCCTATGTTTGTCCTTGTCCCTCGTCAATAGAAAATGCCGGAAGAGATAGAGCATGGATGCGACTTTATCGAAGCGGCTGATGTCCGGGTCGTGGAAGATCTGGAACGCGCCGGTGCTGAAGATGTTCATCGCTTTTTCCCTGACGGCCTTGGCGTCGAACATCTTCTCCATGGTTTCGAAGTAGCGGTTGAATATCTCCGTCTGTGACATGTGCATGTAGCGCATGGTGGGGTAGATGCCATTGCAGAGGTCCGGGTCAATCGAGTTGATGCGGCCCGCCGCCTTCATATGTTCATACAGGTCGGTGCCCGGATAGGCGCTGAGAACGTTGAGCACAATCAGGGAGATGTTGGTGCGCTGTGTGAACTCGTAGATATGATCGAAGGCGTCCAGGTGGTCGGCATCAAAGCCGACGATGAAGGTGCCGATCACATGAATGCCGTGGTCGTGGATATTCTTGATGCCCTTTTCGTATTTGTCGATCTGGTTCTGGAACTTACCTGCTTCCTTGAGCGCGGCGGGGTTGACCGATTCGATGCCGAGCATGATGGAGGTGCATCCGGCTTCGGCCATGTCCGTGAGCAGGTCCGAATCGGCGCATATATCAACACTGCACTGGCAGTTCCATGAGACGCCGAGCGGCTTGAGCTGTTTCATCAGCGCGCGGGCAAACGGCTTGTTGGCGGTCAGGTTGTCATCGACAAACGCGATCTGCTTCTTGGGCAGTGCTTTGATTTCGGCGATGACATTGTCGATATCGCGATAGCGCTGCGCTTTGCCAAACATGTTGCGCACCGAGCAGAAGTCGCACGAGTAGGGGCAGCCGCGTGACGCCTGAACGCCCAACGCCATGACGTCCTGAGTCGGCACCAGATCCCAGCGCGGCGGGCGGGCGGTCTTGAATTCGTAAGGGGTGGCGCGCTTGTAGGATGGTTTGATGTTGCCGGCTTCGAAATCGGCCAGACACTGCTGCCAGGACTCCTCGGCTTCGCCAATGATCACGCTGTCGACATGCTGCAGGGCATCTTCCACGTTGAAGCTGGCCTGGGCGCCGCCCAGCACAACGGTTACGCCCATCTCGCGAAACGTGTCGGCGATCTCGTAGGT
>JAOZSS010000074.1:0-314 GCA_029939545.1 Kiritimatiellia bacterium | reverse complement strand
GTGGCCAGGGAGGTCAGCCCCACGATGTCGGGCTTGGGCACGAAGCGGATGGGCACCATCTGCTCGTCGATAATGGTGATGTCGTAATGGGCGGGGGTCAGGGCCGCGACGGTGGGAAGTCCCAGCGGGTGCACGACGGTCTTGCGGCGCATGACGTGGCACAGTTCCTCCAGGTCGAGGTGAAAGCGGTACTTGCGCTTGGGGTTGACCAGTAACAGTTGATAACGTCGGGAAGTCGTGTCTGGCATTATGGATTCCTGCGGGTAGACAGCGTCCTGCAATCTTATGTGGCTGCCATCAGCCAGCAACAATTT
>JAOZSS010000271.1 GCA_029939545.1 Kiritimatiellia bacterium | reverse complement strand
AGTGCGGCTTAAAGTATCGTTGAAGGCATGGCCAACGGGAACAGTCGGCACTCAAGAGCGGATAGGTCGGGATAGGGGTCGCGCCTAAAGATAACTGTTTACAGTGTGGATCGGGATGTATAGTGCATCTTCATGGATCGTTACCTGAGAGTCGCCCTCCACGGCGGGTAAAAGTTTCCTGGGGCTATCTATCATCCACCTTCGTCCTGCGAACTACGGCGTGACAAGTGTTACCGTCAGGATGCTGGGTGAGGGCGTGCGATCGCGGCACAGATGCTTGTGAAGTATGCGGGATTATTGCAGCGCGAGGCGGCAACGGTGCCGGGAATCCGCAGTGGCGCCGCTCTTGGCCAACAGCAGCGCTTCTCGCTGTCCATGCCCGCCACAGCCACCCGCCTTCACAGTCCTGCGCCATGCGTCAGCCAAACACATACCAACTCACACCCCTTCTCCCGCCGGCTATTCGCGAGGCGATGTGGGATGGTCTGCGCAGAGAGTACAGTCCCGAGCTGTTTCTACAGGCGCGTGAGCTTGCCGACACCAGTGACCGTCCCAACCACTATGACACCATCGAAGCGCTTCTGCGGAGCATCGACAGATTCGGCCTGCTCGCCGTTCGCGGCGCCACCACCACGATCGCCGCCCTCCAGCGCGCCAACCCCATGCGTCATGTGGGCTACATCATCACGCTGCTGCGGAATGAAAGCATCGACCCGGTCAATGATCGCAAGGGTAAGCGTGTCATACGGACCGAGCGCCGTACAGAAGCACGTAAAGTTGGTTTCCGGAACCACGGAAGCCCACCAAAGGGCAAAGCATTAGACAGATATTTCACAAACTTCCTGTTGCACTGCCTGTTCGAAGGGTGCATAATGAGGGCGTAATAAGGAGATTATTATGACATCAATTGCAGTGAAGGACTTGAAGCGGCCCCGCGAGTTGCGTGATACGCTCGAACGGGAACGCGAGGTGATGGTGACCAGGGATGGGCAGCCGTTCGCGATTATGATCGGCGTGGAGCCCGACAACGCGGATAACGCCTTGCGTGAAATACGGCGGGCTCTGTTCTCCTCGGCGGTGCTTCATGCACGACGACGGGCAACAGAGGAGCCGATGACGCAGGGGGAGATCAACACGGAGATCAAAGCCGCGCGCCAGGCCCGCGTATCATGAACCGGATCGTACTCGACACCAATGTCCTCGTATCAGGCATGATCAACGCCCGCAGCGCACCCGGACGCATTGTGGACCTCATACGCGAGGAGCGGATAGAACTGGTCGTTGACGATCGTATCCTGGCCGAGTATGCCGAGGTCCTGAAGCGTCCCAAGTTCCGCCGCTACTTCAGCCTGCAGGAGGTCCGCGACATCATGATGTTTCTAGAGAAGAACACAACATACATGGTGTCGACGGAGACGATTGCCGATCTGCCCGACCCCGACGATGCAGCCTTTCTTGAACTGGCACTCTCCGCCAAAGCCATCCTGGTTACAGGCAATTCCGATGACTTCCCGGAGTCGCTGCACCGCTCGGCTACAGTTGTGACTCCCGCAGTCTACCTGGAGAAACGGCAGAGGTAGGGCTTGAGCGAGTAGAACGTTATCTTTAGGCGCGACCCCAACTCAACGTAGTCTAGACGCATCTCGCTTCCGCAATAAGCTCATCGAGCCCGGCGAGGCGGTATCGACGGCACACGGACCGAATCTCATCCAAGTCCAATTCGGGATTTCTCAATAGGAGTTCGACGATGTCGGCCTTTGACTTGTACCCACCGGCATATAGCTTCAACGCTATGAGCTGAGGAATGGGCACAATCTTGAGAGGACTGCCCGCTCGCACAACAAGCGTCGCGAGACGAACAGCGTCTTCGATGACTGCCGGGAACCTGTCCCCATAGTTGACAATCTGCAGCAGCCCAAACGGTCCTGTTACATCGATGATACCACCAAGCGGGTCATTTCCGTCCGGCTCGCGAAGCTCAACCGTGTAACCTGATTCCCGCAGAGATTCTGTCACGGTTCGCAACGTGCCGAGGTCCGCGTTAACCCCGAGATCGACGTCTTCGGTCTGTCGGACATACTCGTAGGCAGCGAGGGCCACGGCTCCGATTATCACCGCATCGACTCGATGTCGCTGAAGAATGCCGATGACAGCTTCGGCGGCATGCAGGATGGCGTCGGAATCTTCCACGGCCTAGGTTTCCCTCGGTGCCGGTCTGAGCCATCCGAACCTGGAACTCATGGTCAGAGCAGATCCAATCCGGGCTTCAACGGTCATCCCGCGGATGCGGCTCTGCTCAAGTTCGCGCGAACGCGTCGCGCACACGCTGCGTCGTGGTTCGGGACGGTGTACTCTCTTCGAATCCATCGCGAGATCTCCCTTCCTGCCACTCAAGACTAGCAGTCCGCTACAGCACGTCACAAGTAGAATCAATCATGTTGTCCGGGCCTGAGCCATCATAGTCGGGGCACCAGCCGTGCGGCGACCCCAACTCCACCGAGAGCCTGTGGCGGTGAGGCGCAAAGGGGACATGATCAGCACCAGACAACGGTGACTGGTTTTCCAGCGGGGGTGACGCTTTCCTGCCAACTCAGGCGTTCTTGCCAGGGCTTATCGCGGTATTCCCGGCGGCGGTCGAAGACTACCAGATGCCGGGTGTCGGCATGGGTCTTGTCGGTGTAGCGTTCAATCTGTTCGAGACCCTCTTCAAGCGGGGTTTTCCTGCCATCAGCAGGGTGAACCAGTTTGATTTCAATGATGTTCGTGGGTGGCTGACTTACTCAAGCACCCCCCATATGTTGTGGAATGGCGTATT
>JAOZSS010000073.1 GCA_029939545.1 Kiritimatiellia bacterium | reverse complement strand
TACCCCGCTCACACTGGGCGACCTGGGCCGCGTGATCCCTGCTGTTCTCCTTTTCAGCATCGTTTCCAGCGGCGTCTACGTCTTCAATGACTTACGCGACCGCGAGGCCGACCGGCATCATCCAGTCAAGTGCAAGCGCCCCATCGCCGCCGGCGGGATCTCCACGGTGACCGCACTCCTATGGGGTGCCACACTGCTCATCGGAGGATTGATCGGCGCCTATGTTCTATCGGCTCCGTTCACCATCGTGCTGTGTGGTTACGTCCTCATGCAGCTTGCCTACACCATGTTTCTCAAGCAGGTCGCCCTGCTCGATACGATGATCATCGCCGCCGGTTTCGTCCTGCGCGCCATCGGAGGCGCGGTGGTGCTGGACAACGTGACGATCTCGCCCTGGCTCCTGCTCTGCACTTTCCTGCTGGCCATGTTCCTGGCGCTCTGCAAGCGGCGCCATGAGAAACTGTTGTCCGGCGCCGAGGAACCGCATGCGCACCGCAGCAATCTCATGCACTACGATGCGCACCTGCTGGACCTGCTCATCGCCGTGATCGCGGCCGCCACGATCGTCTGCTATGCGCTCTACACCCTGTGGCCCGATACCGAGGCCAAGTTCGGGACCGCCGCACTGGGCTTCACCATTCCCTTCGTGATCTTCGGCATCTTTCGCTACATGGACCTCGTCTACCGCCACAGCGAGGGTGGCCGACCCGAGAAGATCCTGCTTACCGACATCCCCATCCTGGTCAATATCGCGCTCTACGGCCTTACCGTGGCTGCCATCTGCTGGCTCCGATAACAATAGCGTCAGCTCAGTTTCAGGCTTAAACGAGTGGCTGAGACGTTGACACTTCCCCCAGCCATTCGGCATACTTCAGTGTTTGTAGCCAGAACCAACTAGACGGAGCGGTTTTTTGGAAACACAGCAGGAGACGAAATTCTTCCGACGCCTTGACTGGAGTGCATTCTGGACCGCCTGTATTGCATCCTTCGCGGTCTATCTCTACACCCTGGCGCCGACGGTGACCCTTGAGGATGGCGGCGAGCTGGCCGTGGCAGCCGATGCGCTCGGCGTGCCGCACCCGCCCGGCTACCCCATCTGGACCATGATCTGCTGGCTTTTCACGCGTGTTTTTTCGTTCGTGCAGTTCCGCGGGCAGCCCAATCCCTCCTGGAGCGTCGGGCTTGCGTCGGTCGTCTTCGGTGCCCTCGCCACCGGTGCCACCGCCATGCTGATCTGCCGGTCCGGCTCTGACATGCTACGGCATTCGCGCAATCAGCTCCACTCCGCTGGAGAGAAAACCGAGGACCTCATCTGCTGGATCGGCGGCGTAGTCTCCAGCCTGCTCTTTGCCTTCTCCCCTGTCATGTGGTCCCAGTCGGTCATTGTCGAGGTGTACAGTCTCAACGCGTTGTTCCTGGTCTGGGTCTTTCTCCTCACCTACCACTGGATGAGTCGGCCAAGCGACCGGTTCCTCTACCTGACCGCCTTCGTCTTCGGTCTGGGCCTGACCAACTATCAGGTGCTCCTTCTCGCCGCGCTACCGCTCGTATTCGCCGTCTTCCTGCGCGACATCAAGCTGTTCCGCGACTTTGCCATCACGGGGACGCCCTACATGGTGGCACTGGCCCTGATGAAGCGATGGGAGTCCCTGCCCAACCCCGTGCCCAAGATCGATTCGATCGGCGACATCTTCGAGGTCCTCTTCTCCAAGGGCGTTCTGCCTCCGATCGTCCACCCCTCGCACGAGACGTTCTACTTCTATGTGGTCGCCAACGTGGCGATCCTGCTGCTCGCGTTCTTCCTTCTACCACGCGGACGGACCGTGGCCATTTCGCTCTTGCTCATGGAACTCGGCCTCACCTTCTACGTCTTTATGCCGATCGTCTCCGACCTCCGCAACCCTCCCATGAACTGGGGTTACCCGCGGACATGGGAGGGCTTCAATCACGCCCTCTCGCGCGGCCAGTATGAGCGCATTAAACCGGCCGACATGTTTTCGGCGCGATTCATCCATCAGCTGGGGGCCTACCTTACCGACCTGCGCGGCCAGTTCACCTTGCCGGTTGCGCTCCTCGGGTTCCTGCCCTTTACGGCATGGCGGGTCAAAGTGTTCGGCCGCCGATTCAATGCACTCTATGCCGCCATCTGTCTAGCCGTAGTGGCCACCGCCCTGCTGGTCCTGCAGCGCCTGTTCGGCGTCATCGGCATGGAGGCGGCCGCCCAGGTCCGTTTCGACAAGTACTGCATCGGCATCATCATCCTGCTCATGGGCGCGGGCGGTGCCTCCATCTTCGTTTCACAAGGCGAAGAGTTGATCGAGAAACTGCGTGGCAAGTTCCCCGCCACGATCTCCGAACGCATCACGGTCGGCCTCGCGCTCCTCGGCATTCTCGGCGCCTACATCGGGCTTATCGGCATCCTGGCCACTCGCATCGGGCGAGTCACGGCCCCGCTGCGCAAGGTCGGCGCCTCCGTCGACGCCGCCCAGCTCTGGCATATCCTCGGACAGAGCGGCGGCATTGTGCTGCTGATGGTGATGCCCACCGTCGCCGCCCTGGCCATTCTCTGGATGCGCCGTAGTCGGCTTGAGTTCCGCATGACGATCGACACCCACACTCAGAAGTGGATCATTGCCACGCTGCTCGGGTTCCTCGCCATGAGCCTGATGCTGATTGCCCTGGCCAATCCGAAGGGTGACATCCAGGACAACTTCATCCAGCGCGTGAAGTTCATCTCGTCGCATGCGCTCTACGCCTTCTGGATCGGCTACGGCCTGATCTGTGGCCTGGCCGTGTTCGACACCGTCTTCAAGAAGGGACGCCCGCTGGTCTGGCTCAGCCTCGCCGTGGCGTGCGCGCTACCGTTGGTCCCGCTGCGCGAGAACGCCTATAACCGCGAGCTCATCCGCACCTGCGGCGGCGCGGAGCAGAACGGACACGACTTCGGCTGGCAGTTCGGGAACTACCAACTGCGCGGCGCCGAGGCCATCAGTGAGGAGCTCGACCCCACCGAAGAACCCCTCCCCAACCCCACCTTCCCGCCCGAGATGACCGACAACGCCGTGTTCTTCGGCGGCACCGATCCCGGACGTTTTGTACCCACCTACATGATCTACGGGGCGCGCGTACGCGAGGATGTCTACCTCATCACCCAAAACGCCCTGGCCGACAACACGTACATGAGCGTGATGCGCGATTTGTACGGCGACCAGATCTGGATCCCGGCTGAGCCCGACAGTGCGCGCTCCTTCCAACGCTATGTCGAGGAGGTCAAGGCGGGCACGCGCCCCAAGAACGCCGACCTGAAGATCGAAAACGGACGCGTCCAGGTCAGCGGCGCCCTCGGCGTGATGGAGATTAACGGCATTCTCGCCGAGATGATTTTTGAGTACAACAACTACCGCCACGACTTCTACATTGAGGAGAGCTATGTCATCCGATGGATGTACCCCTACCTGACGCCCCACGGCCTGATCATGAAGATTAACGCCAAGAAGACCCCGCTCGACACGAAGACCATCCGTGACGACCAGGATTTCTGGGACTGGTATACGCGGCGGCTGGCCGGGGACCAGAAGTTCATCCGCGACATCGTGGCCCGCAAGTCCTTCTCCAAGCTGCGCAGCGCCATTGCCGGGCTCTATGCCAATCGCGGCAAATTTGACGATGCCGAGTTGGCCTTCCACCAGGCGCGCACGCTCTATCCGCTCAGCCCCGAGGCCAACTTCCGCCTGACCCAGGAAGTCCTCCTGCGCCAACGCCGTGTTAAAGAAGCGAAGGCCATCATCCAGGACTTCCAGGATCGCGATCCGCACAACCTGAAAACCCCAAATTTCCTGAACCACCTGAACTCGCTCAACAAACTGAACTCCCGAATCGCAGAGCTCCAGGCACTCGCACCCAAGGGCAATCTCGACTTTGCCAAGGCCATGGAGTTGGCGCGCCTCTATCTCAAGGGAGGGCTCCGCTCCAATTTCAAGCAGCTTGCTGACTCACTTTCCCAAAACAAGGGTTTGCCCCCGCCTTTCCGCTTCCAGATTGCACAGCTCTACCAGCAAGGCGGCTTTGTCAACGAAATGATCGCCCAGCTCGACCAGTGCTCCGACAAGATGCCCGGCGACACGCCGGCGAATGTTTACCTGACGATCGCGCGCATGTACGCGACCTCCCGCCAGTCGGCCAAGACAATGAAGGTCCTCGAGAAGTACCTGGTGAAAGCACCCAACGACTGGAAGGCGCGCGTGGACATGGCGGTCATGCGGCTCAACACGGGGGACAAGGCGGGTGCCGTCAAGTCGCTCCAAATGGCCCTCGCCAAGGGCGGCCAGGCAGCACAGAATATCGTCAACCAGGACACCCGCTTCAACGCCATTCGCAAGGATCTCCAGGCACGCCGCAACAGCGTCATGAACATCCCCGGCCTCCTCCCCCCTCCGAAGCGTTAGCGGAGACGGCTGGACAGGACGCTCAGACCGAACAGCGCGGCGGTGTCGGTGCGCAGGACCAGGGGGCCCATGTTGACTCCGATCGCTCCGGCGACGGTGGCGGCGTCCATCTCGGCGGGCGTCAGGTCGCCTTCGGGGCCAATCAACAGGGATACGGATGCGGGACGATTGGCTGCAAGCTGATCTACGACCTCTGCCATCGGACGCGGGTCGCCGCTGAGAGCGCCGACCAGGAGCACGTCGTTTTCGGGACGTGCGGCCAACGCGTCTGTCAGTGACTGTACGGGAGCAATCTCGGGTATCCAACAGACACCGCACTGCCGGGCGGCACCATGCGCCACTCGCGCCCATCTGTCGCAGCGCTTGCGCCCCTTGGCATCGTCGAGGCGCGTTATTGTGCGATCGGTTATCACCGGCACCAATCGGTCCATTCCCAGTTCGGTGCCCTTCTCGACCACCGTATCCATGCGCGCCCCCTTCGGGATCGCCTGCAAAAGAGAAATGAGCGGCTCCGTACGCGGAATGGTTTCGATGGTGCCCACCGGCTCCAGATCGACCTCCTGCGAGGTCAGCGTCAGCACACGGGCTTCAACGCGCCGTCCCGCGCCATCGAACAGGGCCACCACGTCACCGCAAGTCACGCGCAACACGTCGCGCAAATGGTGCGCCTCATCCTTACCGGGGATCAGCACGCCGTCCTGCCAACGCTCTGGAGAAAGAAAGCAACGATGCATGGCTCCCTCCACCGACCTCCGCTTGCCCTCCGTAGCTCGAAGAGCGCAGGAGGGATCTCCGACTTCCGACTACTTCTTCCCAATGGCTTCCTTGCGCTTGTAGAAGGCGTCGGCTACTTCGCGAATATGTGCAGCCGCGGGATAGTTCTTCGCGGCATCCTGCTCGCCCAGCTCCTTGAGGAGCTTCTTCTGGGCGGAGCTTAGTTTCACCGGTGTCTCGAGGACCACACATACGTGCATCGCCCCACGCCCGTAGCCATCGACATCCGGCATGCCCCGTCCGCGCAGTCGGTACACCTTGCCGTTTTCCGTGCCCGCCGAGAGCTTGAGCTTGGCGTAGCCGTCAATCGTCGCCACCTGTAGTTCGCCACCCAGGGCCGCAAGGTGAAGCGGAATGGGAATCTCGCAATAGAGGTCGTTTTCGCGCCGCTCGAATAGCTCGTGCTGTCGAACGTGCATCACCACATACAGGTCGCCGGACGGACCGCCACGCACACCGCCTTCGCCCTTGCCGGTCAAACGCAGGCGCGATCCACTATCCACGCCTTTCGGGATCTTCAGCGTCAAACGTCGCTTCACCTTGGTCCGCCCCGTGCCCTGGCAGGAGCCACACGGATTCGTGACCATCGTACCTGCGCCGCCACAGACAGGACAGGTTTGGCGCACCTGGAAGAATCCACCGCCGGACACCACGCTGCCGCGCCCGCCGCAATGGCGGCACGACTCCGGCTTCGCGCCCTTGGCCATGCCCGATCCCTTGCAGTCGCCGCATTCCTCCGAGATCGGCAGGCTCACCTCACGCTCCGAGCCGAACGCGGCCTCCTCGAGATCGATCTCCAGATTGAAGCGCAGGTCGTTGCCTCGCTGCGGGCCGGTACGCGAACGACGCCGACCACCGCCACCGCCAAAGAAGTCGTCGAACATTCCGCCGCCGCCGCCAAAAAGGCTGCCCAGGATATCCTGTAGGTCGGAGGCATGGGTGAAGTCACGCGAGAAATCGAAGCCGCCCGGACCGAAGGCCTGCTTCATGCCGTCATGACCAAACTGGTCGTAGCGCTGGCGCTTCTGCGCGTCGCTCAAGACTTCATAGGCCTCAGAGATCTCCTTGAACTTCGCCTCGGCAACGGTATCGCCCTGATTCTTGTCAGGGTGATACTTCATCGCCTGCTTGCGGTAAGCCTTCTTGATCTCGTCGTCAGACGCCGATCGGGCGACACCCAGTAGTTCGTAGTAATCGGTCTTTGCCACAATCAGGCCTCGGGTTCTTTCTCTGCATCATCATCGGCCGGAGTGTCTGCTGCGGCTGGATCGGAGGGATCGCCGCTCGACACCACCACCTGCGCAGCACGCAGGAGGTAGTCGCCCAGCTTGTAGCCCCGTCGCGTCATCGCGATGACATGGTTCTCCGCCACATCCGGTGACGGTAGCTGGGAGATGGCCTCGTGCAGGTTATGATCGAACTCAGCATCCGTGGCATCGATCGGCGTCAGCCCAAACTTGCCCAGGGCAGCCCGTAGCTGCTCGGACACCAGCCGGAACCCCTCGACCATCGCCTCGTCCGCGTCATGCTGAGCCGCCGCATCCAGCGCCAGCTCCATATGATCCATCACCGGCAGAAGCTCTTCCATGATGTCTTCGTTGGCCCGGCGGTAGGTCTCGTTGCGCTCACGGATCGTACGTTTCTTGAAATTATCGAAATCCGCCTGCAGCCGCAGCAGGCGCGTGCTCTCCGGCTCGACGACTACGGTAGGCTCTTCCGCCGTCGCGGCCGCTTCTTTCGCCACCTTGGCCGCCTTCTCTGCCGCCGGGGTTGGCTTCTTCTCTGTCTTAGGCTTCTTCTTCGCTTTTGGCATCTGGTTCAATCACTCCTTTAGGTATCTATAACGGGGGCAAACCATACCCATACCTCCAGACCCGCGTCAACTATGGAGTCAATCGGTTGGAATCGAATCTTGCGCCGCTGAAACGAAGTCCTTACGCTTTGCTTACATGAGAGTTTGTTTGGATGTCCAGTCTGCTGTTACGCAGCGGGCGGGGGTGGGCCGCTATACCCGTCAGCTTGCAGAACACCTCGGCGCGATGGCCGGGGACCATGAATTGGACCTCTTCTATTTCGATTTTAAGCGCAGGGGCTCTCCGTTCCCGGTCTCCAATGCCACGTTCAAGGCGAACCGCTGGATTCCCGGTCGGCTCGCGCAGGCATCATGGAAGCGGCTGAACTGGCCGCCATTTGACACCCTGGCAGGCACCAGCGACCTCTATCACTTCCCCAACTTCATCCTGCCCCCGCTTCGCCGTGGCCGCACCGTGGTCAGCATTCATGATGTCAGTTTCATACGGTTTCCACAGTTTGCCGAAGCAGCCAACCTGCGCTACCTGACGGCGAAGATCCGCGATACCGTGCGCAGGGCGGACGCCATCATCACGATTTCTGAGTTCAGCGCGGGCGAGATTGTTGAGTTCCTCGACGTACCGGCCGACCGCGTTTTCCCGATCCATCTCGGTATCGACGCCTCGTTCGCGCCGCAGTCCGATGAACGTGTGGCCGCCATCCGGCAGAAGTACGAACTGAACCGGCCCTACCTGCTCGCCGTGGGCACAATCGAGCCGCGCAAGAATCTCCCGTTCATCGTGGACGTGTTCGAGCAGCTCAAGGGATTCGACGGCGATCTCGTGTTGGCCGGCGGCACCGGGTGGAAGCACGGCCCCATCTTCGAGCGTATCGCGGCGTCCCCTCTCGCCGACCGCATCCGCCACCTGGTGCCGCGCGACGAAGACGACCTGCCGTCCCTCTACGGTGGGGCTGCCTGTCTTCTGCAGCCCTCCTTCTATGAGGGCTTCGGATTCCCGCCGCTCGAGGCCATGGCCTGTGGCATACCAGTTGTATCGTCGCGGGGCGGATCGCTCCCGGAGGTCATCGGCGATGCCGCGCCCCTGCTCGATACCGATTCCGTAGAACCGTGGTGTGCCACCATCCTCGAGCAGGTTGAACGTGGCACCGCGGGTGCCGAAGCGCGCCGTCAGCACGCCGCCCGGTTCAAGTGGCAAACCACGGCCGACCGCACGTGGGACGTCTATACCAAGGTGACTGCATGAAGATCGCCATCGATACACGCTGGATCTTCCCGGAAATATCCGGCATCGGCGCCTATACGCGCGCGCTGGTGGGTGAACTGGCCTCAATCGACCATCAGAACCATTACGTCCTTCTTTTCGACCGCCCCGAGATGCAGGCGCGGATCCGCGCGGAGCTGGACCTGGGCCGGTTTGCTCACATCGAAACCATCCTCCTGCAGGACGGACTCTTCTCACCCATGAACCAACTCCGCACCCCGGGCGTATTGAAGCGGCTGGGGATTGATGTTTTTCACTCCAGCAACTACATGATCCCACTGCGGACCTTTCCACGCAACCGCCGCGGTCGGATCGGGTCGGTCGTCACGATTCACGATGTCATTCCTATGATCTTTCCCAAGCACGCGCCTAAGTCACGAAAGGCGCGTCTCTACCCGATCTACCGGGCGCTGATGGTTGAGGTGGGCCGCCGCGCCGACCACATCATTGCCGACAGCACGGTCTCACGGCGCGACGTGATCCATCACCTGCGCATACCCGCTAGCCGCGCCGACCGGGTCCACACCATCCCCTGCGGCGTATCGGATGACTATCGCCTGATCCCAGCGCGCTCCATCAGGCCGACCGACTCACCCGAGACCCGGACCATCATCTATGTGGGGCGGATGGACCCATACAAGAACGTCGACACCTTGCTGCGCGCATTTGCCATGATTCGCGAGCAGTCGCACGTTCCCGTTGAGCTTGCCATCGTCGGCGCGCCGGATCCGCGCTACCCCCACTATCCCGAGCTTGCGAAGGAGCTGGGCATTGAGGAGGCGCTGCGTTGGACCGGCTATCTCTCCGATAAGGCGCTGCTGGATCTCTTCGGCCAGGCCGATTTGTTGATCCACCCGTCGCGTTATGAAGGATTCGGACTGCAGGTGGCCGAAGCGATGGCGGCAGGCATTCCGGTCATCAGCAGCACCGGCGGCTCGCTTCCGGAGGTCGCGGGCGACGCCGCGTTGATGGTGGCGCCCGACAACACCCAGGGCTACGCCCGCCACGCCGTCGAGGTGCTCTCCTCGCCCGAGCTATGGCACAAGCTCAGTGAGGCCGGCAGGCGGCAGGCCGCGCAGTTTACGTGGCGGCGCACAGCCGAGGAAACGCTGAAGGTCTACGAGCAATGCGGGGCGGAGAGATGAGCTACGAGTTCCCATCCAACTGGCCGCGCGACATTCGGGCGCAGCTCTGCCACGACTGGCTGAGCGGCATGCGGGGCGGTGAGCGCGTGCTCGAAATTCTGTGCGAAGGCTTTCCCGAGGCGCCCATCTATACGCTGCTGAGCAATCCCGACGCCATCTCCGACACGATCAAACGTCATCCGATTCACACCTCCTGGATGCAGCGTATTCCGGGAGTTACGCAACACTATCGCAGTCTGCTGCCGCTTTTTCCTGCCGCGATCAACAGCCTGCACCCCGGGCCGGCCGATCTATTGGTCAGCACGAGCCACTGCGTGGCGAAGAGTCTCAAGCCGCACCCAAACACGAAGCACATCTGCTACTGCTTTACGCCGATGCGCTACGCCTGGCTATTCTACGAGGAGTACTTCGGATCGAACCCGGTCAAAGCCATGATGATCAGACCTATCCTTGCCTGTCTGCGGTGGTGGGACCGCAGGGCAGCCAACCGGGTGGATCGTTTCGTGGGCATCAGCGAACATGTGCGCGCCCGCATCCAGCGCTGCTACGGACGAGAATCCGACGTGGTGTACCCGCCGGTGAATACGCATATATGGACACCCGACCCGACGGTGCCCAAGGGCGGCTTTGACCTGATCGTCTCGGCCCTCGTTCCCTACAAGCGTATCGACCTCGCGGTCGATGCCTATTCCCGTTCCGGCACCCCGCTCACGATCGTGGGCGTGGGAGGTCAGCTTGCCCGACTTAAACAGATGGCCGGCGCAAATATCACCTTCCTGGAACGCGCATCCGACGAAGCCATTCTCGATCTCTACCGGCGCGCCCGCCTCCTCGTCTTCCCCGGCGAGGAGGATTTCGGCATTGTCCCCCTCGAAGCCCAGTCCTGCGGAACGCCCGTAGTGGCCTACCGCAAGGGCGGCGCCACGGAGACCGTCCTTGAAAACGAAACCGGCATCTTCTTCGACACCCAAACCCCCGACGCCCTACAGGAAGCCGTGGAACAATGCAGCCAGCGCGCCTGGGACGCCACCCTCCTCCGCACTCACGCCAAGCGCTTCGGAGTCGCGAGTTTCATCCAAGGCATGGCGGATGTGATCGAGAAGGTCATTGGGGAGAACCACGAAAAGACTCCGAGGCAGAGCTCGGGGCAGGCGCGAATAGATAGAGAAACACTCCGACGGGCTGCAACAACATAGCCCGAGAAATCGAGAAAGCCCGCCCCCCAAGAGATGAGTGATGCAGGTCGTGAATGATGCCATACTTCTGGCAACAGGGTGTAACCGGTCTTCCGCTCTCACTCATGCGACTAAGCGCCCCCCATTTTC
>JAOZSS010000072.1:3997-10816 GCA_029939545.1 Kiritimatiellia bacterium | reverse complement strand
GCAGCGGAACTAGTCGAACTGTATGGTGAGCCCGATGGCGACGAAACAAGTATCAATGTCTATGGACAGATTGCCTACAAGGTCAACGACTATTTGACCGTGCTCTTGCGTCAGCGCTACCAGGACGTCGATTCCGACGTGTGGGTTTCGTACACAAAGAACACCGCGACGCTTGAAGTAACGACGTACTTCTAAGTCTGATATCACAATCTTCCGTGAGGCCCTGCGGAGCGACCCTACGAGATCGACCGCGGGGCTTTCGATGAAAAAATGGGACAGGTTAAACACATCATGGCGCAGCAACATCAACAGGAGAGCCTTCACTTCCTGGACTATTGGCGTGTAGTTGTAGCGCGCAAAGAGATTGTCATTGCCGTAGCGCTCCTCGTGATCCTCGCGGGGGTGCTGGTGACCTTTTCGATGAAAAAGGTCTACATGTCCTCTTGTGTCATCAAGGTGGAAGAGGAGCGTCCCGACCTCCCAGTCTTTACGCAGGAGATGATGCGTTTCGATCCACTCTTCCTTCGGACCCAGTTTGAGATCATCCAGTCCGGTCCCGTCATTGAGGAAGTGGTCCGTCGCCTTAATCTGAATGAAATCCTCGGACGCGCCTACGGCTACTACGATACGCTGGGAGAGGAGAGTATCGAGCAGACCTACAAGCTGGTGGCCAGGCGAATGAAGGTGCAGCAGTACCGCGATACGAACCTGATCGAGATCCAGATCTACATGGATGAGCCCAAGGGAACCGCTCCCCAGATGGCGGCGGATATCGCGAATGAGATGGCCACGGCCTACCGCGATATTACCATCCGCCGTACGCGTGACACGACCGAACGGGCGCTGGCGGCGCTGTACGAGTCGCTCCAGGATCAGCGCCATCTCGTAACCAAGGCGGAACAGGACGTCAGTCGGATTCTCCAGAAACACAAGCTCACGATTGTCAGCTACTACGGCGGCAGCGACAGCGAGCTGACCAAGATGAGTGTCACCCAGCTTGAGCAGGCGCGTATCAATCTACGCATGGAGATGGAAGCGAAGAAAGCGCTCTTCGACAGGGTGAAGGCTCTCAGCATGGAGGAACTCCTCGGCGCATTCCCGTACCTCGTGCAAGACGCCGGACTGGTCAAGTTGGTGGCGGATAAGCGTGAGGCCGAGGTAGAGTTCGGTCGGATGAATGATGCGCTGGGCGAGAATCATCCTGACCTGATTCGCGTACGATCAACAATCGAGGAGTTGGGCGGGAAAATCGCCGATGGGCTCGGTGGCCTGCGCACCGGCGTTGAGGCCGAGTACGACCGCGCCAAGGCCCAAATGACCGCATTGGAAGAGATGCTGGAGGAAACCAAGGTTAGCGACCGGGTGCAGGAAGGCGAGGGCTACCTGGAGTACGAGGTAGCCAAGGCCGACATGGAGCACCAGCGCCGCGTCCTCGAAGCGCTGGAGCTTCGCTACGCGCAGGAGCGGATAGAAATGCGTATTCCTCGTACCACCGTGGAGCGGGTCGAACCAGCCAAGGCGTCTTCACATCGTGACCAGGTGCGGCCGCGGCCGGTGATGAATATCGTCTTGAGCGTCCTGGTGGGTCTCTTCGCGGGTGTGGGATTGGCCTACTTCGTGGAGTATCTCGATACGTCGATCAAAACCATTGACGACATCGAGCAGTTCATGGAGACCACGGTCCTCGGTGTGATTCCTCAGAAAGTTAAGCCGCTGATCGAGACGCAGGCCGAAGCGGGGCATGCCGAAGCCTACCGTGTACTGCGCACGAACGTGCGATTCTCCAAGCATGCGGTTGGCGGCAAGAGCGTCTGCGTGACCAGCGCCAGCGTTGGCGAAGGAAAGTCGCTGACCCTTTTCAACCTCGCCTATATCTCGTCGCAGCTTGGCGACCGCGTGATTATTGTCGATTCCGACCTGCATCGTCCTCGCCAACACAAGATCCTGGGCGTCAGCAATCGGCCCGGCCTCGCGAACGTTCTGGTAGGCGATGCGGAACTGGACGACTGCATTCAGAAGTCACCTGAGCCGAACATGGACCTGCTCCCGAGCGGAAAGCTAGCCACTGGTGTGCACGGCTTGATTGCTACGGAGCGCATGCGCGAGGTGGTTACAGAGCTGAAGGAACGCTATGACTTCGTGTTCTTTGATTCTCCGCCGATTATCGGCGTGAGCGATGCCTCGCTTCTGACACGCGAGGTGGACGGTGTGCTTCTTGTTATCCAGCACCGCAAGTATCCGCGCGCGCTGTCGGCACGTGCCAAGGAAATGGTTGAGAACTTCGGAGGCAACCTGCTGGGCGTAGTCTTAAACAACATCAACATTTCGCGCGACTACGCCTACTACTACTATCACCAGCACTACTACAATTATCCGCATGACGAGAAGAAAGAATCAGGGCGTAAGAAGCAGGCCAAACCATCTGAGGTAGAGCAGGTATGAAGATAGGTCGGTGGTTTCTTACGGGTTCACTTATCGTTGTGGCGGCACTCTGCCTTAGCGGCTGTGCTGACAGTTCATCTGGAAACCAAAGACTGACCCGCTATCGGCCGGATGGTTCGCAGAGACGCCCGTGGGAGTGGGCTTACGCGGCTGCTCCTGCTGCCTCACCAGCGTCCGAGGTTTCGCTTGAGGCCAACACGGGGGCCGTGGACCCGGTCACAGCGGGTCATGTCAGAGACTACAGTGGGGTGGGCGAGGTGCTGGTGCGCGGCGACGGAATCACTATCTACTTGAGGAACATTCCTCGACCGGAAGATATGCGCGAGGAGGTCGACGCGGTCGGCTACGTCACGTTGCCCCTCATTGGCAAGATCAGGGTTGCAGGAATGAGCACGTCCCAGGCCGAAGATACGATCAAGAAGGCATACATTGATGGCGGCTACTACCGGAAGCTTGACGTCATCATGGTGGCTGACGCTGGAAGCTACTACGTGCGTGGTGAGGTGAAGCGCCCCGGAAGCTTCCCTATCTCTGGTGACGTTACGCTGGTTCAGGCCATTACAACCGCCGGTGGATATACCGACTATGCCAAGCGCTCAAAGGTCAAGGTTAGGCGGGGACAAGCTGACATGGTTTTCGATGCAGACGACATCGAGGATGGCAAAGACCCTGACCCATTGATTAAGGCTAACGACACCATTATCGTGCCGCGCCGCTGGATGTGATGAGGTCGAAAAAGGGCACAACCTGGCGCACCTGTGGTGGTGCGCTTCTGATAACCCTTGGCATATTCGGTGCGCACTATGCCTGGCGCGCTTCCTGCGCTCACTGGCTCTATCACTACGCTAAGTTTGGCGGCGGTCGAGATGATCTGCCCTCTATTCTCCGTTCCATCGAGAAGGGGCACCGACTCTATCCGCACAACTACCGCTTCTGCACGTGGGCTGCCGAACAGGCCTTCTATGGCCGCAGTGAGGTGCGTGGCGAGCAGCGTGACCGTCGCTGCCGGGCCGCCGAGAACTGGACGGATGTGGGACTGGCGCTCAACCACTTCAGCGGCCCGCTTCATTTTCTGAAGGCCCGCCTGCTTGAGCGGCGCGATCCCGCGGCGGCTGCAGCAAGTTGGGCAAGGTATGTCAAGTGGCACTTCTGGGAGCCCTACAACCACGCGGTTCTTGTGGATCTCTATGCGAGTATGGGCGATTTCGACCGCGCCTCAGACGAACTTGACTGGGTCAAAGGCTCTGCGCACTATGAGTGGGCCCTGAGCCGGCTCCAGAACGCGTGGCGCCGGGAAATGACACTGCCACGCCAGCCGTAGCATTATCTCACTCACTCCTAACCCCATCCTAACCCGATCCAAACAATCAAGTGATGCAATGTGTCCGCCTATCGGGTATACAGACCCAGGGAGGATGGCATGGCGCAAGAACGCATACTCGTTGTTGAGGACGAAGAAGACATCCAGGAACTGATCCGATACAACCTGGAAAAGGAGTCGTACAGGGTGACGTGCGCAGGAAGCGGCGAAGCCGCTCTTGAGTCTGTGGTCAAAGACATTCCTGACCTTGTGATTCTCGACCTTATGCTGCCGGGCATCGACGGTTTGAGTGTCTGTCGCGAGTTGCGTGCGTCGGACCGGTCGCGTACTGTCCCTGTCCTGATGCTGACAGCCAAGGATGACGAAGCCGATATTGTGACAGGCTTGGAGCTCGGAGCTGACGACTATATGACCAAGCCATTCAGTCCGCGGGTGCTGCTGGCACGTGTGCGAGCCCTGTTGCGGCGCCGTGCAGCTAGCCCTGAGACCGGCGACACCATCCGCCGGGGTGGCATTGAGATCGACGCCGGTCGTCACCGTGTCACGATCGCAGGCGAGGTGCTCGATCTTACCCTGACTGAGTTCCGTGTATTGGAGTTCCTAGCCCGGCGCCCCGGTATCGTCTTCACGCGCTACCAGATCGTGGATGCCGTCAAAGGCGAGGATTACCCGGTGACCGATCGCTCGGTCGATGTGCAGATCGTGGGCTTGCGCAAGAAGCTGGGCGATGATCGCGACTGTATCGAAACCGTGCGCGGCGTGGGCTATCGCTTCCGTGCGGCCGCTGACCCGGAGGACAACCATGCGTAGAAGGCGGCTCTTCTGGCAGGTCATGGGGGCTTACCTGATTGTGACGGTTCTCTCCGTGGTGCTGGTGGTGGTTCACGCCTTACGTTCGGGAAGAAGCTTCTACCTGCGGCACCTGGCCGACGATCTCGAGGCCCGCAGCATGCTTGTGGCCGACTGCGTGAAGCATGACAGGGGATTGCGCAGTGGTCTGGCGATAGATGCCGACTGCAAGCGACTCGGGCGAGCGATGGACGCCCGCATCACGGTCATGGCCCCCGATGGGCAGGTGGTAGGGGATTCGCACCGGGATCCGGCGCAGATGGATAACCATGCCGACCGGCCGGAGGTGCGTGACGCACTGCGCAGCGGCACCGGCCGTTCCGTCCGCTACAGCCAAACACTGCGCCAGAACATGATGTATGTGGGCTACGATGTGCGCGATGGCGGTCGTAACGTGGGGGTGGTTCGCGTGGCACTGTCGCTGTCGGCTATTGACGCAATGTTGCGGGCCAACACGGTCCGAATCGGTCTGATGGCAGGGATAATCTGTCTGCTTGCCACCATCTTGGCATGGGTATTGACGAGGCGTATCTGTGATCCGCTCGAGACGATGAAGCGCGGGGCCGAATCGCTGGCCGAGGGCGATTTGTCGGCCCGCATGCATGTGCAGGGCTCCTACGAGATGGTGTCGCTGGCCGAATCGCTTAACCGGATGGCGGACCAGCTTGAGCAGCGTATGGCCGAACAACAGTCACAGCGCAATGAGCGCGAGGCGGTATTTGCGAGCATGGCCGAGGGCGTCATTGCTGTGGATATGGACGAGAAGGTCATCCATCTCAACCGCGCCGCAGCGAGGCTGCTCCATGCGGCACGCGATACGGCGCGCGGACGCAGTCTGCAGGAAGTCGTGCGCAATCATGATCTGCAGGGCTTTGCCCGCGAGGCCGCCAAGAGTGGCGAACCCCTTGTGCGTGAAATCGTGCTGCCCATGACCGCAGGAACGGAGCGCCAGTGTCTACAGGCGCATGGCACCGTTCTGCGTGGGGCCGACGGACAGCGCATGGGCGCCCTGGTGGTGTTGAACGACATCACGCAGCTGCGGCACCTGGAGAAAGTTCGCAAGGATTTTGTCGCCAACGTGACGCATGAGCTCAAGACGCCTGTAACCACCATTCGCGGCTTCATTGAAACGTTGCGTGATGGCGCGGCCGAAGAGCCGGAACAGCGCGAAAGGTTTCTCGATATCGTCAGCCGCCAGGTGATGCGCCTCGAGAGCCTGATAGGTGACTTGCTTTCACTGGCACGCCTCGAGCACGAGGGGGGCGTTGCGGTCGGGTCGCGGGAACAGCAGCCTCTGTTGTCCGTTTTGGAGCAGGTCGTCGCCTTGTGTCAGCCGCAGGCCGATGCTCGGAAAGTAGCTCTCGTCGTCGAGTGTGACGAGGCCCTACAGGCATCAGTCAATGCGCCCCTGCTTGAGCAGGCCGTATTGAACCTGGTGGATAACGCCATCAAGTTCAGTGAGGCCGGCGGCAACGTGACCATGGCGGCATCAGCGGACGATGAGGCCACCACAATTCGTGTGACCGATGAGGGGGCTGGTATCGAACCGGTGCATCTCTCGCGAGTGTTCGAGCGGTTCTACCGTGTCGATGCGGGCCGTAGTCGCCAGCAGGGCGGCACCGGCCTCGGGCTCTCTATCGTGCGCCATGTTGCCTTGCTTCACGACGGCTCAGTGGATGTGGAAAGCACGCTGGGCCGGGGCAGCACATTCACGATCCGCCTTCCTCACCTCACGCCGTAGACCGGTTACACCCCACGCGGAGCGCCTCGGTTTCGTCGGCGGATTCTCACCTAATCCTAACGATCCTCTCATCACGTCCTAATGGTGGTTTTGCACCATGGCCACGTCCTGAAAGACAGGACGCTGTTGTCAGAGCCCTTGTCGGGCGCAAACAAAGAGAGGAGACGCTCCATGAAAAGAGCCGCTGCAATAACCCTGGGCGCGAGCATGCTACTGAGCATCATCGCGGGCACCACTGCCGAGGCAGGGGGTGTGATGTACGTGAATGAGGATGGGGACTATCTGAACCTGGGCGGTCGCATCCAACTCCAATACCACTCAGAGAATCCGGATGGCGGCTCGTTGAGCGATGAGCTGCTCTTTCGCCGTCTGCGCCCCTATATCGAGGGCAGTGTCCACGAAGATTGGAAGGGCAAGTTTCAGTGGGATATGGGCAAGAGTGACCTGAGCGTCAAGGATGCCTACT
>JAOZSS010000072.1:0-3987 GCA_029939545.1 Kiritimatiellia bacterium | reverse complement strand
CCTACTTCGAGTACAAGGGCCTCGAATACACATGGATCAAGATCGGTAACGTGACGTTCCCGTTCTCGCGTGAGCAGATCACCTCCTCGAAGAAGCAGGGGCTGGTTGAACGCACGTTCGTGGGCGACCACAACTACGGTGTGCCGGATCGCCAGGCGGGCCTGCACGGTTCCACCAAGCTGATGGACGGGATATTCGAGCTCAGCGCGGCGGTTGTTAAGGGCGCCATTGACCCAAGCAGCAGCAAGATCGACTTTGATACGGTCGTGAATAGTGATGACGATTTTCTCGAGGGGAACATGGCCGGTGCGCGCGCCGAGATCTTCCCGCTGGGTCACTTCAAGCCGGAACAGGGCGATTTCAAGGGCGACGTCAAGTGCGCCTTTGCCGTGGCAGGATTCGGCTGGGTCAACGACGACGACAACAACTCGGGCAACGTCACCCAGGATGTTGACAAGGTGACGGGTTACGAGATCAGCGCTGCACTGCGTGGCGGCGGTTTCTCTCTGGATGCCGAGTACAACAATATCCAGGCCGAACTCAGCGACATGAGCGTTACGGCAGGACTGTTTGCGGATGGCAAAACCACAATCGAGACGTACGCGGTTGAGGGTGGAGTCATGGTGCTTCCGGGCCAGGTTGAGCTTGTGGTCGGCTACCAGTCCATGGACGCCGACAACTACGCGAAGGCATGGAAGCGCACCTCGATGGGGCTCAACTACTACGTTAAGAAACATGACATCAAGTACCAGCTTACCTATCGCGTCGGCGAGAATGTGAGTGGTGAGGATGGCGTGGATGAGGACGAGATCTTTGTCCAGGCCCAGTACGTCTTTTAGAGCCGGTTCAAAAAGGAGATACAACAGATGAAAACAATCAAAACGATGACATTGACCCTCTTGGCTGCCGCCATTGGGCTCACCGGTGCGGCATCGGCCGAGGAAACACTGACGCTCGATGGGTCCACAACGGTGGGCCCCATCGCCAAGGCCTTTGCCGAGTACTACATGACACTCGAAAGCGCTGTGAATGTAACGGTCAGCGAGTCCGGCAGTGGCAACGGTGCGAAAAGCCTAATCAACAATACCTGTGATATTGCGAATCTCTCCCGATTCATGAAGGAGAACGAGTTCAAGGCTGCGGTGAACAATAATGTGCAGCCCGTGGCCCACGTTGTGGCCATGGATGGACTTCCTATCCTGGTGCATCCGAGTAACCCGGTGCGCGACCTTAGGGTCGAGCAGGTGCGCAAGATCTTCTCCGGCGAGATCTCGAACTGGAAGCAGGTGGGGGGACCGGATCGCAAGATCATTGCGATCAGTCGTGACACAAACAGTGGCACCTACGAGACCTTCTATAAGCTGGTTATGACCCACAGGGTCAACGGCGAGAAGGTCAAGGCCCAGATCAAGGACGGGGCCGAGTATGTAGGCAGCAATGGAGCGATCCGTGCACGCGTACAGAAGACCCCTGCCGCGATAGGGTATGCCGGGCTTGGTTTCGTGGACCGCACGGTGAAGGCGCTCTTGATCGACGGGGTGTACCCCGATCCTGACACGGTGACAGCCGGCACCTATCCGATCGCACGCCCCCTGTTCATGTTTACGAATGGCTACCCCAAGCTTGGCAGCCATGTGCACCGCTTCGTAACGCTACACCTGACGGAGAAAGGTCAGGAGATCGTGGAAACGATCGGTTTTGTTCCCGTTACGAAGTACTGAAGACAAGAACGATGGACGACGGCCTGACAGATAGCGGCAGCACACTGGTGATGAGTCGGCGTGCCGATCTTATGCAGCGACTGGGTGTGGTAGTGGGGCAGGGGACGCTCCTGGCTATCACCTCGGTCGCCGCATTGGCCGTCCTGTTTATCATCTTTTTCATTGCCCGCGATGCGATTCCATTCTTCCGGCAGCGGGGTGTTGTGGAGTTCTTCACCAGCTCGCGCTGGTATCCCTCCCAGGATCCGGTCGAGTTCGGGGCCTTGTCAATGTTCGTGGGCACGGGGCTGGTGACGCTGGCTTCCGTCTTGTTTGCGATGCCATTGGGCGTCGCCGCCGCCGTATGTCTGAGTGACATGCTCCCCTTCAGTGTGCGACAAATCGTTAAACCCGTGGTCGAGGTGTTGGCGGCCATCCCGTCTGTTGCCTACGGTTTCTTCGCGCTGGTCGTATTGGCACCGCTGTTTCAGGAGCAGGGGGGACGGGTTCTCTCTGTCGCATGGTGGCTTGTGGCTGCGCCGGTGGCTCTCATTCTCGTGATCCTGCTGAGCGATCTTCTTACCGCCCGCATCGTACGCGAGGGTGTGCGTCAGGCCGCGTGTGTGGCGGTAGGATTAGTGCTCGCCGTGGGGGCGACATGGGGACTGCTTGTAGCCGGTCGGGACCTCGGTCGGCTGACGATCGGCAGTGGCACGAATGCGCTGAATGTCTCTCTTATCCTGGGGATTATGGCGCTGCCCACTGTCGTGAGCGTATCGGAGGATGCGCTGCAGGCCGTGGGCCGCGATCTACGCGAGGGCAGCTATGCCCTGGGAGCGACCCGTGCCGAGACGCTCTGCAAAACGGTCATTCCGGCGGCCAGCAGCGGTATTCTTGCGGCGGTGCTGCTCGGGCTGATGCGGGCCGTAGGCGAAACCATGGTGGTGTGGATGGCGTCGGGTAACGCGGCCCAGGTGCCCGTGCCGCTTTACAACCTCCTTGAGCCCGTTCGCACACTGACCGCCACGATTGCCGGGGATATGGGAGAGGCCGATCACGTAACCGGATCGGCGCGCTACCATGTTCTCTTCGCCATAGGGTTATGCCTTCTCGTGTTCAGCTTTGTCTGTAACCACCTTAGCGAATGGGTCGTGCACAGGCAGCGCCGCAAGCTGAGGGGGGAGAGCTGATGCGCCTGGGTACACGCAAACTGCTGGACCGATCATTCTCCGGACTGGGACTGCTGGCCATTGCGCTCATGGCCGCGGCGGCATTGATCATTCTTGTGCCTATCTTTCGTCGCGGCGTCGGGGCCTATGTGTTCCGAGGTACAGTGGAACACCGGCGCTTGCTGATGGAGAAGTTCGACCAGGGACCGCGTAAGAAGGTGTCTGCTGAAGTCGAGGCGGCCCGAAGCGCCCGCGAGCCAATCTACACTATGCTCTCCACGTTCAAGGCTGAACTGAAGGAGATGCCTTACAAGGATCGGCGGGCCTACCGCGATTCGCTTCGCGAAGTAACAGAGGGTATAGCCGAGTTGCTGGGACCTGCGCCGGACGAACCGGTTCCGGTTATGCCGCGTCTTCAATATGGGCAGACCCGTTGGGATCGTGCACGGGTGAAACTGGAGCATGTGTTGACCGTAGAGACGTGGGACTACAGCAATCCGGACGCCATGGGCGTTCTTGTGCGGCACCCCCGGCAAGCCGAGTTTAAGGGTACCTCGCTGGAACCGCTCTTTGAGTATGTTGAGACCCACCTGGAGGAGATGCTCCTGCCCCGGCGGACCTTCTACTGGCGCTTTCTGACCAACAGGCCGCTTGATGCTCACATCTTCGGAGGCATCCTGCCCGAGGTGCTGGGAACCCTATACCTGACCATCGGGGCCATGCTGTTTGCGGTGCCGCTGGGTATTGTGGCCGCAATCTATTTTTCCGAGTATGCGCGAGAGGGCCCGCTCCTGCGCATCCTGCGCACCTGTGTCGGTACGCTGGCGGGGGTGCCCAGCATTGTTTTTGGACTCTTTGGATTGGCCTTCTTTATCAATACGCTGGGGGTCTCCCACTCCAAGAGCGTCCTGGCCGGGGCACTAACGCTGGGACTGCTGGTGTTGCCCATGGTAATCCGTGCCTCGGAGGAGGCCATCATGGCTGTCCCACGCACCTACAAGGAGGCAGCCATGAGCGTGGGGGCGGGCCGCTGGCACACGGTGTTGACCGTTATCTTGCCGGCTGCATTGCCGGGCATACTGACCGGCATGGTGATCAGTATGGGGCGTGCAGCGGGA
>JAOZSS010000071.1 GCA_029939545.1 Kiritimatiellia bacterium | reverse complement strand
GGTTGCATCCCTGATGTTCATGGCGAGGGAGACCTGAACTGTTCTTGCAGCGCGTCGGCGAGGATGCCACAGCTTGGCGCAAAGGCGCGCGCGGCATCGCGGTCGCCAGCCTCAAGGTGGAGATGGAGCTTCATTAAGCACTTGAGCGGGGTATCGGCTTTGCCTATCAGGCGGGACCGTTCGAGGGGTGCAAGATCCGTGATCTTGAATGTCGCCGAGCAGCGAGGCTGGTCGGCCCGGGAGGCAACGACTAGCGCGTTGATCCTGTCCCCGGCACTGGCGCGTGGGATGATCTTCAACGAGCGGTTCTTGACGCGAATGACGACCTCTTCGTCGATATGCGCACGCAGAATATCGGCCACGGTTGTGTTGACATGCTTCAGCGCAGTGAGCGCTTTTCCAAGCTCCATCAACTCATCCTGGTAGGGATAGATCTCGGGGGACTGGCGCTGCTGCCGGATGAGCATCATGGCCCTGTTCAGGTCATCGTTCACGATCGCAGTGGCTACCTTCTGCTTGAGCGCAGTCAGCTCGGGCTTATCGGGTGCAGTAACGTCGTCTTCGGGAGTAGCGCTTGTGGACGCCTCTCCCCAACGCCACCAGCTACCGGCACTGTCTTCGTCCGGGAACAGGAAGGGCAGGGGATCGAGAAGCATGAAGGCCAGGCAGAGCAGCCAGCCAGCCAGGATCACCCACAGCAGTTTGTGCAGCAAAGATGGGCCGCGTTGCGGTGGAAGGCCCTGCTCGACCGGAATCTGAACTGACTGCGGCGGAGCGCCCAGGCTCATGGGTCGCTTGATCCTCAGCTCTCGGCGTGGTGGGGAGGGGCGTTCCTGCTCTGGTTCCGGCATGGTCGACAGTCCTCGTCAATGGGTGAATTGTGCAGGGTTGTGATACCACGAAACAGCCATACCGGCAACAGGGGATTGGAGCCGACTGCTCAAACGTTCGATGCACGCATGGCACGCACGGCGTACTGGGCCAACTGCACGGTGTCGCGCAGGTCGAGTTTCTTCTTCATGTTCTCACGGTAGCTTTCGATCGTCTTGACGCTGAGGCCCATCTCCGTGGCAATCTCCCTGCGGTTCATGCCCTCGGCCATGAGCTGAAGCACCTCGATCTCGCGGTCGCTCAGGCAGTCCAGTTCGGAGAGTTGACGTTCCCCGCCGTCAGAGAATATGCGGCCCATGATCTGTGGCGCGAGATCAGGGCGTACGTAGATTTCCCCATCGCGTACGCGTCGGATGGCCTTGAGCAGCGTGGCCGTGGGCTCCTGCTTCATGACGTATCCCTTGGCACCCGCGCGGATGGCACGCTCGGTGTACTGCTTGTCGTCATGCATAGAGAAAACGAGAGCGGCAACTTCGGGATTGGTGGCGCACATGTCTCCGATCAGGCTTAGTCCGCTGCCCTCTTCAAGGCGCAGGTCCACCAGTGCAACATCCACGGTGTGCTCCTTCAATGCGGCCATTGCCTCGTCATGGGACCCCGCCTGGGCGCAGACCTTCAAGTCGGGCTGCTCGTCGATAACCGCTGCCAAGCCCTTGCGGACGACTGGGTGATCGTCCACCAGCAGGATACGCGCAACTGATTCTTTTGCCATCTCTTCTGTTCTCCTTCTGTATCGAGGCACTTGCGCGCTTACCCATGCTCTCATGCCGTCCCGATGGCATTAAGACTAGAGCTCAGACCCCACAGTTGACAAGTTAAAACTCCTAAGCAATTGATCAATGCCTGAAAGAATGACATAGGGAATTTCCCGTAGTGAGATTCAGCCTTTTCCCGTATAGGGGTATGCGCCAGCTTGGGGTAGACTTTCATCAACGGGAGGAATAGGGGCTGATGATTGACAATACTTATGTAAGGGCCAAGGCGCCCGAGTTGCCTGGAACCGGGGGCGTATGGTTTAGCGTTGTACTGCTGGCACTTGCCGCGCTCCTGTTTATTGTACGCGGAGTGAGACCTGATCGTGAGGGCGGGGTGGACGATGTCTACGAGGCCATGCTTGGGCTCGAAGCAACGGGGAATACGGACTCCACCGCCGTAGATGGACGATGAGCGAAGTCGTGCAAACTAAAGAGCCACTAATTCTCTTTGTGGATGACGAGGCCCACCTCCGCGTGACGGTGAAGGACTTCCTCGAATTTCACGGCTACCAGGTCGAGCTGGCCCGTAGCGGTGAGCAGGCATTGCGCAGGCTACAGCAGCGCACTCCTAATATGGTGATACTGGATATCAGCATGCCTGGGATCGGAGGGATGGGCTTCCTGCAGCGAGTTCAGGCCAGCAAGGATCCGCCTCCTCCCATCCTTATTCTGACCGCCCGCTCGAATCTGCGCAGTTTCTTCGACGGGGTCAAGGTGGCCGGCTTTATCTCCAAACCGTGCAGCAAGGAGTTCCTTCTGGAAAAGATTAGGACGATTCTTGCGGAGTCGGCTTCTGCCGCTAAGACGGAAGAAAAGGGCGACTCGCGCCACGTTCTGCTGGGTGAGGATGATCCGGAAATGGCCGAAACGTTGTTCCGCGCGCTGACCCGCCAGGGCCACAGCGTGACGACGGCAGAATCCGGACCCGCCGTGCTGGAAACCGCACCGACCGAGAAGCCGGATGTCGTGGTGCTCAAGCACTACCTGACCGGTCTCAACGGGGGGCCTGTGGCTTCGCTGCTGCGTGCGATGCCGACCACGGCGGCCACCCCGATCGTTGTCTACAATACTGTAGGAATTGGCGACCCTGTCGCGTCGGTGAGCGAGGCGGGGTCACGCGACGTAAACCGATATGTCGTCGCTCGCGACAGTGCCGACATCTTGGATGCGATACAGCTTACCCTTGCGTCCGCGTGACCCCCGCTTCGCTTTCCGGCTCTTTCCTCCATCTCCGCACGCTTGACCCCCCGAAACGGATTGCTATAATCTCAGTCCATGGAGTCTGGATAGATGATGCGAGAGGATCTGACTGTGAACAAAGGCATGGATACTGGAATTTTTCAATTCCGGCACTCAGTGGCGCTGCGCATGCGTCTGCACGAGACGATTAAGGTCGCCGGGCAGACCGGTGCCCTGACCTGCTTGGACATCGGATCGCCCAACGGCGCGTTGAGCGCCTTTCTCCGGAAACAGGGCGGACGGTGGCACAGTGCCGTACTGACGGAAGAGGCGGAGGCCTCCCTCACTACTGCGGTTGAGGAGAACGTGCATCGGCTGACCGACCGCACCATGCCCTTCAAGCGCAAGAGCTTTGACCTGGTGGTCGTATTCGATGGATTGGAAGGCTTCCACGCTGACGAGGCTTTCATCGAAGAATGTCACCGCATCCTGAAGCCGGATGGGCGCCTGATCGTCAACGTACATCATGACAAGTCGCTCAGCCTGGTTCGCGGGCTGCGTTCTTTGCTGGGCGTTATCCGGGAGAGTCCGGGTCTCGTCTATGCCGCCTATACCGAATCCCAGCTCTTCAGCATTTTGAAGCACGGCTTCGACGTGTACAGCATGCGTTCCTACTCACGTTTCTTCGTGGAACTGGTCGACTGCATCGCCACGTTCATACTCGATGGCATTTCCCGTGACCTGCCGGAGGCGGAGCGAAGCATTCGGCGTGTTTACCTCGTGGTGTCGCCCTTCTACTGGCTGGCGAGTCAGCTCGACTTGCTTCTCTTTTTCACTCGTGGCCACTTCCTGGTGGCCTCCGCCAAACGCAGGGCCTGGCGTCCGCGGAATGCCCCTATCCTTATGGACGGGCGGTCCATCAGCGAGGCCGTCCTCAGCAAGGCGGCAAATTAGCTGTCTGACGCTTGACTTTCCTTCGAAACCTGCTATCTTCCGCTGCCTTTTGAGCACAAATCAGAACGGGAACATCGATCAATGAAACGCACATACCAGCCATCTAACCTGAAGCGGAAGCGCAAGATCGGGTTTCGCGCGCGTATGGCCACCCCGGGCGGTCGCGCCGTTATCGCCGCTCGTCGCCGCAAGGGGCGCGCCAAACTTTCGGCTTGAGTATGGGCACTACCGGCGATGTGACCGGGATGCCGACTGAACGCGCCATTTCACCAGCCCCAGACAGGGCGGACCATGGATTTTCGCGCAAGCAACGCATCGTACGCAGCGCAGACTATCAGCGCATATTCTCCGGTGGCCGCCGCAATGCCGGGCGATACCAGGTGTTGTGGGTTGCCGAAGGACCCACCGAGGTGCCGCGCGTGGGGGTAGTGGCCTCCAAGCGCACGTTCCGGCGCGCCGTGGATCGGGCGCGGGCCAAGCGCTTGCTGCGGGAGGCATTCCGGCTGAACCGCGATCACTTGGCACGGCACACGGACTGCGTGCTCGTGGCACGTCGTGCGATCCTGGATGCGAAGCTAGGAGACGTAGAGCGGGATCTTCATGCGGCGGCCCGCCGTTGCCGGGCGCTGCGTAAGAACGGAGACAGGACATGAACGCAATAGGGAAACTCATTTGCAACACCGCCTGTTCGGCGGTGCTGTTACTCTTGCGCGGCTACCAGTTGGTCCTCTCTCCGTGGCTGGGTGACTGCTGTCGCTTCCATCCCTCCTGCTCCCACTACTGTGCGGATGCGGTTAAACGCTTTGGTGTCGTCAAGGGACTCTGGCTTGGCGTCATCAGAATTTGTAAGTGTCATCCGTTTCATCCCGGCGGTGTCGACCCCGTGCCGGATTCCCCTGCGTCCGTTGCGCTACGGGGACAGGTTCACCTTCTGTATAAGGACTAGCTAAAAATATGAATAAGCAAGAAATCACAATTGTCGTCGTTCTCTTCCTTGCCCTGCTGGGTTGGGGATACTACCAGCGCCAGCAGGCCGCCTCGCGGCCACCGGTGTTCCCGACTGAGGTCGCCCCCACTGCGGCCGCGAATGCGGTCGACCAGGCCGCGGCTCCCGAGGTCGAAGCGCCCGCCGCGGCTTCCGCCCCGGTAGCGCCTGTGCCCGTCGTGGCGTCCGCGCCTGCGCCTGAGTCGGCGAAGCACGCCCTGCCTGAGCTGGAGCTCTTGCTGACAAACGCCGTTGCCAGCGTAACGGTCTCCTCCTGGGGCGGCAGCATCACGCGCGTTGAGCTGAAGGACTACCGCGAGATGGCTGATGCCGACAGCGGTCCGGTGGTGCTCGATCTTTCCTCTCATCCCGCGCTCTCGCTGTCCGGGCTGAACGGCTTCTCCACCGCCCATGATTACGAACTACAGGTTGCTGCCGATGGCAACGCCATTCTCATTACCCGCCAAACCGATGACGGTCTGCGCCTTGAGCGCCGACTGGAGCTGGGCGAGAACTATCGGATCAAACTCACGGATACGTTCATCAATGGCTGCACGAGCCCGATCGCGCTGCCGGAGTATGCCTTGGCCCTTGGCCCGATGGAGGCCGTTCGCACGAAGGCCAGCACGCGTGGCCAAGTCTACCTGGGGCTGGATTCGCTGGCTGATCAAGGCGGTGCGAAAGTGCAGCGATGGGGCCGCAAGGGGCAGGGGACACTCGAGAGCATTCCCGGACTCTTTGGTGGCAGCAGTGGCGGCGGGTGCTCGCGCAATCGCATGCCGGTTGACCTCATGCCGAAGTCGGTTGAGCAGGTGATTGCGGCTCCGCAGACCTGGGTGGCGGCCAAGAATAAGTTCTTTGTCCAGATCCTGGCTCCCGAGGAGCCGGCCGTGGCCTGTACGCTCTACGCGTCGCGGGACGAGGAGGCGCAACGCTTTGCCGTCAACACGGTCTCTGCCGACGTGAAACTGGGGGCGAAGCTGATCGGTCCCGGGGAGCGGGTGGCAAGGGAAGCGGCCTACTACGTGGGCCCGAAGAAATTCAAGATTCTCAAGACGCTTGGCCAGCGGCAGGACGAAGTCATGCTCTACGCCTGGTGGCAGTGGTTCCGCTGGCTGTGCCGCGGCCTGCTGGCGACCCTGAACGGGATCCAGGCCGTCATCCCGGGCGGCTACGGCGTGGCCATCATTCTCCTGACCCTGATCGTCCGTACGCTCTTCTGGCCCATCACGCATAAGAGCACCCAGAGCATGAAAGAGATGCAGAAGGTGCAGCCGCTGGTGAAGGAGATACGGGAGAAGTATAAGGACAAGCCGCAGAAGATGAACCAGGAGGTCATGGCGCTCTACAAGGTGCACAAGATCAACCCCATGGCCGGCTGCCTGCCGATCCTGGTGCAGATGCCCGTGTTCATCGCGCTCTTCACCGTGCTGCGCAGCGCGGTTGAGCTGCGCTACGCCGACTTCCTGTGGATTGCCGACCTGAGTGAGCCGGAGGGCATCCTCGCCGGGGCGCTTCCGTTCCCGGCCGGAGGGCTCAATATTCTGCCGTTGGTGATGGCCGCCACCATGTTCTGGCAGCAGAAACTGACACCGTCAGGCGGCGACCCGCAGCAGCAGAAGATGATGCAGTTCATGCCGATCTTCATGCTCTTCATGTTCTACAGCATGCCGTCGGCACTGGTGCTCTATTGGTCGGTCAGCCAGGGCGTCTCGATTGCGCAGATGCTGCACTCGCGGCGCTTAACCACCAAGGCGGAAGAGCGTGTGTGAGTGTGTGAGTGTGTGAGTGTGGATGCGTATTCCCTCGCACACACTCCCATATCCCCCTCACTCACATACTCTCGGGTTTGAGGTCGCGTTTCAGGAGGGCGTGCACGCCATCCTGGGGTGATTGGTTCTGGTGGACGATGGCGTAGACTTCGTGCGTAACCGGAACGTCAACGCACAGGGCTGCGGCCAGCTCGGACGCCGCGGCGCAATTCCATACGCCCTCAACCGCCTGCTTGAATCCATCCATGATGGTGGCAATCGGCTCGCCTCGGCCGATGCGTTCACCGACCCCACGGTTGCGGCTGTGCTGGCTGGTGCAGGTGACAATCAGGTCGCCCATTCCACTCAGCCCGGCGAACGTCTCCGGCCTGGCCCCGAGCGCCATCCCCAGGCGAGTCATCTCTGCCAGCCCGCGCGTGATGACCGCTGCCCGGGTATTGTCGCCAAAGCCAAGGCCGTCGGCCATGCCCACCGCAATGGCGATGACGTTCTTAAGCGCGCCGCCCAGCTCGACCCCGATGACGTCATCCGATGAATAGACCCGGAACAGGGATGCCGCGAAGACTTCCTGTAGCTCCTTGCTGAGCGAGTGATCTTCGGATGCCATCACGACGGCGGTGGGGATCCCGCGCGCCACCTCTTCCGCATGGCTCGGTCCCGACAGCGCGGCCAAATGGTCGGACTTCAGAATGGTTTGGGCCACAACACTCATGCGTTCGTGTGAGTCGTCGTCGAGGCCCTTGGCCACGCTCACGAAGCGGCAGTCCGCAGGGAATAGGCCCACGAAAGATTCCAGCACGCGCCGGAAGTAGCGCGTCGGGATGGCCAGCACCGCGATCTCGCACTCACGCACGGCCTGGCGGCGGTCGGCGGTCCAGGTGATCTCCTCCGGCAGCGGGATACCAGGTAGGTAGTTCGTGTTCTCGCGCGTGGCGGAGATCTGTTCGATGATGGCTTCGAAAGGGCCCCAAACGGTCACATCATGGCCGTTGCCGTGCAGGACCAGAGCCAGCGCGGTGCCCCAGCCTCCATCCCCGATCACCGTGATGCGTTTGCTCATCATGCTGTCTTATCCTTCTTGAAATTGAATCGATTCTCGGTGCCGGCGAGGAGTCGCCTGATATTAGCGTGATGGCGCGCGACGATGAGGATGGCCATCACGCTCAGGGCGACAGGAACGAGCGGTGATGCATGGCTGCGAATCGGCCCCATGATCCACGCCCCGATCGCAAGGGTCAACGCAGCCAACATGGAGGCCAGCGAGACGTAACGGAGGGCGAGGAAGGAGACAAGCCAGATGACAAGCCCGATGCCAACGGCTGTCGGCGCAATCCCCAACACGGCACCGGTGCTTGTGGCCACGCCTTTGCCTCCCTTGAAACGGAGAAAGACCGGCCAGTTGTGCCCGGCGATCGCCCCCATGCCGCAGAGGAGTCTCAGTCCGTCTGCCGATCCGGCAAATCCCAGCCGTCCCGCTACCATGGGAAAGAGCAGAACAGGCAGCAGACCTTTCAGGAAGTCACACGCAAACGTGAAGAGGCCCCACCCTTTGCTGATGCTTCGGAATACGTTGGTGGCGCCGATGTTGCCGCTGCCGACCGTGCGGATGTCGACCCCGTGCGCTTTCGCAACAATGAAGCCGAAGGGAACGGATCCGAGCAGGTAGGCGGCGAGGGTTGACCCGCTGTAGATGAAGGGGTCAATCATCGTCGTCGTTGTCGGGCGGCAGCCCCGCTTCGTATTCGTGGTAGTCCATCAGGTGCTCGATGTCCTTGATGTTGTCCGGCCGCATCCGCAGCAGCCAGCCGATACCGTAAGGGTCTTCGCTGATCAGTTCTGGCTTGTGATGCAACGCGTGGTTGACGTCGATCACGGTGCCCGCCACGGGTGCATGCAGGTCTATGGCCTCTTCTATCGACTCGAGAACGAGAAGATCTTCTCGCTCTTCATAGTGATGGTCGTCGGGTTCCGGCAGTTCGACATGGATGATGTCGGAAAGGTGGTGCGGTACATAGTCGCTCGCGCCAACAATCAGCTCATCGCCTTCGATGCGGACCCATTCATGGGTTGGGGTAAACCTTGCATCCGCTGGTTCAGTCATAACGATCACTCCCGGCAGGTTGTTCCGTTCACCGCCCTTTTTGCATCATCGGCGCGCAGGGTCAAGAGACTTTTTTCCTGAAAGTGAAAGTCTGGCGTCAGTGTGTCCGGCCGGGAACGTAGCGGGCGATGGCTACCAGGGGTTGCGTGCAGACTTCATCGCAGACCGAGAGCGCATCAATGGCGTCTGATACCAGCTGCTGTGCGCGCGCGCGAGCGGTGTCCTGATCGACCACGCTGAGGCAGGATGCTTCGTCAGGGCGGGTGCCTGTTTCCGGGGCATCCAACAGGTCGTCCGTGATCTGGAAGGCCAGGCCCAGGTTGAGCGCGTAGTGCCCCAGCGCTTCAACACGCTCCGGGGCACCGTTGGCGGCCATTCCGCCCAGCCGCAGGGCCGCGCGGAAGAGATCGGCTGTTTTGTGCTCGTGAATGAAGGCGATCTCTTCGGCCAAGGGCACTCGGCCCGACAGTCCGAGATCGGCAACCTGTCCACCCACCACGCCCTGGCTTCCAGCCGCAACGGCGAGTTCCCTCACCGTGTCGGCCGCGTTCCATCGTTCGGTCGGGGGCGTACGTCCGACCAGTTCGAAGGCCAGCGCCTGGAGCGCGTCGCCTGCCAGTACGGCATTGGTTTCGCCATAGGCCACATGCACGGTAGGCTTGCCTCGCCGCTCATCGTCATCATCCATGCACGGTAGGTCGTCGTGAACAAGCGTGTAGGTGTGAAGGATCTCAACGGCACATCCGGGCAGGAGTCCGTCCTCCGCCGGTGCGCCACACGCTTCCGCAGCCGCCATGCTGAGTATGGGGCGCAGCCGTTTGCCGCCGGTGAAGACCGCATACCGCATCGCCTCGTGTAGCACGGCGGGTTCGGTGTCCGCGGCAGGGAGCAACCGGTTGAGTGCTTTTTCGATCTCAGTGCGGCGTTGCGTACGATAGGCGTTCAGATCAAACATAAGGTGTGCGTGGAGCAGGGGACACTACAGGACAGGGGTGGCAGGCTTGATGCCAACACGTTCTGTGTCGCGAACCAGGTCGGCCACGGAGGTGACTTCCATCTTCGACATGACTCGGGCTCGGTGAATCTTGATGGTCTTCTCGCTGATGTCGAGGGCGGCGGCGATCTGCTTGTTAAGTAGTCCCGCGACGACGTGGCGCATGACCTCGTACTCTCTTGGCGTCAGCCGCTCAACCCGTTCCTGGACGCGGTCGGACGCGGTGCGATCGGCGGTGAGTTCTTTTCCTTTCGCAATAGCCTGCGACACGGCATCGAGTAAGGCGGTGGGGAGAAAAGGCTTGGAAAGAAAGTCAACGGCGCCCTGCTTCATGGCGCGCACGCTATCCGGGACCTCGCCATGTCCGGTGACAAACACGATGGGCAGCTCGCGTCCGTCCTGAATCAAATGTTCCTGCAACTCCAGGCCGCTGAGCCCCGGCATCTGCAGGTCCAGCACGATGCAGGCAATCTGGTCGTCGATGCCCTTATCGAGAAAGGCTTCGGCAGAATCGAACGTTCTGACGTTGTAGCCCTCCGAGAGAAGTAACTTGGCGATTCCTGAGCGGACGGAGTCGTCGTCATCGACCACGTAAACCGATCTTTCCTCTTCTACGGTTGGAGTCATCTCACCCCTCAATCCTGAAGCTTCTGCTTCGCCACCCCATGTACAGTCGCCACAATTGTTAGCGCAGTCCGGGGCGTATGGCATGGGACTAAAGTGCTATATCCGCCATCCACACTGTGTCATATACTCTAGACAGAAGGTGAAAGTAGTACAAGGAAACTATTAGCGATGGGCAGACTGGAAAAACGACAGGCAGGTGCGGTGTCCGCCAGCGTCTTTGGAATCATGCTTCTGGTCTGTGCTGTACTCCTGACACTCACCGATCAGAGTGGTTCGCTGGCCCTCTTGGTGGGCGGTCTCGGCGGCTGTGTCCTCGTCGTCGGCGTTGTGGCGAATGCCCGCGTGTCCAGCGAGATGATGAACGACGGTCGGCGCTGATTGTCGTTGAGATCTCCGCTCGCTCCCGCTATGGTGGCCCTTCATATATAAGGAGTTCGCCATGATTCCATTACTCGTCATACTCGCCATTCTTATCGTCGTGGGGCTCGCTGTTGTCGGCATGTACAACAAGCTGGTGCGCCTCAGGAACCGCTTCAAGAACGCCTTCGCCCAGATCGACGTGCAACTCAAGCGTCGCTATGACCTG
>JAOZSS010000270.1 GCA_029939545.1 Kiritimatiellia bacterium | reverse complement strand
ATGATAGAGGAAGGTGGAGCTGTTGGAGCCTGAGAGAAAGTACTACGCGCATAGCCTGGAGGGCCAGCCAGTTGAGGAGTGGCAGCCGCTTGAAGAGCATCTGAAGAACGTGGCCAAGCTGGCGGCGGAGTTCGCCCAGCCATTTGGCGGGCGGGAGTGGGCCCGGGTAGCAGGACTCTGGCATGACTTGGGGAAGTACTCGAATGAGTTTCAGAAAATGCTCTATGAAGCGAATGGCATCGAATGCCATTTGGAGACCAAACCAGGACGCCCCATTCATTCACAAGCGGGTGGTCATTTAGCACAGCAAACCATGGTGGACACAGGTCTCGACCGCATCTTCTGTTGGTTGATCATGGGGCATCATGCTGGGTTGGTAGATTACTCGTCCGACAAAACTGGTGCCAAAGCGCTTGAACCCAAGATGCGTGATCCCGCTGTCTCTGATGAGATACTCGCTAACGTGCCTGACAGAATAAAGGCTCAGTTGAACCCGTCACCTCCCCTGATACTACGCAAGAATCCACCCGCTGATCTCTCCTTTCTTACACGCATGATCTTCTCCTGTGTGGTAGATGCCGATTTTCTAGATACGGAAGCATTCATGGACCCCAAACGCACCACTCACCGTTCCGAGGAACCGCCAAACTTGTCGGCATTGCTCAGTGCTTTCGACGCTCACATGTTCAAATTGTCTCATGAATCTCAGTCGAGTCGGGTCAACACGATCCGAGCTGATGTGTTGCGGCAATGCGAAGCTGCCGCCGACAAAGAGCCACAAGCCTTCTCGCTCACGGTACCCACTGGAGGGGGAAAGACGCTTTCATCACTAGCGTTTGCACTGCGCCATGCCATCCGATGGCGCAAACGTCGCATCATCTACGTTATTCCATACACGAGCATTATTGAACAGACGGCCAAAGTGTTCCGCGAAATTCCCGGCTTCGGCAGCGCAGTCCTGGAGCATCACAGCAATGTCGCGGATGATAACGAAACGAAGGAAAGCGTGCGCCGCCGCCTGGCCGCCGAGAATTGGGATGCACCGATCGTTGTCACCACCGCCGTACAGTTCTTCGAATCTCTATATGCCTGCAAAACAGGCCGGTGCCGGAAGCTGCACAATATTGTGAATAGCGTAGTCATTTTTGACGAAGCCCAGTGTATCCCCTCAGAGTACTTGCGCCCGGTTACCTTCGCCATTCGCGAGCTACTGCGCCACTATCGCGTAACGCCCCTCCTCTGCACGGCAACCCAGCCGGTCTTGACGCAAGCCGAGCAGTTCGACTTTAAGTTCAAGGAGGGTTTCGAGAGCGTTGCCGAGATCATTGCCAACCCATCCGCCCTTTCCTCTGATCTTGATCGGGTGTCGGTGGAGCGCCACGCCGACCTCCAACCGGTCTCATACGAGGAGTTGGCGGAGAACATCAAGACCGAAGGGCAATCAGTGCTATGCATCGTCAATCGAAAGCAGGATTGCCGCCAGTTGGCGCAACTGTTGCCAGAAGCCCAAACGATCCATCTTTCAACCAACATGTGTCCCAGGCACCGCCTTAAGGTGTTTGAGACGATCAGGAAGCGGATCGATCATGATAGCGATAAGCTCTATGTAATCAGCACCTCGTTAGTAGAGGCTGGGGTGGATCTCGATTTCCCTGTGGTTTATCGCGCCTTGGCTGGACTCGATTCCATTGCTCAAGCCGCTGGGCGCTGCAATCGCGAGGGAAAACTGGAGCGGGGCAGAACTGTGGTTTTTCTCCCTGAACAGCAGCCGGATTACGTCCGTGCGCCCGCGTCCCTGTCGCGGGAATTCCTTAGCCCGGCAGCACTCAAAAGCGTTTTCCTCCCTGATACGTTCACGCGCTATTTCCAATCGCGCTTTTTTCAACTCGGTTCTGAAGCCCTCGATCCGTCGGGAATTCTGGCGTTGCTGGGCGGCAATCTCGATTTCTACTACCGCACGGCAGCCGAGAAGTTCCGGCTTATCGATGATGGCTGGCAACTTCCGCTAATTGTTCCTTTTGGTGAAGCGCCTGAGTTAGTCGACAAACTTCTCGATTGGGACGCTCGCAGTCTCTTTCGCAAACTTCAACTCTATACGATCAGCATCCCAAAGCAGGTGATGTGGAAACTTGTGGATGAAGACTACGTTCACGAACTGGATGGGTATCCCGGAGCCTATTATTTGCACGCATCGACGCCATACACCGAGCGTTTCGGGTTTGTCCCACCCGGCGAAGTTAACAATTTCGAGCCTGAAAGCACAATCATCTAAGGAAAAACATCATGCCAGAAAGAAGCAATCCATTCCGATTAAGAGTTAGCGGCGAGAACGCTTGCTTTACCCGCCCGGAAATGAAAGTTGAACGCGTCAGCTATGACGTCATGACCCCATCCGCCGCACGCGGCATTCTGGAAGCCATGCTCTGGAAACCGGCCATTCGCTGGCGGATCCTACAGATTGACGTACTCAATCCAATCAAATGGGAATCGGTGCGCCGCAACGAGGTAGGGAAGAAGGCCACCAAGCCGACAGCCGCGCATCTCAGGGGCGAGAGTACGAAGCCGTTAGCGCTCTACATCGAAAAAGAACGCCAGCAACGAGCCGGGCTCTTTCTGCGCGATGTGGCCTACGTCATACATGCCGAATTTGAAATGACCGAAGAGGCTGGCCCAGAGGACAACGTCACGAAATTTGAGCAGATGTTTATCCGACGTGCCACGCAAGGGCAGTGCTTCCACCGCCCCTACTTCGGCTGTCGCGAATTTCCTGTCCATTTCGAGTTCATCCCGAAAGATGAAAACCCTATTGAGGCCATCGACGAGACCCGTGACCTCGGCTGGATGCTCTACGATATGGATTATGA
>JAOZSS010000269.1 GCA_029939545.1 Kiritimatiellia bacterium | reverse complement strand
CGTGCCTACCCAATCCCGCCCGCTCCGAGCTGCTATGTCCCGGTCTCAGGCGCTCTACGACTTCCTCCTGATAGGCGCTCGCCAACTGCTCCACAACCTGCGTGAGAATTTTCGGCGCAAGCTCATCCACACGATACACCACCTCATTCAAACCCAATTTCCCAACTTCCCAGTTGAACCCCAGCTCGATTTGTACTTTCATGACCTTGTCCGCTCCTTTTCGATCGTTCCGATCGGTTGTCGTGTTCAGCAACAACCTAAGGAGCGGACACTGATTTTTCAAGCAGGCGTCAACATTTGAACGTTATCAAAAATTTGAACCAGAAGACGGCGGATAGCCAGACGCTGAAAATGGGGGGCGCTTAGTCGCATGAGTGAGAGCGGAAGACCGGTTACACCCTATTCATTGAAGGTATCAGCTTCCTATGCAGGAAAGGGCGAAAATGCAGACAGTAACTGAAGTATTCCTGGCCGTAGATATAGGGGCCTCGAGTGGGCGCGTGATGGCTGCGCTCTTTGATGGTGCAACGGTCAAACTGGAGGAGGTCCACCGCTTCACAAACGGGGCGGAGGAGATAGACGGCACCTACCGGTGGGACATCCACGCCCGTTTCGATGCAATCAAGGAGGGACTCACCAAGGCCGCCGCGCAGTACGGCGACGCGATCGTCAGCATCGGTGTCGACACGTGGGGGGTCGACTATGGGCTCCTCGACGCTGATGGCAATCTACTGGGACTGCCCTTTGCCTACCGCGATCCGCGGACCAACGGCATGGAGGAAGAGGCCTTCAAGCGCGTGCCGCGCGAGACGATCTACGACACGACCGGTATCCAGTTCATGTTCTTCAACACGTTGAACCAGCTCATGTCCGAGGTGGTGACCGATCGCGCTGAGTTGAAGCAGGCCGACAAGCTGCTCTTTACGCCCGACCTGATCAACTACTGGCTCTGCGGTGTGGCCACCAACGAGTACACGATCGCCAGCACCTCGCAGCTGCTTGACGTGCGCTCGCGCGGCTGGGCCACGGAGATGCTTGACGGACTCGGGATTCCGACGGCGCCGCTCTGTGACATCACCCAGCCCGGTACCGTGCTGGGCGCCATCCTTCCGGCCATTGCCGAGGAGACCGGACTCTCAACCGACGTCACGGTTGTCGCGGTGGGCAGCCATGATACGGCCTCGGCCATAGCCGCCGTGCCGGCCGAAGGCAAGTCGCACGCCTACCTCAGCTCCGGTACCTGGTCGCTGATGGGGGTCGAGTCCGATGAGCCGGTCGTCAGCGAGCAGAGCTACGAATACGGCTTCACGAATGAAGGCGGTCTGGAGAACACCATTCGCCTCCTCAAAAACATCACGGGTCTCTGGCTCGTACAAGAGTGTCGCCGCAAGTGGAACGAGGGGGGCGAGGAACTGAGTTTTTCCGAACTTGAGAAGGAAGCCGATGCGTCAACGCCGTTCCAGTCGTTTATCAATCCGGACGATGCGTGTTTCGCCGAGCCGTGCGACATGCCCAACGTGATTCGGACCTACTGCGAGAATACCGGGCAGCCCGTGCCGCAGACAAAGGGCGCCATCATTCGTACTGCGGTTGAAAGCTTGGCCTTCCGCTACAAGACGGTCTTCAGCATGCTCGAAGACCTGACCGGTGGTCGCCTGGACGTGCTGCATATCGTGGGTGGCGGCACGCAGGATCGTATGCTCAACCAGCTAGCGGCGAACGCGTTGGGTCGGACCGTCATTGCCGGACCAGTCGAAGCCACGGCCACGGGTAATGTAGTGGCGCAACTCATGGCAGACAGCCGGATCTGTTCGCTGGAAGAAGGCCGCAGCATCGTCAGGGCTTCATTCGAGACGGACGTCTACGAGCCGGTCGACGCGGAAGCCTTTGCGGAAGCCTACACCCGGTTCCACGAAATCACGGGAGCATAGTCAGTTTTGAAGGATCACACCACGCAGCCTGATCGCGCCGGACCGGACGACGGTGCCGGGCCATGTCAGGATTTTCGGAAAGGGGCCAGCAGATCTTCAAGGCCGTTGGCCTTGATCACGTAGAGGTTCTGCATCAATTCACCCAGCTTGCCCTTGGGCACGCCGTGGTTGACGAACCAGACGACGTAGGGTTCGGGGAGATCCACCAGCACGGTTCCCTTGTACTTGCCAAACGGCATACGCCAGTTGGCGAGTTTCACCAGGTCCTCCGGATTGCCCTCGACGGGATGCATGGGGTCACTATTATCTGATTCTCACAGGAATGAGGAGCAGAAAGGGCAGGCCCATGAGTGTGGCTGATATTATTCGGAGGCGTAGAAGCTGCCGGGCTTACTTGGAGGATCCGGTTTCGAGAGAAGCTGTTGAGCGGGTTCTCGAAGCCGCACGACTCGCCCCGTCGGCGTGCAACCAGCAGCCCTGGCGCTTTGCCGTGGTGACGGACGTAGCGTGGCGCCGCGAGATTATCGAGCACGGTTTTCGGATGGGTATCCCTATGCGCTGGGCGCTGAAGGCACCGGTGTTGATCGTCGTCGGGATGAAGCGATCGCTGATCGTGCATCGCGCCGCAGTGAAGCTCACGAAGATCGACTACCCCTGGATCGATATCGGCATTGCTGGCGAACACCTCGTGCTGCAAGCCGAGGAGATGGGTCTGGGCACCTGCTGGATAGGGTGGGTCAAGCCACGCCGCGTCCGCTCGATTATCGGCTGGCCGAAGGATATCCGTCCCGCTGCCGTTATCACGCTTGGGTGGCCTGAGAATCCAGATGATCCTCCAGGGCCAAGGCCGCGCAAAGAGCTGGAAGAGATCGTGACGTGGCTGCCGACTGAACCTGGAAAGAGCGGCTGACCAGGCAGGCAGGGGCAGAGATTAGGGTGAAGACGAGT
>JAOZSS010000070.1 GCA_029939545.1 Kiritimatiellia bacterium | reverse complement strand
TAACTTCTTGGAGATCAAGAACTAAGCAGTTCGATTAAGTGTATCTGACTACCTGTTGACGGACAGCAACACCGAAAGGCGGTCCTCCTGCCGGTCGCAGAGTGGGAACACGTTATTGAGGAACTGGAAAACCTTGACGATATACGCGCCTTTGATAGCGCAAAATCCGGAGATCAAGACACCATCCCTTTTGAATGCGCCGTGCGCGAAATTCAAGAGGAATATGGCGAATGACCTACGCCGTTGAGATTCTGCGTGCCGCCCAGAAACAACTCGCCAAGATTGATCGACAAGCACAGACTCGCGTTATCAACTCAATCAGGGCACTGGCGGATAACCCTCGTCCTCCAGGGTGCAAGAAACTCTCCGGCCGACCCGCCCGGCGCATCCGTGTGTCGGTACGTACCGCGTGATCTACGAGGTCCATGACACCCAACTTGCAGTCCTGAGCGTCACCCTCGGAGACAAGAAAGATGCGGATCGTTAGACAGACTTGTTCGTTCTTGAGCAAGTGCATTTAGACAAGGAAGCCCACACGGTTGTATGGCCGAACGGGGCCGATTTCGACCCCGCAACGTTACACGACTGGAATCTGTATCAAGCAGAGATCACCGCTCGGGCGGAACGCTGGGCCAAGGGCGCGGAAGATCGCGAGGAGTATGGGACCTGCCCCAAGCGTCTCCTCCGACGGGAACACGACCTGACCCGCATCCTCCCCCCCCCATGCTCTGCACCTTGGCACACGGCTCCCGAAGGTATGGCCCCACCAGCCCTTTTCAGATCGGATCTATGTGAGCAGAACAAATCAACGGCCATCTCTCGCGGTCGGCAATGCATGGCACGTCGCGCCTGTAGGGCTGTTTGATGTCAAGCCTCGCCCCCTCCGGCCCCATGCACGAGCCCGGATCTGTAGTACAGGATTGCGGTCTGACGCTGGGGAAGCTTTCGTCTATTCTGAATGGGAGTGACATGCATCGCTATGTTTTTGATGCCCATGTCATCCTGAGTGCCGCGTTACTGCCTGGTTCATGAAGGCCTGAATATCGACAAACAGTGCAGGGCGCATCGTGTTCTTTCCTCGACCAGATACGGGCCTTGAATCATACTCGTTGAAATCGACGTCAGCGTGAACGCGGCAAAGCATGGACGAGCAGGTAGCGACACAGGTGTTGCAGACCACGGCTTTCAAGACCGGACTGTTGCAAGAGATGTTTATGTGATGCGTATGTGACGTGATTTGATCGGGCGGATCAGGCGGATCTGTCTGATCGGGTCTCTGGAAGCGTTGAAGCGGAGATGTGAGCTATGACCAAGAAGCTGAGACCAAGCGGGGGGTATCGGAAGACGTGCAGTTTTCAGACGGCCACGATTATCTACGATGCTACGGTTTGGTTCTGCGAAACGTTCATCAATTCGCGCTCACGCACCGTCGACCAGATGGTGCAGGCTGCACGCAGCGGGCGGCAGAACATTGCCGAGGGCAGCCGAGCGGCCGCGACATCGTCGCAGACAGAACTGCGTCTCGTGAATGTGGCGCGCGCGAGCCAGGAGGAGCTTCTTCTCGACTACGAGGACTTCCTGCGTCATCGGCACGGGACGCAATGGGCGCCGGATTCGCCCGAAGCCATGGCCGTGCGACAGGTGCCGCAGACGTTCAAACGGAGTCGGGCGGATCAGTCTGATCTGTCGGATCTGACCGATCAGGAGCGTTGGAAACTGTATGCGCCGTGGCTGGAACACCACGACCCGGCGGTACGGGCGAATGCGCTGATCTGCCTGATCAACCAGGCGAATTTCCTGCTGGATCAGCAGATTGCAGCGCTGGAGGCCCAGTTCGTGGAGGGTGGCGGCTATAGCGAACAGCTTGCTGCCCAGCGACTGGCAAAGCGGGCGAGCAGGAAGCGAGATCCGTCCGATCGGTCGGATCCGACAGATCACATTCCCGACTGCCCACAATGCGGAAAGACGATGGTGCTACGCACCGCAAAAACGGGAAAGAACGCGGGCAATCAGTTCTGGGGCTGTTCGGCCTATCCTGAATGCAAAGGGACAGCTGAGGTATGACCATGTCTTTTTGTCTCTTTTTCTCCGCGCCTACCCCTTGACACGCAGGGGCTTTTGGCTTACCGTTCCCGAGCTTTAACCATTTCGGGACGAAAGCGACGGCCCACAGAGCGGTCGGGGGTAAGAAAAATGGATGCATATGCAGTAGTTGAGACGGGTGGCAAGCAGTACCGCGTCAAAGAAAACGACACGTTGACGGTCGAGCGCCTTCACGTTGAGGCGGGCGAAGAAGTGAAGCTTGAGCCGGTGCTCGCGCGTTCGAACGGCGAGGCCCTCGAAGTGGGTACGCCGGCCATTGATGCGGCCGCCGTGACCAGCACGATCGTTGAGCACATTCGTGGGCCCAAGTTGATCAGTTTCAAGAAGAAGCGCCGCAAAGGCTACTCCCGCAAGGTGGGACATCGTCAGGAACTGACCGTGATTAAGGTCAACAGCATCGCATAACGGTTGGAGTATTAGCCATGGCACATAAGAAAAGTGGTGGTTCAGCAAAGAACGGACGCGACAGTCACTCTAAGCGACTGGGCGTGAAACGCTATGACGGACAGGTCGTAACGGCCGGGTCCATTTTGGTTCGCCAGCGCGGCACCAAGTTCTTTCCCGGGAAGAACGTCAAGCGAGGCAAGGATGACACGCTCTTTGCGCTGATCGATGGCGCCGTCAAGTTCGAGAAGAACGGCAAGCTCATCAGCGTGTTTGAGTGCGAAGTCGCAGCGGCGTAGCGCTCGTTCCCATGAAGACCCGCAAGTTTGTAGACTCAGCCCCTCTCTCCGCCAAGGCCGGCAACGGTGGCAACGGGTCGGCCAGCTTCCGGCGTGAGAAATTCGTTGCCATGGGGGGGCCTGATGGTGGCGATGGCGGGCGAGGCGGACATATCACGCTCAAGGCCGACCGCGAAACCGACTCGCTGATTGGCCTCTTCTTTTCCCCTATTCGCAAGGCCGAACACGGCGGTCCCGGGCGGCGCCAGCAGATGCACGGCAAGAACGGGGCCGATCTCGTCATCAAGGTTCCTTGCGGAACGCTCGTGATGGATGCCGAGACCGGCGAGGTACTGGCCGACATCGTCAACGACGGCGAGGAGTTCTGCATTGCGCACGGAGGTAAGGGCGGGCGGGGCAACATCCACTGGAAGAGTTCCACGCACCAGGCCCCTACGGAACAAACCAATGGCGTACTGGGCGAAGAGGTATCGCTCAAACTCGAACTAAAGCTTGTAGCCGATATCGGTCTCGTAGGCTTCCCCAATGCGGGCAAGTCTTCGCTGCTGACGAAGATCAGCGACGCCCATCCACGTGTCGCCGCCTATCCATTCACGACGCTCAACCCCATCATTGGCACGATCATATTCGAGAACTATACGCGCGCCACCGTGGCCGACATTCCCGGTCTTATCAAGGACGCCCACCTTGGCGTCGGGCTGGGCTACTCATTCCTGCGCCATGTTGAACGCGCCCACTACCTGGTCTTTGTGATCGACATGGCCGGTGTGGATGGCAGGGAGCCGCACGAGGACTACCGGAATCTGAAGCAGGAGCTGAAGCTTTACCGGGGCGACATGGTCCGACGCCCCGCTCTCGTGGTGGCCAACAAGATGGATTGTCCCGAGGCGGAGGAGAAGCTGGCGGAATTCATCAAGGAGACCGGCGAAACCCCGCTCCAGATATCGGCCATAGAAGGCGAAGGGATCGACGAGCTTCGCGAAGCCATCTTCAGTATGTTGAATACGTAGAGTGGGAGCTTTATCGCGGCTCGCTCGGAGAACTCGCCCTACCTCGCCCCTCGATCAGGCAGGGCGAGCTGCCCTCAGCGAGCCGTCAGAAAGCCCGAACGTCGCCAATATCACTGAAATCGCCCAGCAGCATCACGAGGCGGTCAACACCCAAGGCAACCCCCGAACAGGGCTTCACGCCGCTTTCAAGTGCCTCCAGGAAGGGCTCGTCGAGGGGGTAAACCTCCTTTTTCGCCCTTTTCCGGGCTTCCGAGCACTCGGTAAACCGCAGGCGCTGCTCGACGGGATCGGTCAGTTCACCGAATGCATTGGCCAATTCAAGCCCCGCGATGTAGAGCTCCCAGCGTTCCGCCACGGCGGGCGGACCGGGTCGGCAGCGCGCCAGGGCGGCGGCTTCGACCGGATAATCCATCAGGACCGCAGGCAGATGGTCCGGCAATGCCGGCTCAACTCTGCCGACCAGGTCCAGGTCGAAACGGTCGGCGTCATACTCCGATACAGGATCCCAGCCCGCATGGCTTGTGAACGCATCCGCAACCGTTGAGACGACCCAGTCGGCGGACAGGTCAACCGCCGTCCCGTTCCGCTGTATGCGGGCAACACCCAGGACCTCCGTCGCTACGTGGATGACCAGATCGCGGGTTTCGGCAAGCGTGTCGTGGTAGTCCGCGTCACCGCGATACCACTCCAGCATCGTAAACTCGGGCCGGTGCAGAGTGCCTCGTTCAGCCTTCCGAAAGCAGGGGCCCAGTTCGAAGATGCGCGAATGGCCGGCCGCAAGCAGGCGCTTCAAGTGCAGCTCAGGGGACGTGCGCAGCCACCAGTCGCCCGAAGGCTCAGCGTCGATGTGCAGTTCAAGCGCGGGTGCGGGAAGCCGAACAGGCGTCTCGACCTCGATATAGTCGCGCTCAACAAAGAACGAGCGAATCGCCTGCAGCACCCCGCTGCGCAGTCTCAGAACATCCGACCTCCGACTTCCGCCTTCCGACATCCGACCTCCGGCCTACGCCGTCGCCACGCGTTCGACATACTCGCCGGTGCGCGTATCGATCTTCACGATGTCGCCCTGGTTTATGAAGATCGGCACCTGGATCTCGAAGCCGGTATCGATCTTGGCGGGCTTCAGCACGTTGGTCGCGGTATTGCCGCGGGCGCCGGGTTCGGTGTAGACGATCTCTTTCTCGATGAAGATCGGGAGCTCCACAGCGATCGGCTTGTCGTTGTGATAGAGGATTTCAACGGTCATGTCCTCAACGAGGAAGTTTACGGCATTACCGAGGGCGTCAGAGCTCACCGAAACCTGCTCGTAGTCATCGTTCATGAAGACGTAGTCATCGCCATCCTGGTAGGAGTACTGCAACTTGACCTGCTCGAGCTGCGGCTTGTCCATCTTGTCGTTGGATCGATACTGCCGAGTCAGTGTCGACCCGTTGATCATATTCTTCATCTTACAGGTGTAGATCGACTGCCCTTTACCGGGTTTGGTAAACGTGAAATCCGTGATGGCATAGGGCTGCCCATCAATCTCAATTTTGAGTCCTTTTCGAAGATCCGATGCATTGAACATAATACCCCTTCATCTGCTGCATTTTCGGCCCGATTTGCCTCTCGGGAAGAGAAAGATCGACTACCCTACCGAAAGAGGCCCGTTTTCGCAAGTTCATCGTTATTTTTCTGTAATTTTTCTCAATTTCAGCACCACATTACCTTGCGCACACGCCCCCTTCCTGATATATTTTGACACTAAATATAGGGGGAAGGCGAAGTCTATGCCGGAACAGAAAAAAGGGCCCAAATACGACGCTACGAACATCACTGTTCTCGAGGGAATTGAGGCGGTTCGGATGCGTCCCGCGATGTACATCGGCGACACGTCGGTACGCGGTTTTCACCATTGTGTTTACGAGGTAACCGACAACAGTATTGACGAGGCGCTGGCCGGGTATTGCACCCATATCCATGTCTCGATCAACGCGGACGGTTCGGTCAGCGTCAACGACAACGGCCGCGGTATTCCGGTCGACATTCACGCCACCGAGAAGAAGCCGGCGGTCACGGTTGTCCTCACCACGCTACATGCCGGCGGCAAGTTCGACAGCGACAGCTACAAGGTCTCGGGCGGCCTGCACGGCGTGGGTGTATCCTGCGTCAACGCGCTGAGCGAATGGCTGGAGGTCGAAGTGCGCCGGGAGGGCAAGGCGCATCACCAGCGCTTCGAAAAAGGGCACCCGGTCACGGAGCTCACTGTCGTGGGCGACACCAAGACAACCGGCACCAAGATCACGTTCATGCCGGACAGCACCATCTTCAACACCAACGAGTTCCAGTGGGACATCCTGGCCGATCGCATGCGTGAGATGGCATTCCTCAACAGGGGTATCGAGATCAACCTCTCGCAAGAGGAACCCGCCAAAGATGAAACGTTCAAGTACGAAGGTGGCATCTCTGAGTTTGTCCTGCATCTCAACCGCAACAAGAACGCCGTACACCCGCAACCGGTCTGCTTTGAGAAAGAGCGCGATGATGTCGCCGTGGAAATCGCGCTGCAATACACCGACGCCTACAACGAAACCGTCCTGACGTTCGCCAACAACATTAATACGGTTGAAGGCGGTACACACCTGAGCGGTTTCCGGTCGGCCCTGACCCGCACCATCAACGCCTACGCACGCAACAGTAAGCTCATCAAGAACGAGAAGGAATCGATGAGCGGCGAGGATATCCGCGAAGGCCTGACCGCCGTTCTCAGCGTCAAGATTCCCGAGCCGCAATTCGAAGGTCAAACCAAGACCAAGCTCGGCAACAGCGAGGTGCAGGGCATCGTCGAGTCGATCGTCAACGAGGAGTTGAGCGTCTACCTTGAGGAACACCCCTCCGTGGCCAAGCGCATCATCGAAAAATCACTGCTGGCAGCCCGCGCCCGAGCCGCCGCCCGAAAAGCCCGCGACCTCACGCGGCGCAAGGGAGCGCTCGACGGCGGCTCGCTGCCAGGCAAGTTGGCGGACTGCTCTGAGCGAGATCCGGCCAAGTGCGAAATCTACATCGTCGAGGGCGACAGCGCCGGTGGTTCGGCCAAGCAGGGGCGCAATCGCGAGTTCCAGGCGATCCTGCCGCTACGCGGCAAGGTCCTCAACGTCGAAAAGGCGCGTCTGGACAAGATTTTGAACAACAAGGAGATCCGCGCCCTGATCACCGCCATTGGAGCCGGGATTGGGGAGGAGGACTTTGACATTTCGAAGGTTCGCTACCACAAGATCATCATCATGACCGACGCCGACGTCGACGGCGCCCACATCCGGACTCTGCTCCTGACCTTCTTCTACCGCCAGATGCGCGAACTGATCGAGCAGGGCTATGTCTACCTAGCGCAACCGCCGCTCTACAAGATAACGCGCAAGCGCCACGAAGAATACATCGAGACGGAGGAACAGCTCACACGGAAGCTGCTGGAGATGGGCACGGGCGACATGGCCCTGACCACCCCGGACAACGCGCACACCTACACGGGCATCGAGCTGGCCAATCTGCTTGAGACCCTGACGCGACTCGAGCTGATCTCACATCGCCTGGCTCGTAAGGGTGTCCAGATCAACAACTTCCTTCCCCTGCGGCGCGAAAGCGACGGACTGTTCCCCAAATACCTCGTCACGATCAAGGGCGATCCAGAACCCGAGCGCCATTATGCCTACAGCGACGACGAGCTGAGGCAACTCAGAGAAGAAGTCGAGACACGTCTCGGTCTCCAGTTAGAGATCTTCACCGACGACGGCGGCATCGACAATTCACAGATGCCGGAGGGCACACCGGAGTTTGATTGGGAAGAGCTCTATGTCTCATCGTCGTTGACCAAGATCATCGACGCGCTGGAGAACAAAGGGATACACGTTGCCCAGTACTCTGATTCTGAGACCCCCCTCTGCCATCTCTCCGAAGGTGACATTCCCCCCACCCCTATTCATGCCGTACCGGTCCTCTTGGATCGGGTGCGGGAAATGGGGCGCAAAGGACTCACCATCCAGCGCTACAAGGGTCTGGGTGAGATGAATCCCGATCAGCTCTACGACACGACGATGGACCCCGAGGCGCGCAAGCTTCTGAAGGTGGTGATCGAAGGTGCCGCCAGTGCGGACGAGATTTTCACGATCCTGATGGGAGACGAGGTTCCCCCGCGTCGGCAGTTTATTCAAGAGAACGCTATGAACGTTCGTAACCTGGATATCTAGCATGGAAAATGAAGTAGAAACAGTGATTCCCGAACGGATTGAGGACATCAATATTCGCGAGGAGATGCGCTCCTCCTATATTGACTACTCCATGAGCGTGATCGTTGGCCGTGCCCTGCCCGATGCACGGGATGGACTCAAGCCGGTCCACCGCCGCGTACTGTTCGCCATGCACGACCTGGCCAATACGCACAGTCGCCCCTACAAGAAGTCCGCCCGCGTGGTCGGTGACGTCATCGGTAAGTATCACCCCCACGGTGACACCGCCGTCTACGACACGATCGTCCGGATGGCCCAGGACTTTTCGCTGCGCTACCTGTTGGTGGATGGCCAGGGCAACTTCGGCTCGATCGACGGCGACAACGCCGCTGCGATGCGATACACCGAGATCAGGATGGACCGCCATGCCGAGGAGATGCTGGCCGATATCGAAAAGAACACGGTGGATTTCGGCCCCAACTACGACGAGTCGCTCGAACAGCCGCTCGTGCTGCCTTCGCGTCTGCCCAACCTGCTGTTAAACGGATCAACCGGTATCGCGGTCGGCATGGCCACCAACATCCCGCCCCACAACCTGAACGAGTTGACCGGCGCCATCATCCACCAGATCGATAATCCGGAATGCCCCATCGATGACCTGCTGGAATTCGTCAAGGGCCCCGATTTTCCAACCGGCGGCATCATTTGCGGCACGGCCGGCATCAAGAGCATGTACCGCGAGGGCCGCGGCCACGTGCGTGTGCGTGGTCGCGCCACGATCGAAGAACGCGATAGCGGAAAAGATGCCATCATCATCACCGAGATTCCCTACACGGTGAACAAGACCAACCTGATCGAAAATATTGCCCGCCTGGTGCAGACCAAGTCGATTGAGGGCATCGCCGATCTGCGCGACGAGTCCAATAGCCTGGGCATCCGCATCGTGATCGAACTCAAGCGCGGCGTCATCGCCGAGGTGATCCTGAACCAGCTCTACAAACACACGCAGATGCAGACCACGTTTGGGGCCATCATGCTGGCGATCCACAACGGTCAGCCGCACGAGATGAACCTGAAGCAGTTGATCCACTGCTTCACCGATCACCGTTTCGACGTCATCACACGGCGCACCGAGTTCGACCTGACCAAGGCCGAGGCGCGCGCCCACATTCTCGAAGGGCTGCGTATCGCGATCGACAACATGGACGACGTGGTCAAGATCATCCGCAGCTCCCAGAACAGGGATGAGGCCCGCACCGCCCTGGTCAGCCAGTTCGAGCTGACCTTGATTCAGGCCAACGCCATCCTCGACATGCGTCTCTACCAGCTCACCGGCCTCGAGCGGGAGAAGCTTGAGGCGGAATATCTTGAACTGATCAAACGCATCTCGTACCTGCGCGATCTGCTTGAGAACCCCGGCAAGATCTTCGGACTAATCAAGGACGACCTGCGCGAGCTGCAGGAGAAGTATGGCGACGAACGCCGCACCGACATCACGCATGCCGAAGGTGAGGTCAACATGGAAGATCTCATCGCCGACCAGCCATGCATCATCACGATCAGCAACGTCGGCTACATCAAGCGCGTACCGATCGACACCTACAAAGCCCAGCGCCGTGGCGGCAAGGGCGTGGCCGGTATGGCCACGCGTGACGAGGACTTTGTAGAGCACCTTTTTGTGGCCAATACGCACGATACCATCCTCTTCTTTACCAGTGCCGGCCGTGTCTATTGGGAGAAGGTCTACAAAATCCCGGAGGCCACACGTACCTCCCGTGGCAAAGCCATCGTGAACCTGCTCAACATCGGCGACGAGGAACAGATCGCCGCCATGATCCGCGTGCGTGAGTACGACGAGAACCGCTTCCTCCTCATGGCCACCGAGAACGGGGTTGTCAAAAAGACGAACCTTGGCCGCTACCGCAACATCCGTCAGGGCGGCATCATCGCGATCAAGATCGATGAGGGCGACTGCCTGATCGAAGTCAAACTGACCGAAGGCGAAGACGAGATCATCCTGACCACGGCCAACGGCAAAAGCATTCACTTCGACGAAATGCAGCTACGCGACCAGGGCCGCACCACGCGCGGCGTTCGCGGCATCAGGCTGCGCCAAGGCGATCGCCTACAGAGCATGGAGGTCCTCAGCGAACACGCCACCTTCCTGGTCTGTACCGAGAACGGCTACGGCAAGCGTACGTCATTCGATGAATACCGCCTGCAGAGCCGCGGCGGCAGCGGCGTTATCGCTATCAGGACCACGGCCCGTAACGGGAAGGTCGTCGGCGCGCACAGCGTGCTGGAGGATGATTCGCTCATGCTGATCACGGCCAACGGGAAGATGATCAAGATGGACGTGGCCGACGTTCGCGTCATCGGCCGCGCCACGCAGGGCGTACGCCTGATCAACCTGGATAAGGGCGACACGCTCGTATCCGCCTCCCCCATCGCCCGTGTGGACGATGTCAAGGAAGAGGATCTGGCGGAAGCGGAAGGATCACCCGAGGACGGAACTCCGAACCCGGAGGTCGCAGACGCGCCGGAGACGGAAGCGGAAGCGGAAGCGGACAACGCCACCTAGCGGCGTGTCACACGTGAAAAGAGACGAAGGCACACTGTGTCCTGTCATCCCGAAGTCGAGGGATCACAAGGCAACCGGTAATGCTGGGGATTCCTCGACAAGCTCGGAATGACAAGAAGCTGTTATTGAGAAGTTGCCACGAACCGTTCCATGATAAAAAGAAAACCACGCGTCCGGACCGGACGCGTGGTTTTACTTTTTAGCTCCTAAATCTTGATTCTTTGAGTAAATGAGTCGAACAATTTCATTTGGATATTGTGTGATAGCCACGGTTGAGGTTCAAGGTTCAGAGGTTCAAAGGTTTTTTGGATGAGATGATGAAAATTGAACGGTTTGAAGATATTG
>JAOZSS010000069.1:5509-10933 GCA_029939545.1 Kiritimatiellia bacterium | reverse complement strand
TGAAAATGGGGGGCGCTTAGTCGCATGAGTGAGAGCGGAAGACCGGTTACACCCTTTAGGAAGAGGCAATGGCCTTGACTCCCGATCAACGTGAACGGTACGCGCGGCACCTGTTGTTGCCGGGGGTTGGAGAAGAGGGCCAGGCGGTTCTGAAGGCGGGACGTGTCCTGGTCGTGGGCGCTGGCGGACTTGGATCTCCCTGCTCGCTCTATCTGGTCGCCGCCGGCGTGGGCACACTAGGCATCATGGATGCCGACAGTGTGGAGCTCTCCAATCTGCAGCGCCAACTGCTTCATGCCACCGGTGATATTGGAAGGACCAAGGTGGAGTCGGCATCCGAGACGCTCTGGCGCTTGAACCCGGACGTGAAGCTGGTGATGTATCCTGAACGGTTGACCGCCTCCAACGCACCCGAGATCCTGGCGACCTATGATTTCGTGGTGGATGCAACGGACAACTTCGAGTCGAAGTTCCTGATCGCAGATGCCTGCCATGCAACCGGCAAGCCTTATTCTCATGCCGGAATCCTGAATTTCGGAGGTCAGACGATGACCGTCCTGCCGGGGAAGAGCGCTTGCTATCGCTGCGTCTTTGGCGAGCCGCCGCCGGGGCCGACCCCGGAGGCGGCACGCGGTCTGCTCGGGGTGCTTCCCGGTGTGATCGGCACGATCCAGGCCACGGAGGCGTTGAAGTTCCTGTTGGGGGCAGGCGAGCTGCTGACCGACACGCTGTTGGTGTATGATGCATTGAAGATGACGTTTCGCCGTGTGAGTGTGAAACGTGATCCGGCCTGTGTCTTGTGTGGATGACAATGACCGCGGTGAAGCGGGTTTTTGGAGTGTGACGGATGACGGAACTGGCGGCCAAGTTTGAGGCCTTGAAGGATCAGATTCGTGGGACGGACGGCCTGGCGGTGGCCTTCTCGGGCGGTGTGGACAGTACGTTTCTCGCCGCCGTGACGGCGGATGTGCTTGGCGCGCGTGCGCTGGCCGTGACCGCGCTGTCGCCGCTCTACTCGCAGCACGAGCAGAAGGAAGCGTCGGAGCTGGCTGAGCGAATCGGGATCAAGCACGAGACGGTGGACTCGAACGAACTCGACGTGCCTGGTTTTGCGGAGAATCCTCCCGACCGTTGCTACAAGTGCAAGAGCGAACTCTTCACGGTGGTGGCGGCCGTCGCGTCCAAGTATGGAATCGACAAGGTGGCTGACGGGACCAACGCCAGCGATCGCGGCGATTACCGGCCCGGACGGAAGGCCGCCAGAGAGTTGGGGGTGTTGAGTCCGCTTGCCGAGGCCGGGATGACGAAAGAGGATATCCGCGAACTGTCGCGTGGAATGGAGCTTCCGACGGCCGAGAAACCCGCCTTCGCCTGCCTGGCGTCGCGTTTCCCTTATGGGACGACGATTACCGAGGAGAAACTGAAATCGGTCGAGATCGTGGAAGATGCCCTACGCGACAACGGGATCAGCCAGTTTCGTGTGCGACACCATGACGACATTGCCCGCATCGAGGTGGTGGAGGATGATCTGGTCACGCTTTGTACGGAGCCGCTTCGGTCACTGTTGCTGGAGCGGGCCCAGGAAGCCGGATACCTCTACGTCACAGTTGACCTGAAAGGCTACCGCACCGGCAGCATGAATGAGGCACTGACCGCGAGCCAGAAGGCGGCGGCGGAGGAGGAGTAGGGCGCACGGCCCTGACAGTCCTCGGGCGATCAGTGCTCCACCGGGCACCCCCGGTGGTGGCAGATGTTGAGAGCTTCTCGAATTTAGACCACCATGGCGTCATGATTGGGGCGTTCCGGATGGCCCACGACGGGGCGCTGCCTGTCGCCGGTTTCGAATATGGACTGCTGCTCTCACTGTCTCGCAACCCGAACCTGATTCTTGCCATCGGTCCGCGATTGGATCCAGCATAGCTGCGGTGCAATCCAGCCGTTTCGCTTCCTTGACGATGAGGAGGGCATTGGTGTATAGATCCCTCTATTCAGAAGGCAATCCTGTGACGTCCAGTCAATAGGAACCTCGTATCCCGTTTTCCCTGATTTGTGCTATACTGCACGTGTGGTTGAGCATGTTTTGTGGGGGGCGTGATGCGGGAACGGGCGGTTGAAGCCCGGCATCGCGGCCATGCGCAGGCGTGTGTATGAGGAACTGGACTCATGATGAGAAGGTTACAGTTGAGCGTCAACCGGCTCCGCGCCGGTCTGCTCGGATTGCTCTGGATGGTGCTCCTGCACACACTCGTACCCTCCGCTCCGGCCGAGGTCATTCTCCAGTATTTCAACACCAGCTACCGCGAGCTGGCCTACAAGATGCCGGAGCTGGTTGAAGTCGGCTACAGCGCGCTCTGGCTGCCGCCTCCCACCAAGGGGAGCGGTGGGCTTTCGGTAGGGTATGACCTGTGGGACCCGTTTGACCTCGGCGGCACGAATCAGCGCAACACGGTTCGTACGCGCTATGGCACGGAGGCGGAGCTGCTCCACCTGATCCGCGTGGCCCACCGTTTCGGTGTGCGCGTCTACTTCGACAACATCATGAACCACCGCGCCTTCGATGTGCCGGGGTACAATGAGCATACGGCGATCGATATCTATCCCGGCATGCTCCCCGAAGACTTCCATCTGCGCGTCACCGAAGAGGGGTTCTATCGCAAGTGGGACAACATCGCGAACTGGAGCGATACCTGGCAGATCCAAAACCGAAACTTTTCCGACCTGATCGATATTGCGCAGGAGTCACCCGACAACGGCAACTTCGGCACTAGCGAGGGTGACCACATGCCCAAGTTCGCGTTTGTGCGCCATCCTGATAACCCGGAGTACTACGACCACAACCCGACCAACGGCTGGGTCGGTTTCGGGCATCCAAGCATTACCAAGCAGATCATCGCCGATAATCCGGACTACTATAAGGAAGACGTAAACGGCTACCTGATCCGGGCGGTCCGCTGGCTGGTCCATCACACCAAGGTGGACGGTCTCCGTCTGGATGCGGTGAAGCATGTACCCGCCTATTTCTTTGGCCAGCAATCGGGCGACAAGAACGGGAATAGCGACGGTTACCTGGGCCAAGCCCAATGGCAGTTCAACATGACGCGCGGCTTCGAAGACTGGGATAACCACCGCGATAGCGTGTTCGATACGGAGCTGACCTTCGGCCGCAATGACCTTATGATGTTTGGCGAGCATCTCGGCGAACCCCCTGCGTACAGTGGCTACATCGATGCCGGGATGCGACTGGTTGACAGTCAGCTTCACGGGTTCCTGAACGGCAACCTTGGGCAATCCTGGGGGACGTTGGATGGGCTACAGTATGCCGGTGGGCAGGGTTTCAGTGCCGGGGTGGGTGTCCCTTACGTGAAGAGCCACGACGATGACTATGCCACGCGGCCCGAGCTACAGTTTGCCCTGAACCTGACCCGCCAGGGATTGCCCTGTGTCTACACGGACGGTAACTACCAGTCCGAGACGCTCGGCCAGAGCGGCGGCGCGTTTCCGCGTCACGCCAACATTAATTTCCTGGGGCAGTGGGGCGACGGCCGTATTCCCAACCTCGTCTACATCCACGAGCATTTCTCACGTGACTGGCAGAAGCCGCGCTGGGGCGACGCGGATGTATGTGCCTATGAGCGGATTGATGAGCGGGAGACCGGTGATGTCTTGGATGAGGATGCCGATGCGGCCGTTCTCTTTTTCGCAATGTGCGACAATTTCTCTGAGGGCCAATACCGTGAGATAGACACATCGTTCAGGGCGGGGGACTACCTCTGGCAGTACTCCACCGGCGGCGGCAATTTCTATTACGAGGTGCCGTACGATCGGAAGATCAAGGTGATCATACCGCCGGGCGGCTACTTCGCTTTCTCGTGGCGCAGTCCCGAGGAGTCGGATCTCTGGAGCGGCGGGGACTGGAATGTACACCCGGTCGAGATTCGCGAGAACGGGCAGTCGGTGGGCTGGGTCTCCTATCTGCGCCAGGATGGTCCGGACGGCGATCCCGGTTTCAATCCGTACGGCATAGATGACCCGGTCTCGACCGACTTCAAGTATCGCTGGTGGGTGCCGCGTGTCAGCTCGTCGACCAACCTGGACTTCATTGTCCGCGCCGATGGATCGGCTGAGAACGTTCTGCTCAAGCTTGATGGTGGAGTAAATCTCAACGACACAGGGTTCAATCCTCCCAACGTGATGCGCGACCATCCTCCGGGCAACGAGGGCTCAACCGCCGTGTTCGACGGCTATGAGCAGATGGCCTACAACCAGCGTATCCGCGAGAAGTTCGCTGCGGTCGATATCGGCCGCAACGTCATCGGTACGCTGGGCGCGGAGACGTACGAATGCACGATCGGGTCGTCAGGATTCACGATCAACGACGGTGATGGTGTGGACAGCAGCGTCGACACCGCTGAGTGGGTCTTTCACGATCCGACGGACGTCAATGGCCATGGCCACACCCAATTTTGGCCGACTCCGCAGGAGGCTGTGGACGATCCTGTCACCATTGAGGTGAACATGGGGTATGCCTTCGATGCAGACCGGATGTACCTGTATTACACGACCGCGGGTGGAGACAGCTATCCGGAGGGATCCGGTGGTTACCCGTTGACGCCTGATACGTATGTTGCTGCGTTTAACTACGAGACAAACGGTCCGGTGCACAGTGGCAAGACATCCGACTGGTGGAAGGTTACGATTCCTGCGCTCCCGGATAATACGCAGTTGCGTTACAAGATCGGTGCCTATCACCACGATGCGGGCAGCGTGTTTCCCATCGATGCCGACAAGGTGTACTGGAAGAAGAGGATGGTCACACAGTTCTCTATTACCAACTTCAACGCAGGTACCGTTGAACTCTATCCACACATGGATTTCGCGCAGGACACCAAGCAGACCGGGCTGGACGAAGGCTTTCATGTGTTGCGGGCGCGTGCTTTCCTGAACCGTTCCGGCAGTGCGTCGATCTACAACACCTACGTGCAGCCGTTCTACTACGACGCCATAGCCCCGACGGGCACGGTGGTCTATCCCTCGCACGGCGACACGCTGGGGGACAACCAGTATGGTGTGGTCGTCCGCACCGACTGGACCGTCACGGACGTCTATTTCAACGTCGAGGACGGCAGCGTGGACAATGACGATGGCTCAACCGGTCGCGACCTCGGTAACGGCACCAACGCACAGGGCGAGGTGTCGTGGGTGGCTGTGTCAGAAGTGGATGCTTCTCTCGCTCTAAACGACACTTGCCCGGAGCTCCCACGCGAATGGCGGTTCAACTACAGCAATATCCCCACCAACTCGCCGGCCACGATCCGCGTGAAGCTGGCGGAACTGTCGTCGTCTACGAACACGCTGCTTTCCGATGCCGCGGGCCGCTTCCGCACGCTCGAGCGCCAGGTGACGGCCGCGGGCCCGGACTTCGGA
>JAOZSS010000069.1:0-5499 GCA_029939545.1 Kiritimatiellia bacterium | reverse complement strand
GTGGCCTACCCGCAGAACGATGGCGATACGGTGGGTGCGGGCTATCTCATGAAGACGTGGTTCAGTCCCGTGCTGTGGGATACTGATCCTGAAACCATGACCAATCGATTCCTGATCACTATCGATGACGAAGTGCAGGGGCGGAGTGGATACAGTTTGCACTTGGGCGCAGGTGCAAACGGATGGCACGAGATGCAGTACACGCTGCCCGATCTCTACAACGGCGACGACAATTTCCTGCATGAGATCGAAGTGTTGCACACGAACGCGGCCGGAGGCGGCGTCACGCTCACGGCCGAGCGCCGTGTGAAAGCCTGGCCCACGCAGGCGGGGCCGCACATTGACATCGTCACGCCGCCGGAATTCGACTCGGACGGCAAGAAGTTTGAGATTATTCTGCCCGACAACTGTTCCTCGGGCTCCACAAACCGCCAGTACACGATCAAGGTTGAAACAGACCTCGCCGCCCAGCACGTCTGGCTGGAGTTCCCGAACGACCCGGTCACCGTGACGCCGTACGACAGCACCACCAATGCGCTCACGGGCACTGTGTCGGTGTGGAGCGGGTCGAACCGTGTCGAGGGTGTCGGCGTGGCACTGATTGGAACGGTGTCAGTGGTATATGGCAACACGACCGTCACTGGCTCCAACACCTTCTTTACGACCGACCTCGAGGTCGGTAACCGCCTGTCGATCGACAGCAACGTGGTGTCGGTTGCCGGCATCACGAACAACACGCAGCTCAGGATCACCCATCCATATCCGGGATCGAACACGAACGACGTGGCCACGATGATCCTTCCCTCGTTCAATACGGAGCTGAGTGTCGGGTCGACCCTGATGATCGGGGCGCAGGTAATGACCGTCACGGGCATTCTATCCTCCTCGAACTGTATCGTCACCCCGGCGTACCCAGGCGCGGAGGCATCGGGCCTGACCGCGTACCGAATTGACGGCAACCCGCAGACGGTGGGCGACAAGCGCAACTGGCTGTTTCTCTGGGAGAACATGGAGGCGGGGAACTACTGGTTCGGTGCCCACTGCAATACGAACGAAGCCAGCGATGCCACGGTCAGCGCTTCAACCTGGCGCAACACCACCGTGATCTTCCGTGAGATGGTCGCGACCAACAGTACGCTCGACTGGGATGATGATGGCCTATCCAACGGCGCTGAGACCATCCCGACCAATCTCCCCCCGACCAACGCGGAGGCCTGGGACAATGGTGATGTCCATATTTGGCGTGTAAACGGGCGGACCGATCCGCTCCGCCCGGACACCGACGGCGATGGCTTGCCGGACGGGCTAGAGAGCGGGTGGCGCACGGCGGACCTCGGGCAAACCGACACGAACGAAGACACCAACTGCGACGGTTTCGCGAACTTCCTTCCGGATTACGATCCGCCATTCTTCAACACGGTGCCCGACAACAACGGGCTGCCGGAGTATGTCTTCTATGCCTCTCGCACAGACCTTATTCATGGCACTCTGACCGATCCGAACAATCCGGACTCGGACTATGACGGCATCCCCGACGGCGTTGAGGACAGGAACCGCAACGGCTGGGTTGATGGCGATGGCAATCCGTTGCAGCCGGACCAGGAGAATCCATGGGCTGACCGCCAGAAGGAGGGCGACTGGCCGGACGGGAAATGGGACTCCGCCTGGACCGAGACAGACCCGAACAACTCGGATACGGACGGCGACGGTGCCAGCGATGGCTACGGCGAGGACGTCAACTACAACGGCTGGATCGACGGCGATACCGACTCCAACCGTACGTGGGCGGTGGGAGAGTCTTGGGAGGAAACCGACCCTTTGAATCCCGATACGGACGGTGATGGATTGCCGGACGGATGGGAGCGTCGTTACCAGTTTGATCCTCTCGATAGCGGCGATACAAACAAGGTGCATATGTGGTCCGGAGACCCGATCACCAGCGTGGAGCACGGCGCCAACGGGAACCCGGATGGCGACCTGATCGTGGTGCTGGGTGTGACGAATGACTATGTGAACTACCTTGAGCTCCAGAACGGGACGCACCCGCGCCAGGCGGACAGCCTGGATCCGCCGCCCGAGGGCTCCATCATTGTCGGTCCCGGAGCTCCGATCGGTGTGATCAACGGAGTCACCAACTACCAGGAGTTCATGGACTGGACATGGGATGACCTGCTGATCCTTGATGAGTACGAGGGTGGGGGACCCAATAACCAGCTTGGCGACGTCTACAAGGGCTGGGACGGCTGGGATGAGTCGCGCGATATCGTGGCGTTCTATGCCCACGATGGTGGCGACACCGGTTCCGGCGACGGCAACTTCTACTTCCGCGTCGACTTCTATGACCTCCGGGCGCAGGCCGAGGAGGGTAATCTGGATCTCTACATCGTGATCGATGTCGGCGACGATACTCAGGGCGAGAAGGCGCTGCCCGATGACGTGGATGCGGAGACGCGTATGGGATGGGAGGCCGTGGTGGCGGTCTACCAGTCGGGGCAGGGCACGGTCTATGTGGATCTCGATCCATCCAACAACAGCACCGAGGTCGGCCAGAATCTTGGCTCATTCGGGGTGGTCGGCCGCGGCCAGGACGCGCCGGACGGCTTCATAGACGCCTACTACAACGCCGAGCTCGACGCGATGGAGTGCAGCATCAGCCGGAAGGCGCTGATCGACGCCGGATGGTCGGGCAGCGGTGCCAGCAACTTCAGCTACCAAGTCTACACCACGAAGGACGGCACGAGTAACAGTCCGGTCGGGAACGGCGATATCGGTGGCAGAAACGACATACGCGACTCGATCTATGATGACAAGATTGCCGAGGATTACTGGTTCGACCAAGGGTCGATCGACGACATCCTCTATTCGTGGTTCAAGGGAACCGACCGGACCGGCCGTGCCAAGGTGGCCACGCTGATACATGGCAACCAGGCCATCAAGCCCGGCAGCCAGATCCAGGACCTGATCAATAACGGACAGGGCGCGGGCTATCACCGACCGGTGGCCGTGCACGAGGTGTTCGAGCAGCCGCTCAATCTGCACATCACGCCCACGCTGGCATCGGCGATTCAGTGGGCATCGGCCGACCCGGCGGCAGGCAAACCGTGGGTGGATGGCCCGGCGTTGAATGCGAAGATTGCTGAGCTGATCGATGCCAACGTGGTCTACCTGCTCGGCAGCACGTTCTCCGACCACATGCTGCCTTACTTTACGTACGACTATAACCGCGACAACGAGGAACTGGCGCGGCAGTACCTGGAGCGGATCTACGACACCACGATCGACACCAACACGGCTGTGTTCTGGCCGCCCGAGCGGCTGCTGGACTATGATGTGTTCGCGAAGATCCGTGATATGGGCTACACCTTCACGCTGTGCGATCAGGATACGCACCTCTTCAACTGGATTGGCCGCACGGAGTCGTTGATCGACGGCGCCTACCGCATCAACGAGTTCCGCAAGAGTGATGCAGACGGCGGCTGGGCGGGGCGCTGCTTTGTGATCAACAACCTGGCTTCGTCGTACCGGTTCAACACCACCGACAATGGTCTCGACATGGCGTTGCGTTCCCTGCTGAACCGCAAGGCGCGTAGCGGCGTGAACGACCAGGTGGTGACGCTGCTGAGCAGCTGGTCCGATTTTGTAGATAATGCCGATGCCGATGCGTACGACCTGAACATTCGCTGGCTGGCCAACCGGCCCTGGACGCCGATCGTGGCGCTCGAGCAGATCACGCGCGGTGAGGTGGAGGCCTCCTGGGGAGCTGAAGCGGGGACGTTCGGTGGCGGCTGGTGGGCCGAGTGGCGCGACGAGAACGTGGCCGTCAGCAACAAGCAGAGCTACAACTGGCTCAATCATGCCACGCAGGAGAACTTCAATAATTGGTACGTCGGCCAGGACGGCGTCGAGGAAGGCCTGCAGGAGAAGAAATTCGACATACGTCCCGGCACCCAGATGACGAACCGCTACGGCATGCTCTATTTCGGCAACAGCGTGGTGAAAGATGCGTGGGAGGCGGTCAACAGCATCTCGCAGAGCAACCTGTCCGAGCTGGCGCGTGCCACGCTGCATGCGTCCGTGTTCCAGACGGCGTTCCATGATGAGACGGACCACGATACGCGCCGGTACAGTACCGGCCAGTATCTCTATCCGGCGACCGATTACAATCCTCTCGCGATGTTTGCGCAGAATGCGCAGTCGCAGAGCCGGTTTGCGGCGGTCTACAAGCATGTCGATGACTGGAGCGCCCTCGCGGAGTCGGTCGCGACACCACAGGCCGTGGCGCAGGATGTCGACCTCGACGGCGAGGATGAATACCTGCTCTACAACGATCGCCTGTTCGCCTGTTTCGAGGCCACCGGTGGGCGGCTGGTCGGGGCATGGATACGGGATGTACTTGATGACTCAATCTATCAGGCACTGGGCAACTTCGTGGGGTATTCGGGCACTAATGTGGAGTTTGAGGGTGAGTCCAATGTTTACGACGATGGGTCGGTGCAGGCCTACCGGACGTCGGGACTTAAGGATTGGTGGGATGATACGGACAAGAAGAACTACGTGAACCATCAATACAGCGTGACACCTGCAAGCCAGGGCTGGCAGTTCACAACGCCTGACGCCACGATCAGCAAGACCGTCACACTGGCTGCCGGCGAGCGAAAGCTGGAGATCAGCTACAGCACCTCCGGCAAGACGGTGTACGTGCGGCACGGGGTATCTCCGGACCTGGCCGCCCTACTCAAGGACGGGCAGGGCATGTTGACGGTTCAGGACAGTGGCGGCGTACTGCGGCTTTCCAATACCAACTACGGGACGACGGTTGAAGCGGTGATCGGGTATTCCGACACCGGTCACAATGCGACGTGGCAGAGCACGGCCACGGATGAAGACATGAGCAAGGTCGATTTTGCCACGGTGCCGATGCGCAACCAGGCACAGACGCACCAGGTGGAGATCTATGGCACGGGAAACTTCAGCTTCTCCCTTGGATTCGACGCGTATCCTTCAGATTGGGATGGCGACGGTCTGCCGAACGTCTACGAGGACGCGCGTCCAGCTTTCCTGGATCCGTATGACGACAGCGACGGCACCAACGATCACGACGGCGACGGCGTGATCAACAGTGACGAGTGGATATCCAATACGGATCCTGATAACGACGAGGACTACCTCCGCCTCACCGACGCCGATGGCGTAACGGCCGGCTTCGTCGTGCGCTTCCCTGCCAAGCCGGATCGCGTCTACACCATCTCCTATGACAACGATCTTATCGACGCTCCCGGCTGGTCGAACGCAACACCCACAGCGATCACGGTGCCGACCGCGACGAACTACACCTGGATCGATGACGGATCCACCACGACGCCGCACCCGACCAACACGCCGCACCGTTTCTATGACGTTGGCGTCAGCCTGCCCTGATGGCGTGACGGGACGGCCACGCTGGACAGCAGTTCGATTAAGTGTATCTGACTAAGGGGCGCGACTAAGAAAGCGACTAAG
>JAOZSS010000068.1:8489-10947 GCA_029939545.1 Kiritimatiellia bacterium | reverse complement strand
GGATAGCGCCCGGATAGAGCGAAAAGAGCGCTCCACCGGGGCGAGCCCGGTGGTGGCGTGTCCCGAAATCGGAGTTGATGACTAGATCAGGCTAGCGGCGCTTGCCGGGCTTGCGCTTGGTTGATTTTCCTTTGGATGGCTTCCGTGGGCCGGATCTGGCGGGACCGTGGGGGGTGCGCTTGCCTGTCTTGGGGTTGGTCTTCTTGGAACGGCGTTCGGTGCGTTTGACGCGCTTACTCTTGCGTTCGTTGTCGACCGGTTCAGCACGTACGCTGCGTCCGCCGTACTGGGCCTTTCCGAGAGCCAGCATGACCATGCTGGCGTCTGCTTTCACGATTTCGAAGAAGGAGTAGCGCCGCATGATGTCGATCTTCTTCACCGGCACATCGCGGCCGCACTCCTTGTTGATCAGGTCGCGCAGCTTCTTGGTGTTGATCCCGTCCAGGAGTCCAAGATTGATGAACATGCGGATATCATGTGCAGACACGATTGGCGGATCCGGGGGCGTGGCGGGTTGGGGAGGGGCCGCCGGGGCCGTCGCCGGTGGCGCAACCGCAACCGCGGGCGCGACCTTGGGCTCGCGTTGGGTTCTGGGCGTGGGCGCGGGTGCCGGCGGCTTCTGTTTGTTCGCCTTCTTGGAGCGCGACGAAGGCGCGCTGGAGGCTAGATCGCCGGTGTCTCGGTAGTACTTGAGTAAGGTGTTGAACTCCAGCGAGACGAAACGTTTGATGATTTCGTCGCGCTCCATACCTTCCAGTACGGTGTTGATCGCGGGGAGGAAGGTGTCGATCTGTTCGTGATCGACCTCGACGCTGCGCATCCGGTCGATCATGCTGAGGAGCTGCGACTCGCACACCTGGCGTCCGTTCGGCACGTTGCGGTATTCGAACTTTGAGCCGATCATTCGCTGGATGCGCTGGACGCGTCCCTTTTCGCGCATGTTGACAATCACCACCGAGATACCGCTCTTGCCGGCGCGTCCGGTGCGTCCGCTGCGATGGGTATAGCTGTTGAGGTCGTCGGGCAGATTGAAGTTGATCACGTGGGTTAGATCGTTCACGTCCAGACCACGTGCGGCCACATCGGTGGCCACCAGGATCTGGAGATTGCGCGAGCGGAACTTATCCATGACGCGGTCACGCTGTACCTGGGAGAGGTCGCCATGCAGGGAGTCGGCATTGTAGCCGTCGCGGATCAGCCAGTCGGCGATGCCCTGGGTATCCTGGCGTGTGCGGCAGAAGACGATCGCGTACATGTCGGGATAGAAATCGGCAATGCGCTTGAGGGTGCGGTAGCGGTCGCGCTGGTGTACCACGTAGCAGTCGTGCCGCACGTTTGCTGCGCCGGCGTTGCGTTGGCCCACCGTGATCTCCTCGGCATCCTGCATGTACTGTTTCGCCATGGCGGCCACCTGGCGCGGCATGGTGGCTGAGAAGAGGAGGGTATGGGCGCTGTCGGGAACGCCCGCAAGGATGGCTTCGAGATCCTCCTTGAAGCCCATGTTGAGCATCTCGTCGGCCTCATCGAGAATCATCCGCTCAATGCCGCCCAACTCTACCCTGCGGCGCCGCATGAGATCGAGCATGCGGCCGGGGGTGCCGACGATCACGTGGACGCCCTGTTTGAGTGCCCTGAGCTGGCCATCGATAGGGGTGCCGCCATAAACCGCCAGGATGCGGAGTCCCGGCGAGCAGGCGGCGAAAGCCTCCATGTCACGCGTGATCTGCATGCACAGCTCGCGTGTCGGACAGAGAATGAGCGCCTGGGGTGCCCGGTTCGCAGGGTCGAGCATTGTCAGAATCGGTAGACCAAATGCCGCAGTCTTGCCTGTGCCGGTTTGCGCCAGGGCGACCACATCGCCCTTGTTCTCGAGCAGGCGAGGGATCACCTGTGCCTGCACGGGGGTAGGGGTCTCGAATCCCATGCGGGATATCGCCACCACTAGCTCGGGCGCGAGGCCCAGGTTGTTGAAGGTCATGGAGTGCTTTCTTGCCGGTCATCCGGCATATGGGCAAAAGAAAGGCGCGCCGAGGCGCGCCCTTCTCAGTGTGATTGTCAGCTGCGCTGTCTACCAGCGACTGCCGCCGCCACCGCCGCCACCGTAGCCGCCGCCACGGCCACCGCCGCCACCACCGTAACCGCCGCCGCCGCCACCACCGCGGGGTTTGGGCTGGGACTCGTTGACGCGCAGACTGCGTCCGCCAATGTCCTGCCCGTTCAGCGCGTTGATGGCCGCATCGGCCTCGGCCTTGTCAGGCATTTCCACGAAGCCGAAGCCTTTGGAGCGGTCGGTCATGCGGTCCATGATGACACGCGCCGATGTGACGTTGCCGTGCGGTGCGAACAGCTGTTGCAGCTGACTATCATCTACCTCGTAAGGTAGGTTTCCTACGTAGATATCCATTGATATCTCCTTCTATGCTGTCATGCTCTCAACTCCTCCGACTAGCACGATGAT
>JAOZSS010000068.1:0-8479 GCA_029939545.1 Kiritimatiellia bacterium | reverse complement strand
TCGGTCTGAAATAACCGGCTCACACTATGCCCTGTGTGAAGAAAGAATACAACTACTATGTTTCAAAAAAAATTCATTGACCCAAAGTCCATCTATACCCTATTCTGGGCAAAGCTAGACAGGAGTGGACACTGGATGACAAAGGTGTGTCTTGCGTGCGTTGGAGATCCTGATGCCTGAAGAAAAAAATGCCCATGGAGAGATGACCGATGCGGTCATGACGTTGCAGGAGGTTGCGGTCTACCTGAAGGTCTCAGAGAAGACCATCACGCGCATGGTGCAGGCGGGTGAGCTGCCCGGGCTTAAAGTGTCCAACCAGTGGCGATTCGTGCGCGCCGTAATTGACGACTGGCTAACCCGTCGTATGTACCGCCAGGCCACCGAACAGTTGGCCGAAGTAATTCAGCCGCCGCACGAGGAGCTCTCGCTTCCCCGTTTGCTTACGCCAAACCGAATCATCATGGATCTCCAGCTAGGGCCGAAGAAGGATGTGCTGGCCCGGCTCGTGGCTCCGTTGGTCGAGGAGGGGACCGTCACCGATCCGACCCGCTACATGGCGGCCCTGATCGGGCGCGAAGAGATTGTTTCCACAGCGATCGGCGACGGCGTGGCAATCCCGCATGCCCGTGACCCCGAACACTCGGCCCTTGCGAAGAGTTGCATGGCGCTGGGGATCTGCCGGGAGGGGATGCCCTTCGGCGCTCTCGACGAGAAACCAACCCAGCTCTTTTTCCTTATTGGCGGTAACTCCACCGAAGATCATCTTCGCCTGGTGGCGCGCACGATGCTGATGTTGCGGAAGGCGGGCGTGATTGAGGGTTTGGTTGGGGCAGGGAGCACGGATGCTGTGGTGGGGCTGATAGGCGAAGCGACGGAGTAAGAGACCATGAGTAGACTGGAAAGCATCGTGGCTGTTCTCTTCGCGCTCGTGCGCCTCTTTCTCTTTGGATTGGTGATCTGGTTGGTCGTCCGGGAGATCCGGAAGAGTGGACGTACGGGGAAAAAGGACGCATGAGTACGGTAGATGATATTGATCGGCTGCGCGCCGCCGAGAAGGAAGCGCAGGACATCGTGACACAGGCGAAGGATGACGCGCGCCGTGTTCGCAGCGAGACGGAGTTGCGCATAGCGGAGCTGACCCAGGGCATCGGTGACGAGCTGGCGGCCATGCGCAAACGTGTGCAGAGCGCAGAACAGGGCGAAACCGAGGCCTTTATCAAGGCATCGCACGAGCGGGTGGAGTTGGTCTCCGGCGAGATTGCAGGCAAGCTGGCGTCCCACAAGCAGGACGCTGTCCAAACAGTTGTGGAGGCCTTGGTGACGCTGTGAGTAGTCTGGCTCCATACGCGGCCCCCTGTGTGCGTGCCTGCGCCTTGCGTACGGCGCTCCTGAAGCCGCACGAGTGGGAAGACGTGGCCGGCATCGATTCGGCGCCCGAGATCGTCGCATGGTTCAAGGAGCGCGGTGCGCTGCCCGACGACGTCTCGGATGTTGCCTCGGCTGAACGCGCGGCGCACCAGGCGGTGATTCACAGCAGCTCGGCGCTGCTCCGATTTGCGCAGGGCGCGCTGGGCGATCTCCTCCGTTGCTTCCTGCGCTACTATGATCTGATCAATCTCGAAAGCGTAATCCATCGCATCCATGCCATGGCAGAGGGTGCCCCGGCACAGGGGCTTCCGTACGACACCGGCCCGATGGGCATGTTTGACGACATTCTCGGCGATGTCACCAACTTTGCCGCCCTCTCCCGATTCGTGCAGGGCACACCGTTTGCGGCGGCCTATGAAGCCGGCCTCCAGCGTTACTACGAGGATGAAGATGCCTCCCGCCTCATCGAAAGCATCGAGGTCGCGTTCTTTGCAGAATGGGTTAAGGCGGCGGAGCATTGCGACTTCAGCTTGAAGCACGGTACGGACAATTCGGGGCTCGCGGTCTTTCTGGTCGAACGTATCATCGAGTCGGCGGTGCGCCTCAAGGTGCACCGCGAGGCGGAGCAAAGCCGGGTGGTCGAATGGCTCTCGCTCGTGACGGATGAGAAGGACCTGGATCGTTGCCTTGAAGCGATTTCCGCCGACGACGAGGATGAAGCCGTGATGGCGCTGGCAAGGCGGCTGCTGCCGAAGCAACTGCTGCCCAAGGCGGGCCTTCCACGCCGTAGCGTAGCGAAGGCGGGTGCACTCGCCCTGCTGCGCGTGGTGGTATTGCGCCGGGCGTTGAAAGCGGGACGTGGCATCGTCTTTAGCGCCGACTTCCTGACCAGCGTCCTTGTGCTTCAGATCTACCAGGCACTGGAGCTGACCCTGTTGCTGGAATCGAAAGAAACGGGGATCGCAGATATCCCGTCCGCCTACGGGGAGGTCGCCGCATGATCTTCGCCCCGGAACGGATGACCCGGATTGATGTCTGGTCGCTTTGCGAGGATGCCGAGCGATTGGCCGGGATGCTGACGCGCGAAGGCAGCGTGCACGTGGTGGAGCGGCGACTCTCAACGGAAGAGGGCAGGGGCTTCTCCCCGCTCGAGCGTGAGGATTGGCGCGGCAAGATTGAGAAGCTGGACCGGCAGGCCGAATCGATGCTCCAGCACCTGGGCCTCAAGACGCAGCACCTCTTGATGGAGCAGCAAGAAGCCTTTCTCGACCGCAGTACGGAAGCGATTATCGAGGAGACCGAGGAAACGTTGTCCACACTGCGCCAGACGATCGATGAGCATTTTCGTCAGCGCCAGGAATCCGAATCTGAGGTCGCGCGTCTGAATGACATCTCCGAGGAGCTCCACCTGCTGAACGATCACGGCCTTTCGTTTCTTGATCTACAGGGCTTCGAATATTTCTATGCCCGTTGCGGTTTGATCGGGCGAGCGCACACGGAGCGGCTGCAAAGAGAGCTCGCGGACGAACCGTGTGCGCTGGCGACCCGTCCCGCGCTGGGGAACAACGTGGCATTTCTGCTGCTGGGTGACCCTGCCCAGAAAGGGCGTTTCGACAGGCTGCTGAAGGATGCGGGCGCCCGCTCGCCCAAGCCGCCGGAACGGTTCGTGGCGTCGTTCGAGGATGGGTCTGAGCAACTCGAGATGGAGTTGTGGATGCATCGTGACCGGCTGGCCGACCTGACGCGCGACTATGACCGGTCGCTGCCCACGTGGCACGCCGCCCTGTCCGCGTGTGTTGCCCGGCTGCACGTACACAGCGTGTTGGATGATGCCCTGTCGCGTTTTGGATCGAATGGCATCCTGACGCAGATCTCCGGCTTCATCCCTGTGTCGAAGAAACACGCCCTGATGCGTCGGCTTAACAAGAATGCCGACGGTTTCTGTCACATCCAGTTTACGCCCGTGGCTGAGCCGACGGCAGAGGGGGTGCCGACGCATCTGCGCAACTTCACGCTGTTCCGCCCGTTCGAGCTGTTTGTGCGCACCTACGGTCTGCCGGGCTACAATGACGTAGACCCGACCCCGTTTGTGGCCCTCTCGTTCCTCATCATGTTCGGTATGATGTTTGGCGACGTGGGGCATGGGCTCTGCCTGGCGGCCATCGGGGCCGCCATGGCGTTTCTGCCCTACAAGCTGTTCACCGCCATGCGCGACCTGGGTCGTATTCTCTTGATGGCCGGTCTTTCGGGTACGCTGTTCGGGTTTCTGTTTGGCTCGTGCTTCGGGATCGAGCGTGACTCGTTTCTGCCCGACCTCTGGATGCGTCCGAGTCATCCGGAGAACCTGACCAAGTTCCTGGCCGCCGCGATGGCGCTGGGCGTTGCGCTTCTGTCGCTAGGTGTCGTCCTGAACATTGTGCAGGCCCTGCGACAGAAGAAGGTGCGCAAGGCGCTGATCGGGCAGTGGAGCGCGTCGAGCCTGATCTTTTTCTGGTCGCTGCTGGTCCTGTTCGCCATGAGCATGATGGGCAAAGAGATCACCGCCCCGTCCTGGTTGATTATCTCGCTGCTTGCCACGCCGCTCTGCCTGGTGGCGGGGGGACAGGTGGCGTTTCTGCTGTTGGATAAGCGGCGGCATGCGAGGATCGGGGTAAGCCCTTCTTCGTCTGCCGAGGAAGAACATGAAGAGGAGATCGCCACGATACTCTTTGAGCCGATTGAGATCGTGATGAACCTGTTCTCCAACTCGGTCAGTTTCCTGCGTGTCGCGGCGTTTGGGCTGGCGCATGCGGCGCTGACGATGGCGGTCTTCACGGTCAACGACATGGTCGAAAGTCGCGTGGCCACGGTGCTCAGTCTGCCGCTGGAGCACCTCTTCATCATCGTGCTCGAGGGGATGATCGTGACGATTCAGTGTTTGAGGTTGGAGTACTACGAGTTCTTCTCGAAGTTCTTCGTCGGTAACGGTGTCGCGTATGCGCCGTTGAGTATACGCAAAGATGATAGTTCGGAATAAACAGGAGGTATAACATGGAACGTGTCATGGCAGTATTCAAGCGAGTCAATATTGGGCTCATCGCGGTGGCTGCAATTCTGCTGAGCTGCGCGCCGCTGATGTTTGTGGGGTCAGCGTTCGGGCAGGACGGTGATCAGGTTGAAGCCGCCGAGGGTGGCCATGGTGATGCCGATGCCGCCAAGGTGGTAATGTCGCATGAGTCCGCAGCCAAGATCAGTTGTTGGGCGTTCATGGCCGCGGCATTGGCCACGGGTCTCGGGTCGGTCGCGGCCGGTTACGCTGTATCGCATGTCGGTACGGCGGCGATGGGTGCCGTGGCGGAGAAGCCTGAGCTGATGGGTAAGTCGCTGATTTACGTGGCGCTGGCTGAAGGTATTGCGATCTACGGTCTGCTGATCGCGATCATTGTGCTGGCCAAGGTGTAGGCATGAAGATCCGCGTCGTGGGCGACAAACTGCTCGTGGGGCTGTTCCAGTTGTCGGGTGTGTCGGGCTCAACGCCTGCCACACCGGATGACACGGCAACGGTCATCGATGAGTATCTGGCCGATCCCGAGATCGGGGTCGTGCTGGTGGGCAGTTCGTATGCGGCGCAGATGGGAGCGGCGTTCCGCCCCTATCTCCAGCGGCGCAAGCTGCCGCTGGTGCTGCGGCTGCCCGACCGCGACGACCAGGCTGGATGCGCGGATGAGATACGGGCGTATCTGCAGAAGAGTCTTGGGATCAGGTTGTAGGTTCGAAAGAGAACACGGATAGGCATGAATAGGAGAAAGAATATCCAATAACCAACACTCAAATCCAATGACCAACGGGACCCGTCCCTCCTTGGATATTGGATAACCGCCCACCCCCTATTGGATATTCCTTGTTGGCTGTTGGATATTGAGAATCACCTTTTGTTGGGACTGATCATGAGTGAGAACGAAAATCTGGATGCCTTGATCGAGCGTGTGCTTTGCAGGGCCCGCGATAAGGCCGAGGCGATGACCGAGCGGGCTCAGAAGGCTTCGGCACGCGAGATCCGGCAGGCCGAGGAGCAGGCGGCGAAACGACTGGCGTCCGCCGAGGCAGCGGTGCGCGAGGCCGCTGCGCAGCGCAAACACTCCGTACTGGCGGAAGTGCAGCAGGAAGAGCGGCGCACCCTCATGAATGTGCGCGAGGACGCTGTGGAGGCCGTGTTTGCGGCCGCGCTGCAGGATCTGGCGACCATCAACGATGAATCGGCGCGCCTCAAGCTACTGGCCTCGCTCGTGGGTGAGGGCATCACTGCTCTCGGTGCGGAGGCGGTACGGGTGCGGCTGAATGCCGCCGAACAGGCTCTGGCCCGGGGGGCGGAGTTTCCGAAGGATATCGATGGCGTATCGATCACGATCGATGACGAGACCATCGACACCAGCGGGGGGCCGGTGGTGAGTGATATGGCCGGACGCATCGTTTTTGAGAACACGTTTGAAGCCCGGTTGGGCCGGAATCGCGATGAATGGCGCGGGCAGGTGGCACGCATAGTGGGACTGGTATAATGGAATCTGTAATACTTCGTATTAATGGCCCCGTGGTGTTTGCCGACGGGATGGGTCTGGCCGGTCTCGGCGAGCAGGTTGATGTCGGCGACGAGAAGCTGGCCGGCGAGATCATTGCGCTGGAAGATGATGTTGCGACGATCCAGGTCTATGAAGACACGATCGGCGTGAAGCCGGGCGAGCCGGTAGTCGCACGCAGTGAGCCGCTCTCGGTTTGGTTGGGCCCCGGCATCGTGCGTAGCATCTACGACGGCATTCAGCGTCCACTCCAGAAGCTCTTCGACTACAGCGGCACGTTCCTCGAGCGGGGACTGAGCACGCCGGGGATCGACCTCGATCGCACGTGGGCCTTCACGCCGACGAAGACGATCGGCGACACGATCGTTTCACTTTCTATTCTCGGCGACGTGCCCGAGACCGACCTGATTGTGCACCGCGTGATGGTGCCGTCCGGCATGAGCGGCAATCTGACCTGGATCGCCGCGGCCGGCGAGTACACCGTGACGGACGTGATCGCCAAAGTGGAGACCGCGGCTGGCGAGCGCGAAATCACGATGCTGCAAAAGTGGCCGATCAGGCGTCCGCGTCCGATCGCGAAGCGGCTCCCGCCGCGCGTACCGGTGATTACGGGGCAGCGCGTGATCGATTTTCTTTTCCCGGCCGCACGTGGTGGCGCCTGTGCGATTCCCGGCGGATTCGGAACCGGCAAGACCGTTACGCAGCACCAGTTGGCCAAGTGGTCGGATGTCGACATGATTGTCTACATCGGCTGTGGTGAGCGCGGCAACGAGATGACCCAGGTGCTGGAAGAGTTCCCTGTGCTGAAGGATCCACGCAGCGGCAAACCGATCATGGAGCGCACGGCCTTGATTGCCAACACCTCGAACATGCCGGTGACGGCGCGCGAGGCGAGCATCTACACGGGCATCACGATGGCCGAGTACTACCGCGACATGGGCTACCACGTAGCGGTCATGGCCGACTCGACCAGTCGCTGGGCCGAAGCCCTGCGCGAGATCTCGGGGCGCCTGGAGCAGATGCCGGCCGAGGAGGGCTACCCGGCCTACCTGGCCTCCCGCATCGGTGATGTCTATGAGCGTGCGGGGCGTTCGATGATCGAAGACAGCGATGGCACGACGCGCGAGGGATCGGTAACCATCATCGGGGCCGTATCGCCTCCGGGCGGCGATTTCTCCGAGCCGGTCGTGACCCACACCAAGCGGTTTGTGCGTACCTTCTGGGGACTCGACCGCGACCTGGCCAGTGCGCGCCATTTCCCGTCGATCCACTGGAACACCTCCTACTCGGAATACGACGTCTCGGCCTGGTATGCCGAACATGCCGAACTGCCATGGGCTGAGCTGCGAGAGAAGACAAAGGCGTTGCTCAAAGAAGACGAGCAGCTGCAGAATATCGTGAAGCTGATCGGGGCCGATGCGCTGCCTGACAAGCAACGCATCACGATCGAGACTTCCCGCCTGATTAAGGAGGCTTTCCTTCAGCAGGCGGCTTTCAGCGAGGTCGACAGCTACTGTCCGCTTGAGAAACAGCTCGCGATGATCGATATCATTCTGAGCTTCCACGAGCAGGCCCTGAAAGCTTCGGCGGAAGGTAAGCCGGTCCACCAGCTTCTGTCGGCCGAGATCGTGGAAGAAATTCACCGGATGAAAGAGGCCATTCCCGCCGACGAAATGGAGCGGTTTGTGGAGTTGAAGCGGCGGGTGGAAGCCGGATTCTAAGGGAAGACAGTGATCAGTGATCAGTAATCAGTGATCAGTGGGGAGCAAGTTATGTCGAGCGAAAGTGGGCGGATATATCGGGATTTGCAGCGGGCGGCGGGCCCCATCATTGTGGTGGAGCGTGTGGCCGATGTGGCCTACGGCGAGCTGGTGGAAGTGCTCTGTGCTGACGGGTCGACGCGGCGCGGAACCGTGTTGGATATATCGACCGACCGGGCGGTGATCCAGGTGTTCGAGGGCACCACGGGACTGTCCCTGCGCAACACGGCGATCAAGTTTCTCGGCAAGGCGCTCGAGTTTGCGGTGTCGCCGGCACTGCTGGGACGTGTGCTGAGTGGGGTGGGACGTCCGCTGGATGGCATGCCGCTGCCGTTTGAGGGGGTCACGCGCAGCATTTATGGCAGCGCCATCAACCCGGTCGACCGCGATTACCCGATGGACGTGATCGAGACCGGCATGTCGGTGATCGATTCGATGAACACGCTGGTACGCGGGCAGAAGCTGCCGATCTTCTCCGGTAACGGTTTGCCGCACAATGAGCTGGCCGCCCAGATCGCACGCCAGGCCAAGATTCGCGGCACCGATGAGCAGTTCGCCGTGGTGTTTGCCGCCATGGGCGTGAAGAACGACGACGCGACCTACTTCCGCGACGAGCTGGAGCGGACCGGTGCCATGGCGAACACGACGATGTTCCTGAACCTGGCTTCCGATCCGCCCGAGGAGCGTCTTGTCACGCCGCGCTTCGCGCTGACGCTGGCGGAGGAGTTGGCGTTCAAGCACGACTATCATGTGCTCGTCATCCTGACCGATATGACCAATTACTGCGAGGCCCTGCGA
>JAOZSS010000067.1 GCA_029939545.1 Kiritimatiellia bacterium | reverse complement strand
TCTCATGCTATAGGCACCCGAAAACGTAAGAGTGATATGAGATGTCGTATCCCAGTCTACAATACCGCGCACCTCGGAATACTCCTGCGAGGCAAACGGGTAGGCGTCCGCGTCTCGCACAGCATGCGACAGCGAGCCGGTGAGACGAAGTGCGGGAGTCGTGTTGCCGCGTAAGTACAGGCGGAAAAATGGATTGGTCGAGCCATCGATTTCATCATCGTCATACGCCTGTGCCTGCGCGCCGATCTGGCCGCCTAGGGTAACTCTCCTTGACAGTGTCTTCTCCGCGCCCGCGGCAAGCAGGGCTGAGTCAAAGTCCCGGACGACCCCACCCACACTCTCGTAGTCATACATGGAATAGCGTCCCTCGATGCTGATCTGGACATTCTTGCTGAGGTGGCGAATGAACTCGCTCCCCACATCCGTGCGGTCCTCGTCCCACCGGGCGGCCATATCGTCATCGTCGTACCGCCTAATACTGTTCTGTACGTAGACATCAATCTCACTCTTGCGCGTGACCATGTAGTCCGCGCCCGTTCTGAGGGTGTTGGCGACGTAGCTCCGGTCGCCACGAACGGTACTGCCGCCCTCCGTGACGGAAGGGTCATCCGTCAGGTCGAACTTCTCATTGAGATGCAGGCTCAAGCGGCGCGTCGGTCGATACTTGACCGTCAGACCAAGATCCTGCTGCACCTCGAGATCGTTCTGATTCTCGCTGGGATTGGTGCGATAGCGCAGGGCCGGCGCATAGTAAATATCGAAAAGCGTACTCTCAGTCTCGAAGAGGACATCAACCCGCGGACGCAGATAGAAGTCCGCGTTGGAGTCCTCGGTCGACTCCCATGCGTCACGATTGTCGGTGTAGTCCGTTCGGGCATTGACTGAAAATCGGACACGGTCCCCCTGCGACTCTTCCGCTGCTAACGGGCCAACACAGACCGTCAATGCGACCATCACACACATGAACTGATTCAGTGACTTCATAGGGTCATCTCCCACTGGTATGTATAGAGGAAACTGGCCGACTTGCGACCGTGAGAACATTACTATCGTGAATTGTCGGCCATTATTGAGCGTCCCCTTCACTCAGTCAATCCAAAAAAAGGAGGGATAACCGGTGGGTGTCAGCGAAGGAAGTGGGTAGGCGAGCTCATGCTACGTGTTTGAGGGCTTGTATCCGAGCCTGACGGCGCGCTCTTGCGCGGGTGCATATCAGTCATCGAGAGACACCTTGCATTGTCCTTCGTGATGTCAGATAGTGCTGAGCTACTGAGATAACACACGACAAGTGGAGACACCATGAAACTGAACGTAACCTTCTTTACCCTGTTGTCAATCCTCTCTTCCGTCATCGGAGTTTCCGGCGAAGAGCCTGCTGCCACAGCCCCATCAACGAATCAAACGCCTGTCGTCGCCGCACCATCTATTCCCGCCATGCCGACACCCAGTCCCACGACAAAGAAGGCCAAGGCACTTGCCGAGAAGCAGGCGCTGCTTAAGGCCGAGTACGATCTACGGGAGGAGGAATTGAAGAGCGAGTTGACGGATCTGCTACTTGACAAACAGCGGCTCGATGCCGAGATGGGTCTCGCCGAGGCACGCCGCAAGAAGGAGATGGCCCAGCAGAAGGCGCTCGCCGAAGCACTGGGACTGAAAGCGAAGATGGCTGAGAGTGAACTCAAGGTTGAGCTCAGTGAACGTCGCGCCGAGAAAGAGACGATTTCCATGTCGATCGCGCTCCGCGAGGCGCGCAACAAGGAGGCGGCGCTCGAAGCGCGCGAAGAGATTGCACGTATCAAGCTCGACATGGAGAAGAAGAGCGTGCTGCATGACCAAGGACTCCAGGAGTTGCAGACACAGCACAAAGCATTGGTAGCCCAGAACCTGCTCCAGACCGAGAAGAACCGGACCGCATTGGCAGAGCTGGCCGCACAGAACGAACGCCTGACGATCGAACTGACCCATGCGCAGAAACTGCAGGAGAAGAAGGTGCAGGAACTGACCACGGAGATTGCTCTGCTTGCCCTTCAGAACAGCAAAGCCCTACAGGAACAGGCACGCCGCGAGAACGAGCACACGGCATCGATGACGTCGCTGCAGCATGAACTAGCCGAGGTGCAGTCCGCCATGACCCTTCGAGAGACCCGTGATGCCTATCGCCGCACAGTCGACCGCGACATCATTTACCAGGCCTCACCGTTCAACGATGGCGTCCTGACCATCAGCGATCGTCGTATTGCGCTCAACGATGTGATCATGGAAGGAACGGCGGACTTCGTCACCGAACGGATCCACTACTTCAATAACCAGTCGGCCAAGGATCCGATCTTCATCGTAATCGATCGCAGCCCCGGCGGGTCGGTGATGGAAGGCTATCGTATCATTAAGGCGATGGAAGCCAGCAAGGCGCCGATCCACGTGGTCGTCAAATCGTTCGCCGCCAGTATGGCCGCAACGATCGCCACGGCAGCCGAGCACTCCTATGCCTATCCCAACGCCATTCTCCTGCACCACCAGCCGAGTAGTATTTCATGGGGTAACCTCACCCAGCAGGACGAACAGATGGAGATCTTCAAGGAGTGGGCACGCCGCCTGCATGCTACCATTGCCGAGAAGATGGGACTCTCCATGGACGAGTTCTACACACTGATGTACGAGAAGAACTCTGATGGCGACTGGCAGGAATTTGCAGATGAAGCCCAGAAGCTCCGCTGGATCGGTCACATCGTCACCGAAATTCGTGAGGAGGGCATCGTAAAGGAACCGACTGACAAGGCACCTGAGCCGGTCTGGTGGTTTTCCAAGCAGAACCAGACGCCGCCCGACCCCAAGAACAACTACGTACTCCTTCCGCGTCTGAAGCCGTTTGACTTCTACTTCGTCTACAACCCGGAGGGTCAGTACCGCTGGGCTCAGTGACCTGCGAGCTGCTTGAAAGCGGGATCGGGGCGGAGCACCTTGCCGTCGGGCGACATGCAGACATGCTCGGTGTAGCCCTCGACCAGCAATGCGTCTTCCCCGGGAGTGGGCCCCGCGCCTGATTCCACGCGCCATACCTTGTAGTCCAACCTGAACCGCACACCCTTGAAGGCAGGGAAATTGACGTCAACCGCCAACAGGTCTTCGTAGTGCGCCGGCTGGCGATACTCGCAGTGTGCGGCCATAACCGGCAGCAGCACCCCCTTCTCCTCCAGCGTTGAATACGGCGTTCCGGCTTCGCGAAGCATACCTGTACGAGCCATCTCGAAATAGACCAGATAGTTCGCGTAGTAGACAAACCGCATCTGGTCCACGTGCGCGTACGGAACCCGAATCATGTGACGGTAGACTCCGTTGCCTTCTGACATCACGAACTCCTCAAACGGGGTGTCCACTTCACGCAAGTACCCCCCATATGTTGTGTTTTGACGTATTTTTCACTCAGCCGCCACTCTTAGTCTCACCCTTTGTCCCCTCACTTTGTCGAGTACCCTTAGTCTAACTGCCTAGTTGTAACTGCTTGGAGATCAAGAACTAAGCAGTTCGACTAAGTGTACCTGACTAAGGGCGACGACTAAGAAGACGACTAAGTGTTGTGATCTCCGCAGTCTTGACTGTTTTGCCGTTAATGACGTCCTACCACATGTAGAAACAACTTGCGTCAAGTGGACACCCCCTTCTCCTCAATTGGTCAAACTCTGAATCGGTGCAGGGATATGCCCACCACGGTTCACGAACGCTTCGGCACCCGTTGGCGACGCCACGTTGCAGATCGTTCCGGAGCCAAAAAGGCCGCCGAAGTCGATCCTGTCTCCCTCCTTGCCGCCCGGTACCGGAATGACGCGCACCGCCGTCGTCTTCCGGTTGATGATGCCTATCGCAGCCTCGTCCATGATAAGGCCCGCTATGGTCTCGGCTTTTGTATCCCCCGGCAACATAAGCATATCAAGACCCACTGAGCAGACCGTCGTCATGGCTTCAAGCTTCTCGATCGTCAGTGTTCCTGCCTCCATGGCCTCGGCCAGGGCATGATCCTCCATAACGGGAATGAAGGCCCCCGAGAGACCACCCACCGAGCTGGACGCGAAAGCCCCGCCCTTCTTGACGGCGTCGTTCAAAAGTGCGACGGCCGCTGTTGTGCCCGGCGCACCGATCTTCGCGATGCCCATGGCCTGGTAGATCTCTCCCACGCTGTCGCCCACGCGCGGTGTCGGGGCCAGTGAGAGATCGAGAACCCCGAACTGAATACCCAACCGCGCGGCCACCTCGCGGCCTACCAATTCGCCCACACGCGTGACCCGAAACGTGGTGTGCTTCACTTCCTCGGCAAGGTCATCCAGCGTGCAGTCGGGACGTTCCTCCAGCGCACGGTCAATCGCCCGCTTGACCACGCCGGGGCCACTGACCCCCACGTTGATCACGCACTCGGGCTCACCCGGCCCCAGGAACGCGCCGGCCATGAACGGATTGTCTTCCGGAATATTGGCAAAGACGACGAGCTTGGCCGCCCCAAAGCCGTGCTGGTCCCTGGTGGCCTCAGCCAGGCGAAGGATCTGCCGTCCCAACATGCGGATGGCATCCACGTTCATACCCGCCTTCGTGCTCCCCACATTCACGGAGCCACATACGCGCGACGTCTGTGCGAGCACTTCGGGAAGAGAGTCCAGGACCGTCTGCTTCCCGGAGGTCAGGCCCTTCTGAACCAACGCCGTAAACCCACCGATCAGGTCAACCTTTACCGCTTCAGTCGCGCGATCCATCGCTTGGGCCAGAAGAAGCGCGTCGGCACGGTTCCGCCCCTCCAGCAATAGGCTGGCGGGCGTTACAGCCAGGCGCTTGTTCACAATTTGAAGCCCGTAGCGTGTCGAAATCTGATCGCAGATTCGCACCAGATTGGCCGCCTTCGTCGTGATCTTGCGATAGACAGCCTCGGCCGTCTCGTCCATCCCGGTTCGCGCACAGTCGCCCAGATGGATGCCCATCGTCACGGTTCGCACATCGAGATGCTCCTCTTGAAGCATCCGAATGGTTGCCAGCACATCTGAAGCTTTATACATGCCCTGCCCTCCTGAGCAATGGTCGCACCGCACCCACCTTGTTGGTTACCAGGAAGATGTTCTCGTGCTGAATGCCACACGCGAACCCGAATGCCGCCACGACATCCTGCAACCCATCCTGGACCTGTTTAATATCGAGCAGGTCCGGCACGGTCACCTCGCCGAGGTGAGTGACACGCGCGCCGTCCGCATAGACGGACCACCCTTCAACATTCACGCCCTGGTTTGCCAGGAAATGGGTGACGGCCTTCATGATCCCCACGGTCCGCTTACCGGTCAAAGTCACCAGGTAGCGTGCACCCTGGACAGTTGGCGGTAGGTTGACCGGCCTATCATAGGGACGAATCACCACATCGGCTTCGTCATCGTCCAGCACGTCCTGTACGGCCGCCCGAAGCGCCTGCGCGCTGCACGGCCCACCAAACGTCACGGTCAGGATAAGAGCGAAGTATCCATCAAGCACCGTTTGACTGATGCCGTCCATGTCGCCACCCAGGTCAGCCAGCGCAGCACTCACACCGCGCAGGATACCGACCTTGTCTTTTACCAGCACCGATACGACATACCGGCAAGGCGCATTCTCTGTGTCACTGTTCATGCGCATGCTTATACCGTAATCACATGCACAGCGTGAAGCTTAATGGCTGCACTTGACATCCTGAACACCACGCCCGATCATCTCACCCCATATGAGTGAGACACCTGCATCCATACCTGCAACCACGCGCCCGCAGCCCATTGACCGCCTCGTTTCACTTCCTGAGGCCGCCTGTCCGCCTTTCAACGAGCATTTGGCCGGCCGGTTCCGCGACACCTTTGTCACGTCGGACCCCCGGGGTCACAGCTTGGGTCCGGAGGCGGCACAGCCCACCTCCTGACCGCCGCGTGGCAGGATACGCAACCCGATGCACCGTTTACCGACTGGCTATCCGATACACGCAAGTTGATCATTCACGGCAGCGGACAGAGTCGCCGCCTGCCCGGCTATGCAGCCTCGGGTAAGCCGCTCACACCGATCCCCCCTACCCCTGGCCGCTCCGATCAACAACCCGATCACTACCTGCTGGATCTCCAGATTCGAACCTACGAGTCACTGCTGCGCCATGCGCCTCCCGCTTACCGGCTCATGCTCACGTGCGGCGACGTCTTCATTGAACACAACCACTGGCTTCCAGCCTTCCCCGAAGCGGACGTCATCATCTTCGGACTCGAAGCATCGGCCGAGGAGGCCAGCCACCACGGCGTGATGCTCTGCCCGGCCAGAGCCCCCGGCGCCCTGCACTCCTTTGTCCAAAAACCGTCGCCCGAAACGCTGCGTACTCTCGGCCAGTCGTTCGTCTACACGCTGGACACCGGCATCTGGCTTTTCAATGAGCGGGCCGTCATGTTGCTCATGGAGAAATGCGGATGGGATGACCAGGCCGGTGGCTTCAGTGGCGATGGCCCCGACACGTACGATATCTTCTCGACCTTCGGACCGGCGCTCGGTACGTCGCCTACGCAGGCCGACCCGGATATCAGCGCCCTGACGTGTGCGGTCATTCCTCTCTCCGAGGCCCGCTTCTACCACTTCGGCACCAATCGCAGCCTGCTGGCATCGGTCCGGCATCTGCAGGAACCCGCCTTTGAGCAGCGGTCATTCGGGCATGCCTCGTTCGATCCCCCTTTCCTGCCCGTGACCCAGCACTCGTCCGTCGATGCGAAGATCCAGGCCCGGCACCGGCATGTCTGGATCGAGAATTCCGTCCTGCCGGATAGCTGGACCCTCAGCGAACGGCATGTATTGACCGGTATCCCGAAGAATGACTGGGGTCTGACACTGACCCCAGGCTGCTGTATCGATGTGGCCCCGGTGGGAGACAACGCAATCTGTCTGCGAGGGTACGGCTTCGATGACGCCTTCAGGGGGCCCATTGCCGATGCGGCCACGCTCTGGTTCGAGCGGTCGGCCGCAGACTGGTTTGCGCGCCGCGGCCTCGACCTCGATGCGGCGGGGATTGACCCGGATGCCGACATCCAGGCGATGCCCATCTTCCCTGTCCTCCCGGCAAGCGAAGCCGATCCTGTCTTCGTGGCCTGGGTTTTAACCCCGGACCCACAGGATGACGCCGACTGTCGGCAACGCTGGCTGGATTACGAGCGCCTGTCCGCCCGCGACCTGCTGGGCCGCACGTCAGTCTCTGCTCTGCTGGAGTCACGCCACGCGCACCTGCATGCCGACTGGGACGGCCTCGACAAGGAGTCCTGGCTGGAGCGCTGCATGATCACGATCTTGCGGCTGCGGCCAAGCTTTTCAGGCGCGACGGCATCGCTCCGGTGGCCCTGCCCGACAATGGCGACAGCGCGCTTGAACTCGACCACATGCACGATCGAATGTGGCGCGCCACACTGGCCCGCCCCACTGACGAAGCCACCGCTGCGCGCTTTGAAAGTGAAGCGTTTGGGGTGTTGCGACATCTGATCGTCCAAGAAATGGTGCAGAAGCCGGTTCTGCCCACACGCAATGTGCTGGAGGACCAGATCGTCTGGGGCCGGTCTCCGATCCGTCTCGACCTTGCCGGCGGATGGACCGATACGCCGCCCTACTGCATCGAGAACGGCGGCCAGGTGGTTAATGTTGCCGTCGACCTCAACGGTCAACCGCCCATCCATGTTTTTGGTCGTATCAGCGAAACGCCTCGCATTGTGCTGCGGTCGATCGACCTCGGCATTGATGAAGTCATCACCACCTACGAAGAGCTTTGCAGTTATGCCAAGCTGGGCAGCGGCTTTGCCATCGCCCGCGCCGCCCTGGCGCTGGCCGGGTTTGAGCATCGCTTTCATGCCGGCAACGCCTATGCCGACCTGGCCACGCAGCTCAAAGCTGAACTGGGAGGCGGCATTGAGCTCAGCATGGTCTGCGCCATCCCCAAGGGCTCCGGACTGGGAACCAGCAGTATCCTTGCCTCCACGCTCCTGGGAACGATCAGCGAGTTGTGCGGCCTCGGCTGGACGCGCGATGATATCTTCCAGCGCACCACGGCACTTGAGCAGATGCTGACCTCCGGCGGGGGCTGGCAGGACCAGGTCGGGGGCTTCACACCCGGACTGAAGATCATTGAGACCTCTCCCGGTCAGCTCCAAACGCCTCTGGTTCGCAATCTCCCCGTAGGATGGCTCGCGGAACCGGACCGTCAGAATTGCATGTTGCTCTACTACACCGGCCTTACGCGGGTCGCGCGTGACATTCTCGGCGAGATTGTGCGAGGTCTGTTCCTGAACTCCACCAGTCGGCTCAGCATCATTCGTGAAATCGGAACCAACGCCTACTACGTGGCGGATGCCGTACAGCGTGCATCGTGGACAGACTTTTGCGAGGCCATTCGTCGGAGTTGGGTTCTAAACCAGCTTCTCGACAGCGGCACCAATCCTGCCCCGGTACAACAGGTAATCGACCCCGTGGCTGACTATCTCAGCGCCTGCAAGCTGCTCGGCGCCGGCGGCGGAGGGTACATGCTTATGCTCGCCAAGGACGAGAGTGCCGCGCGACGAATCCGCCGAACCCTGGACGCCAACCCGTCCAACACCCTATCGCGTTTCGTTGAGTTGGGGATCTCACGGACCGGCTTCCAGGTCACGCGAAGCTGACGAGATCGTTCAGAGACGGCGGCTGGCGATGACCAAACGTCGCATGCGCTGCTTAATGGCTTCCGACATCTGACCGCTACGCAGCCGCCACTGCCAGTTACCCCGATCCGTTCCCGGACGATTCATGCGTGCCTCTGAGCCCAGGCCGAGCAGGTCCTGCACGGGGAAGACACAGAGGGATGCGCGCGACTTCATGCCCACCCGGATCATATCCCAGTGAATCTCACTGCCATCGGTCTTGAGATAATCGAGAATGGCCGCGCGCTCTTCGCGCACCGACTTGGCCGATCGCGTGTCATGCTTGCCCGGTTCACTCGTGAACCAGCCGACCGTAGTGTCATTGTCATGCGTACCGGTGTAAACCACCGTGTTGGTTCGTACGTGGTCGGGGCGGTAATCGTCCGCCTTGGGATCACCGCCGAAGGCAAACTGCAGAATGCTCATACCGGGAAACTTGAAGTCGTCCCGCAAGGCCTCAACCCCGTCCGTGATCACGCCGAGATCCTCCGCGATAACGGGTAGATCACCCAGGGCCTTGTCCAGAGCCTTGAATATCTCCGCCCCCGGCCCCTTGACCCAGCACCCTCCTGCGGCGGTCCGGGCGGATCCTCGCACTTCCCAGTGCGCCTCGAAGCCCCGAAAATGGTCAATCCGCACGATATCTACCAGTTCGAATGCGCGGCGCATTCGGGCGATCCACCAGGCATAGCCTGTCTCGGCATGGACGTCCCACCGGTAGAGCGGGTTGCCCCAGAGCTGCCCCGTCTTGCTGAAGTAGTCCGGCGGCACGCCAGACTGCACGGCCAAGCCGCCGTTCTCGTCCAGTTTAAAAAGCGCCGGGTGCGCCCAGACATCCGCGCTGTCGTGGGCCACAAAAATCGGGACATCGCCAATAATGCTGATGCGTCTCCTGTGACAATAGATGCGCAATGCATGCCACTGGCGTTCGAAGAGGAACTGGCGAATCTTGGCGCACCTGATGTCAGTCGCGAGCTCGCGTTCAGCCGCCATCAGAGTTTCGGTGTCCCTTCCTGCAAGGCCCCTCGCCCAGCGGACCCAGGGACGCCCCGAACGCGACGTCTTGATGGCTGCGAAGACCGCATAGTCATCGAGCCAGGACTGCTGGTCGGCGCAGTAAGCATCGAACGCGTCACGCATCTCGGCCGAAGCGCGGCGCATGAAGTTCCGGCACACCGTATCCAGCACGGCCATACGCGCGGGAATCACCTTGCCATAGCTGATCTTTCCTTCGCCAAAGGCCGTCAGGGCAGCCAGTCGGTGACGATCCAGCAACCCATCAGCCACCAAGTCATCAAAGCTGATCAATACAGGGTTGACGGCAAACGTAGAGAGCGATTGGTACGGCGAATCGCCATAGCCGGTAGGTCCAAGCGGAAGCACCTGCCAAACGTGTTGCCCCATCTCCACTAGGTCATCCACAAAGGCACGCGACGACGGCCCGATATCGCCGATGCCATACGGCCCCGGCAAACTGGTCGGATGCAGCAGCAGCCCGCTCTCTCGTCCCTTCTTCATACTGGGGCATTGTTTCATGCTCGGGGCATGAAACGCGACATAAAAAGGGACGCGACGCGTCTATTCATCAACTCCGATTTCGGGACACGCCACCACCGGGCTCGCCCCGGCAGAGCGCGTGAGTGTGAACGACTTGCAGCACGAACAAGAGCATCTGATGAGCCCGACCTGGAGCGAGTCTTGGGCGAAGTGCTCTTTTCGCTCTATCCGGGCGCTATCCCTTGTCTTCTGCACCTCTTGTAGTTATCGAGCATGGCTGATCCATTCCGGCGACTTGATTCAATTGCGGCGAGGGCTCTACTCAACACAACGAGATATCAACCCCTACTGTCTGGCCGCGAGTATTTACGGTCCGTCATATATTTGGCTAGGCATTAGAGGCGAAATGCGTATGGGGTCCCGCGCGGGATTGAGTAGGGGATTCCGCGTCCGCCGAGCCGAAGGCTACGGCGGACATGCAGGGCGGCGAAGCCAGAAGTTCGGAGCTCGGGGGAAGTGGCCTGCGGCCACGTTTTGACGAGTCACGCCGACGGCGTGAGGACGGATGGCCCTAGGGGCCATGGTTGTGTCTGCTGCTGGAAGAGCCTGTGGGAAACCTGTCAAAGACTCGAAGAAGTCGAGCGACGCTCGACCTCTTCGGCTCTTTCAACAGCACAAGTCCAATCGTGTGGCCAAAGGCCACTTCCTCTCGCCGCCTCCGGCGGCTTCTTCTTCACGCTCGCAAGAGAATGCGGTGTCCGTGCTCTCGCACTGACCTTGACGATAGAGCATACCCACCCACCGCCCATTGGACCCCGGCGGAATCCCAAGTGGGCCGTCCTCGATACTCGGAAAACTCACTCCGCATTCCGCCCCCAGGGAAGCGGCCAGATGCCGCCCCGTCAGCCATGCC
>JAOZSS010000268.1 GCA_029939545.1 Kiritimatiellia bacterium | reverse complement strand
CGGGCACGTTGCTTCTTGCTCGGCGCGCGGCTCGCGCGCGGGGGAGCGCCTGCAAAAGGAGGAAGCGTTTCTCTTCCTCTATGCGATCGAAAGAGAGTTCCGCGATGAGCTTGTTCCAATCGGGGTCTTCATCGTATAGGCGCTGGAGGCTGATCGCGACCTCTTCATCACCCGTATTGGCAATAATGGTCGCGTCTCCTATCGACTTTGGTGACACCCGGGTGAAGCGCCCCACGAACTGGAGCGTAATCCCCAGGCTCTTGAATCTGTCATGCATTGCTGCGATCTTGAGTTCGGGGAGGTCAAACCCCTCCGCCAGCATGTTGACGCAAACAACAACCTGTGATTCTCCCGAGCGAAGACTCGCGACCTGGGTGTCAGTATCCTTGTGGTCGCTGATTACCAGAACGGGGTTCAGTTCGGGAGCCATCTGCCGATATATCTCAACGACCTGCTCTGCTCGGGCCTTGCGGTAGCAGCGGGCCATTACGCGGTGGTCCAGACCTTGCGCAATATCCTCCTTGAGCTGAGCTATGGCACGTTCTGCAATGGCCCGATCTGCTGCATCCTGCTCTGTATGGAAGACGCTCCTGAAATGGATTCTCTTGAAGAGGTCGGCTGCTTGGGCTTTGTGCAACGGGTAGTCATAGATAATCTGTCCATCAAGAGGCGAGCGATCCTCGCGGTACGGTGTGGCAGTAAACTGAAGTACGGGCTTCCCGTCAAAAGCATCACGCAGCCCATGCCAAGACGCAGCCTTCACATGATGCGCCTCATCAAGAATGAGGTGTGAACACTTCTCAGCAATCCCAGCCATGAGAGGGCATGCCGTGCCTTGAGCAAGGCACCCAATAACCGCTACGACAACATTGCACCTGTCAAAGACATCGAGATCTGCCTCTGTCCGCGGACGCTTGTTCAGCACTCCCACAACAGGGAGACGAGCAATCTCCCCGACATTCCCGGTGTTTTTCAAGACGCCCAGTGACCTGAACTTCTCAGCAGTCTAATCCCGAAGCGCCCTGGAGGGAACAACCACTAGCAGACATTCACAGCGTTGAGATACCATAACGGAGAGCATGGTTTCCGTCTTGCCCGTTCCGGTGGGCATGACCACGGTCGCAAGGCTGCCCCCAAGCGTCCAGTGAGACGCGATAGCGTGAAGGGCTCCTCGTTGCGGCGTCCTTAGTCCCCCACACGAATCATCTCCATCTCCCTTGTAGCTAAACTGATTGATCCACGACTCACGAACTGCCTGTCGAAGGGCCGTGGGGTCTGGTCCCTCAAGCTGCCCTCTGGTACGATCCAGGGCGTTGTGTTTCAGCCACCGGCCTCCATCATAGGCTGTACTCAGGATAGCTGAGGCCCCATCGCAAGGAGGATGGGTCCGCTTGTCAGTGACGATAACGGCCCCCTGGTCGCGTGAAGTGAGAAGAGTTTCCTTCCGCCGAGGCGAGACGGCGATCTCCATCTGGGCGGTTGGGATAAGGGTCTGAGCGGATGACACTACATGGGTAAGCGTCGCGATTCCGAACAGGCGCTCAGTCAGCACAGCAGCAGGCAGGTTAACCGTTGAGAAACCGAATTCGGGCTGACTGCTCGTGCTCATCCGCAACTCCTATCACTCCGTAGCGAACCCATACTTCGTTGCCAGTGTCACCAGCCCCATGTTTGCCAGAACGGCGTTGTGCGGGATGATGACGTATTGCCACGGCTTGCCGTTGTTCTTTGTGGTGAAGTCTGAGGCGTGCTTGCAGTATTCGGCGGCAGCGGTGGCTTTCTCCTGCACCTCTCCGGTTTCGATGTCGCCTTCCTTCTTAGTCTCGACCATGTAGATCGTGTCGGCGGTCTCGACAACAAAGTCAGGAATATACTGGCGGGAGTTGTGTTTCCAGTAGATCTGGAACTGTTTCTTTGCGGGGCGGAGCCACTTCAGCACATCCTCGTCCTTCTCGATGATGGCCGCGAAGTCCTTTTCGGTCTTGGAGTCGAATTTGTACTTGTCATGGCAGGCCTTCTTGAAGCCAGTGAAGACCTTTGAGGGTATCAAGCGGGTCGGCGTAATGGTCTCGGTGTAATCATGCAGTGTGTCTGTCGAGAACATCGCGAAGTTATGCCCCTCGATCTGCGTAAACGGTCTCACGATGGGCTCATCGTAGTCCGGTGCGTCGCAGTAGAAATGATCAGGAGCCATCATCTGTTTGTAGATGAATGCGGCGATGTCTCGTCGGTGGTATTGTACGACATTGATAAGATCGTCTTCGTTGAGATATGACCGCAGCTTAGTCAGGGCGTCGTTCGCCAGCGAGAAGAGCAGGTCCGAGCATTCGTCATAGTCGATCTCGGGGGCATTGATCAGTTCGTTGACGATGAGATTGTCGAGATTCTCAGGAATAATGCGGCCCTTGCCATAGATGGACTCCATCGAGTTGTCTGTCAGCGACTGCCTTACGATCTCTTCCGAGACCGGCTTCAGATCCAGCCCCAGTACATCCAGCTCGAACTCATGAAAGCCTGATCGTACGTCGTCAGATTGTTGGATAATAATTCGCGGGATCTCGATGATCCGTTTTGTAAATTCCTGGGCCACGGCATCGTAATGGGATTCCGCTTCCTTGACCCTGTCATCGACGAAGAGATCTCCAGCGAACTTCTGTTTGATACGCTCCACGGCCAGCTTCTTGACTTCGGGGCGTGTCAGCTCATGAACCGACTTTACCTCTGTATTGAGACTGTGCAGCGTGGTGACAATGTCCTTCTTTGTATCCAGCGAGAGCTGAGCCTTCTGCTTCTCAGCCTTATCCTCGATCGCTTCGACCTGTTGTCGTTCCTCCAGAAAGAGGCGCCTCCTCCTTTCTGGAAGCCGTTGACCTACAACGATGACTTTCACATCCGTCGGTTTTTCGCAGCGGAGTATCTACAACCGGCTGAGCTCAAGCAGTACCTC
>JAOZSS010000267.1 GCA_029939545.1 Kiritimatiellia bacterium | reverse complement strand
CATCCGGTCGGGGTGCCATGCAATGATCCCTTCCGCTTCACCGGCTTCAACAAGATTCATCATTTCGTTGAACACAGGGCGGCCCGGTTCCTTGCCCGTCCGCGCCTCGACGTACTCGCGCACGACTTCCAATCGGTCTTTGCTCGCGAATTCTCGAAGTTCAGCAAGCTGTGCATCAATTGACAGCGCCTGCCTCTCTTCGGCATCAGACGATTTTCGGGTCTAAATAAAGAACCTCATTCTGTTTCCTCCTGTGTTTCGGGAGACCAAGGCCCCCCTTTGGGCCAGTGTCGATCAAAGGGATTGTCGGCTGAAGCGGCATGAAGAACAGGCAGAAGAAAGGCTGACAGCTTGGCGACGATTTCTCCGAGTGGCGGAACATTGTCCGCGTGAAGTCCTCTCGCAAAGGCATTCCACTGTTCCGGCTTGCCGGGCACACTCGTAAAGTCCGAAGAGAGAGCCAGCGGCATCTTCACCGGAAGGTCGACATGGCGATTGGCAAAGGTTGCACGCACTGCCTGCACGAGAACCGCCCCCCGGAAATCGAGGTGTTGACGCATCAGATAGATATCATAGAAGTCCTTCATTCGGCTGTTCACGGCCTCCCTGCTCACCATGATCTGAAGCTTTTCGGCGATAGCCGTTTCCGGCGGACATGCTCGGAGTCTGGGAACGCCGAAATCAAGAAGCTGCGGGAAGTCAACCATTCTTGGTCGGGGTGTAACCTTGTCACCAAAGCCGATGTCCACCTGCATTCGGATGCGTGCATTTCCAAGGCAAGCGACAAAGCGGATGCGCACGCCGTGGTAATCGGCATCCTCTACAATGTCTTGAAGGCTGATGCTCGCCGTGTCGAACACCATGCCGTCGGCAACGTCGATCGCCGCACAGTCTTCCACGAACTTGCGGAGGGACGTGTGGTCATTCGATGCTCTGCCGAGAAGATCTATGTCCATCGTGGGGCGCGACAACTCCGCCCCTACTGCCCGCAGCATGAGTGCCCCTTTCAGAATGTAGCTTCGTGCGTGTTGAGATGCAGCCAGTCGGAACAGAAATCTCTCCATCGCGTAGTGCTGAAGCAGTTCGTTGAACGACCGATTTTCAGATCTGGCTTCGTTCAGAAGACGGCCTTTCACGGAAGCCGCAATGTTTCTTACTGCTCTGGCATTCACAGCATAGCCTCCAGGTAAGGCGTCATCACGACTTGAACATGACAAACGCGCGCATGCTTCAGGAACTCCTGCGGGGATGATCGTTTTCTTTCACGGCAAAACCGGAGCGCTTCCGTTGCGATACCAAGACCGATCTTGTGTCTGAACTTGAAGCAATCAACAACGGTCTTCTCCGGTGAGTAGACTCGTACTTGCACGCCCTCAACGGAGTGCGTCTCGATACCGTCTTCGTAGGATGCGTCGTTGAAGCGGTGAAATCGCATGGGGGGATAGTCAATGACAGGCGAGCGCATCCGCCTTGGAATCGCCATGGAAACAGCGTGAGGAATCTGCGTCGTGATGTCGTGGAATGCGAGCGCGGAAACCAGGCAAACCACGCCCTTTGGAACACGAACGGCCGCGGCGATAAGATCGGGCTGATCAAGTACGCCGTGACCGGCCAGGCAATACACCCCTCTGCTAAGCTGTTGAACACCCCCGCTGTTGCGGAGGGAATAGAGCGTTCGGGGATGGATGCCGAGTTGAATGGCGCGTGACGTGCGAAGAACGCCACCGTGCGCACGGAATATCTGCAGAGCGCGAGTTTCAGAACCTGTCTTCATGGAGGACAGTATATGCTCATGCATATAATATCTACAAGCTCTTTTATCCTCATTTTTGCCCCGCTTCTGCGGGGCGTGCCCGGCCACCGCCGGGCTGGCGTCTGAGATTGTGGGGAATCATGCTTCCGCCGTCGCTCCTGCGGAGCTGTGGCGCGACAAGGAGGACAAGTCTTCGCCGAAGGCAGACAATGGGAAAGCGCGCGTGAAGAGAAGTCACTCGACCGGCGGCGCAGCCGCCGTCCGACAGGATCGTCACTCCGGCCATAGGCCGCTCACTGACAAGGAGTTGTGCAAGTCGAGAATTCGTCCGAAGCAGAGTCGATCAGGATTCATTCCCATTCGTCCAGACTCGGAAGTCGCCGCAGCATTCGGGGTCAAGCCGTTCCGGTCACTCGGGTCGAGGACCGATCCGATTCTGCACGTTCAGTTCCCAATGCCGTGGGCGATCTTCGCCCACGCCGACCGAAAATCGGGCGATTTTTCAAACTGGCGGCCAACCTTGAAGTATGCACGAACCATCCACGATGCAGACTACGCCCCGGACCCCGGTCAGTTCAAGCTGAGGATGGTCTGTATCACGTCTCGCGTGGCGTCCTGACCGTCTCCAACGTCTGGACGCGGAAGGCCGTAGGTCTTCCAACGGTTGGACCCTCCTGACCGTGTACGTTCCAACCGTTGGAAGCGTAGCGTGCTCCTCGGCCCCCACCGCCGCGCTGCGCGCGTCGGTGGTACTATGTCCCTGGCCGCCGTCCTGTCTGCCCACCTGGCCCCTCCTCGCTGCGCTCGTCGGGGAACTACCCCCGGTCCGGCGTGGTCGGCGATGTCTACCGCTCCACGCCGTGCCGCGTCCGCAGGGATCGCGCACGACGTTCCGCTGCGTGGCTGGTGAACCGACGCCCTCGGCGACCTCGCCGCTGCGCGGCTCGCTCCATCCCGATGCCTACGCCCGCCTCCGGGCTATGTCATGCCGCGTGCTTGTCCTCGAAGACTCGGACAGCCACGCGTCTCATCCTATCTCCGGCTCTTCCCCGCGCAACCCGCATTGATAGTGCAGACGCTTCTTCCCCGCTTCCCAAGGCCATGAAACGCGCCAGCGAAGCTAGTAGAATGATTCGTGATTAACATATCAATACGCTATGAAAGCGAAACCGCATCGAGATTGTACTTCCAATGAAAAATGACGGGC
>JAOZSS010000266.1 GCA_029939545.1 Kiritimatiellia bacterium | reverse complement strand
ACCGGCAGGCCGCGCGTACCCGCGCTGCAATCCGTGGATTTATCAACTATCTGAGTAAATACGAGAAGGGCAAGGGCGACACAGAACCTTGAACCTCTGAACCGTGAACCTTGAACCCCTAACTCCGGGCACTACCTGAGACGTCAATTGATCAACCCGTGCTGCTCAACCAAGAAATTTCAAATATATTTGGCTAGGAGCTTGTCGAGGGATCTCAAGTTTTACCGTGTAGCACGAGATTCCTTCGACAAGCTCTGGACAGGCTCTTCGGCAGGCTCAGGATGACAGAAAGACTGGTTTACCGAATGCTTACCATTTTGGTGAATCATAGAGGCATCGCAAGCTACTGGCGCGCAGCTATTTGCCGAGCTTCTGATTCGGCGGCCCGCATGAGGCGGAGGTTGTCGGCCAGCTTCGACGGCTTGAATCGGGTCCGCCACATGGCTTCGAAGCCCTGTGTCAGAAGCGCCATGGCATCGGCCCAGGCCTTGAACTCGGCTGACGGGATCTGGAAGCCGGTACGGTAGGCCTGCCCAAGGAGCGAACGCTCCGCCGCGAGCGTATCCATCGCCGCGGCCAAGCGATAGTCGCCCAGGGCCTGCGCCTCGAACTCCGGCAGGGACGGGTCGAGATCCGGCCACAAGTCCGCAACGGAGAGCATATCGACCACCGTTTCGAGCGCCTCAGTCTTGCCTCGTTCGATCATGCTGGGGAACTGGTCGGGGTAGTGCCCCACCAGCGAAACGCGGCGGAATCGTTTCACGAACCGGTTGGACGGTCCGCGCAGCGGCTCCACCAGTGCATGGTAGAGGCAGCGGCTGTCCGGATTCACGAGCGATGCGGCCTCGCCCAGCGTACGAATCGCATCGGCCAGGCGCCCACTGCGCTCACCAAATGTCTGCGCGGCGAATGTCTGCGTGAAAGTCGCATCATCCACCCCTGCGTTGTACCACGACCGGGCGGCCCCGTGGGCATAGCCATGCAGGCTTACGCCCAACGGATTGCGATGACCAAAGTCGCCCCAGTCCGTATTCAGAACCCCTTCTACCTTATACCGCTTTCCGGCTCGAACAAAATTCGTGACATTGGCCATGGCATTAGGCAGATCGGTGCCGTGACGCGACCAACTACTGGTGCCGGGACACACCATCGTGGGCAGACCGGCCTCGGTAAACTCGCGCGTCCGCGGCATCAGCGGCCCCTTGGCCGCGTAGTCCCAGTTCAACATGACGACATCCTTGGGGAACTCGGGAATCAGCTCCGGATACTTAAGGACGATATCGCCCCAGATATTCATTCGCTTGCCCAGCTTGCCGCATAGTTTGTGCAACTTGAGCAGGTAGTTGAGGTAGACCCGCCCACGCCCGATACGATCGGCCAAGCGTTTGCTGCGTCCCTGCCCCAACTCCCATGGCTCATCACAGCAACAGTTCATATCCTCCGCTTCGAACAGCGGCACGAACTCGCGATAGAGATCCTCGGTCAGGCGAAACGCCTTCGGGTCGGTCGGACACAACATCGTGCCACCCTCCCAGCCACCATGCCCCGGCTTCTCGGCCAGATGACTGTACTCGGGCAGCTGCAACGTCAGCTCGTTGTGGCTGAGCGTGGCCATGGACGGGACAAAGCGTATGTGATGCAGCCGGCAGTGCGCCTGGATGGCTAGAATGTCCTCCGGGGTGTAGGGACTGAACCCCTTCCCGATGGCCGGGTGCGCCGCCCAGGTGAAGGTGTTCTTAATGTAGATCTGAAACTCGTTCAGCTTCCAGTGCGCCAACCGTTCGATCAGCTCCTTGAGCGTCTCAACGGTCGGTACTTTCCCGCGCGCCACATCGTAGTAGACACCGCGCCGCGCAAAGTCGGGCGCATCATCGATCCGGCAGCACGCGAGCTTCTTTCCGCCCGCCCTCACCAACTCCCGCAGCGTCTGAACCCCGTAGTACGCCCCCGCGTCGGTCGAGGCGCTGATGGTGATTCCGCTCTCCTGCACCTCGAGGCGATAACCTTCCGCCGCCTTCACAGCCGGGTCACGCCGAACCACAACACTCCCCTGCCCCACGCCATCGAACCGACATACCACACGTCCGCCGACAGATCGCTTCAGGTCAGTCGCTAAAAGCTCAAGCGGCACCGCATCGACATCACGGCTACTGTTGAGCCGAATCGTGCAAGGCCAGGCAAAAGAACCAGGAAGCGAACGACAGTTGCGAACAGGAATCAGAAGGGCCACGGGATCAGACATACTCGCATCTCCTTATGTGGTGCCCACACTACATACCCCATCTAAACAGATCAACTTTGATCGGGATAGGATCGCCCCTCGCGGGGCGACCCTCCCACACCACCGTGCATACGGATCACGTATACGGCGGTTCGGCGGTTCAGGCCGATGTTATCCTAGTCGAACTAGACCGAGTGTACGGGTGAAGTACTGAGTTGGCAATGCTCTTGCCAGGTAGCCGTTTGCACTGATATGTCACGCTCCCTTGCGGGTCGCAGCCAGTGGTCTTGCCAGCGGGTCCGGTAATCCGAACCCTCGCAGTTTTCTCAGCTTGGTCTTCGGGGCCGCTTTGTGGTGCGTGAACCCGAAGCCAAGATACTTTGAGTATCCCGGTTGGATCACGCTGCTCTTCGTCTCATTTACCTTCAGCTTGAGCTTCCGGCTTATGAATCGGGTGATGCTTTCCTTTACTCGGTCGCCCGCGCGCTTGCTTTTGACATAGATGACACAGTCATCGGCAAAGCGTACGAACTGCAATCCGCGCTTTTCGAGTGGAATCTACGTCTAGCGCCTCATACGACCAGATTTGGACTTCCGATTGCGTTGCATCCTCGTCCCGAGTGCTCACCGCCTCATATCCCAGTTCTCTGTACGATCGGCCCACGATTTTGCGTAAGGCTTCCTTCCCTCAAATCATTTCTGGGTGTAACCGGTCTTCCGCTCTCACTCATGCGACTAAGCGCCCCCCATTTTCA
>JAOZSS010000265.1 GCA_029939545.1 Kiritimatiellia bacterium | reverse complement strand
TCTCATTATGGCATCGACCCCGGCGACCTTGTGTCGCCGGTGAGCAAGATCTTGCGGGGAAAGCCCGCTTCTCCCGCGGATCCTATGCTCCTGCCTCGCTAAAGCGGCAGGGGGACACAGCATAATGAGAACTACTGAAGCTTTCCGCAGCCCGTTGGAAGTTTCTTTAGGCCGAAGCGCTTGTTTGACTTGATTTTTTAGCGAGGGGTGGCAAATTGATGAGCTTTCCGATCAGGTTAAGAAAAGGTGGACAGGTCGCAGGATGGATTTCACGATCAAAAAGGGATTCGATATCGGGTTGGCAGGTAAGCCTGCCACCGCTGTGATCGACCTGGTCCCTTCCGATACGGTCGCGGTCTACCCCCTTGAGTTCGGCGGCCTGAAGCAGCGCCTTCTCGTTGCCGAAGGCGACCTCGTCAAGCAGGGCACCGTACTGATGGAAGACAAGGCACACGAAGCCTTCAAGCTGCGCGCGCCCGCCGGCGGCCACGTCTCCTCCATTACGCGCGGTGCACGGCGATTCGTCGAGCGCATCGTGATCAAGGTGGATGTTAACGCCGAATCCGAAGCGTTTAGCTCCTACGCCCCCGAGGCCATCCAAAGCGTCGACCGCAAGGCCATCACCGACCAACTCATCACCACCGGCTATCTATCCCTGATCCGCCAGCGTCCGTTCTCGCGGATGGCCGATCCGGCCGCAAAGCCCAAGTCCGTCTTCGTCAACGCCATGAACACGGCCCCCTTCCAGGCGGATGCCGAGGTCGTGGCGGCATCGGATCCCGTTGCCTTCCAGGCCGGACTCGACCTGATGACATGCCTGACCGAAGGCGAGGTCCATCTCTGCGTGGGTCTCAACGCCGGAAACACGCTCAACGCGGCACAGCGTGTGTCGCGGCACCGTTTCGCTGGCCCCCACCCTTCAGGCAACACCAGCGTACATATCTCCCGTATCGACCCCATGGCACCGACAGACGTTGTCTGGACCGTCAAGGCGGTCGACCTGGTCAGCATCGGCCGCCTTTTCCTCGACGGCACGCTACCCACATCGCGCGTTGTTTCCCTGGGAGGTCCGAGCATAAAGGACGAGGCACGCAGCCACTATCGTATGCGGACAGGGGGCGATCTCAAGCCGCTGTTTGAGACATCACTGACTGAGACCGATGTGCGCATCATAGGCGGTGACGTGCTGGCCGGATGCGAGATCCCGCAGGACAGCTACCTCGGCTTCCACCAAGCGGCCGCGACCGTGATTCCCGCCCACAAGGAGCGCTATTTCATGGGATGGACGATGCCGGGACTGAAGAAGATGAGTTTTTCACGCCTGTTTGCCTCAACCTGGCTCCCCGGGAAGCACGACTGGAACTTGGGTACGGCCCTGCATGGTGAAGAGCGTGCCCTGGTGTTGACCGGCCTCTACGACAGGGTTGTGCCGCTTGACATCATGGTGGATTTTCTGATCCGCGCCGTGTTGGCGGGCGATACGGACGAAGCTATTGCGTTGGGGATCCTGGAGACCGAGCCCGAGGACTTCGCACTGTGTGACGTGATCTGTCCGAGCAAGATCGAGGTGCAGGAGATTATCAGCAACGGACTGCGCCAGATCGAGGAGGAGGGAATCTAGTGAAACAGATCCTCAAACTCCATGACAGCGTCCGGCACCTCTTCAAGAAGGGCGCCCCACTCCATCACGTGGAGCCACTTTTTGGCGCGGTCGACACGTTTGCCTTTACGCCCGCCGAGGAGACCCACCGTGGAGCGCACGTGCGTGACGCCATCGACATCAAGCGTGTCATGATCACGGTTATCTACGCGCTGCTGCCCTGTTTCTTTTTTGGCGTATGGAACGCCGGCTACCAGTTCAACATGGCGCACACCGTGCCTGATGCGGGCTTTGTCGCCCACATGCTGCGCGGCCTGATCATCGTTATGCCCATCGTCATTGTGTCATACGCTGTGGGTGGTTTTTGGGAGGTCCTCTTTGCCTGCGTGCGCAAACACCCGATCAACGAAGGGCTGCTTGTCAGCGGATTCTTGTTCCCGCTGATTCTGCCGCCGACCATCCCGCTGTGGCAGGTCGCGGTCGGCATCTCCTTCGGCATCGTGATCGGCAAGGAGATCTTCGGCGGCACGGGCATGAACATCGTGAACCCCGCCCTCCTCTGCCGTGCATTCCTCTTCTTTTCCTACGCCAAGTCAATGACCGGTAACGTCTGGGTTGCCTCCAATGGCCCTGAACTCGTCGACGCCGTGACCGGCGCCACGCCGCTGGGTATCCTTTCCGCACTGCCCGAGGGCACCACAGTCGCCGATGCCATCGCGAGCGGGCAGGTCAGCTTCATGCAGATGTTCCTGGGCGTTATGCCTGGCAGCATCGGCGAAACCAGCACCCTGGCCTGCTTGATCGGTGCCGTCATGCTGATCCTCGCGGGCGTGGCCTCGTGGCGCATCATGCTGGCCTGCGTGATCGGGCTGCTCTCGACCGCAACCCTAGCTCACCTCTTTGGCAGCTCGCCGATGGCGCAGATTCCTCCGTACTACCACCTCGTGGCCGGAGGGTTCGCCTTTGGAGCGGTCTTCATGGCCACCGACCCCGTTTCTGCCGCCGCCACGAACGCGGGTAAATGGATCTACGGATTCCTGATCGGGATGCTGATCATCATTGTGCGTGTGGTCAACGCAGGCTTCCCGGAAGGCGTTATGCTCTCGATTCTCTTCATGAACCTGATGGCACCGCTGATTGACAGCTTTGTGGTCGATCACCACATCCGAAAGAGGCGCAAACGTGCGTGAACAAGCCAAAGTAATCGGCTTTGCCACCGTCATCTGCCTCGTCTGTAGCGTGCTGCTGGCCATCGTCTCGACCGGTCTCGGCCCACGCCAGGCCCGCAACAAGGCCAACGATGTAAAGAGCAAGGTGCTCCAAGTCTTCGGTGTTCCGGTGACCGATGAGAAGGGTAAGATTGTTGTCTCCCCCGAGT
>JAOZSS010000264.1 GCA_029939545.1 Kiritimatiellia bacterium | reverse complement strand
GAAAATGGGGGGCGCTTAGTCGCATGAGTGAGAGCGGAAGACCGGTTACACCCCCTTGAGAACATCCAGATGCACTATGCATTCTGTCTAGAGCCGGGGCCTTGAGGGTCAGTCCCGCGCGTGCCTTCTTCTCACTGATCCACCTTCGTCGCACACCCCAACCGGTGCGATGTCGGAGCCTGGCCAAGAATCATGTCGCCCCAGAGATAGCAACTATGGCATTATCCCCGGCCATGGCAACCAAGAACTCATTTTCGTTTAAGCTGACGTCCGAACAGCAGGATATCCTTGCGGAGATCCTGCACACAGGGAACTACCGGCCCATCCGCGTCGAGCACACGCGTATCGCGGTTGAGATCCCAAAGTGCAAGGTTTCGCTCTACAATAGCGGCACCTGCCTGGTCCAGGGCAAGGGCGCCGAGGAGTTTGTGACGTTCACGCTCGAACCCCTCGTGCTGATGGCCGCCTCCCTGGGCTACGAAGAGGTCCTGAGTCCGGAAGCCACGGCTCCCCATATGGGTGTTGACGAGAGCGGCAAGGGCGATTTCTTCGGCCCGATCGTGATTGCCTCCGCCTATATCGACCCCAAACTGGCAGAGGCGATGCGGGAGATAGACGTCAAGGACAGCAAGCAGATCACGAGCGACAAGAAGGCCCTGCGAATCGGGAGCGAGCTACGCAAACTCCTGGGGAACCGGCACAGCGTGGTCAAGATCGGTCCAGCCGCCTACAACCGTCTCTACGCCAAGATGCGCAGCATCAACACGCTCCTCGCCTGGGGCCATGCGCGCGCCATCGAGAACCTGCTGGAGGTCATCCCCGACTGTCCGCGGGCCATCTCGGATCAGTTTGGCAGCAAACAACAGGTCGAGCGGGCTCTCATGAAGAAGGGTCAGAGTATTGAGCTCATACAGCGACACAAGGCGGAATCTGACTTGGCCGTAGCTGCGGCCTCCATCATTGCACGCGAGATATTCCTGCGCGCCCTTAAGAAGCAGGAGGAATTCCACGGAGTCTCTATGCCCAAGGGTGCCTCGGCCGGTGTCCGCGAGTGGGCCGTTGAGCTGGTAAAGAAGAAAGGCCCCGCCATTCTGCTGGAGACGGCCAAATGCCATTTCAAGACCACGGACCAAGTGCTCAAGGCCGCAGGAAGCTCCCGTGCCGCGCTTGGCCCCGAGGGGCAGGCTCTCTCCAAGGCCGACACGTATACGACGAACACGGCGAAATGAACTTCCGTACCTGGGATGCCCTGTTCAATCTGGTCCTCGTCACCTTCTGGTTCCGCATCTGGACGAATGATGACGACCGCAACGTCCACTTCAACCCTTACCTGGCACCCATTCTGCGCCTCTCCCGCACGGTGCTGCGGTTTGTGGAACCGGTCTTCCTCGGACTGCGACCGCGCGCGGTGGCCATCATTGCCATAGCGATTATCGTCACGTTCCGAGCACTCGTGGCACCCCGGCAGGCGATATGGATGCTGACGATGGGGTTCGACCGTCAGCCCATTGATGGGGCCCTCCTCCACGTTCTGGCATTCAGCGTCATATCGTTCGGTTGCTTCCTGTTCCAACTGTGGGGCATTTCGCTGCTATTCACGTGGGTGGGCGCCCATCAATCGCAGGAACACCCGGTGTCCATGTTGCACTACCTCTCTCGCCCGTTCTCGGATGTGCGCATCGGGCTGCGCCCGGTGTTTCTTCTTGTGTATGCGGCGGTGTTGATCCTGCTATTGGATCGCTTTGGACTCCCCACGAGAGGGGGGGGCGGTCTGCCGGGCTCTCTCTCCTGGAGCGGCCCACAGGCCGTTCCATCGTTTTTCAAGCTGCTGATACTCTCCCTGGCTTCATGGGTGCAGCTCTTGCCCGCGCTTCAATCGCTGATGCTGATGTTGATCATCGGCTCATGGGTTTCCATGTTCACCCAATCGCAGGGCCTCGCCCTCCTCTGCCGCGACTGGATGAACCTGCTCCTCGGCCCCCTGCGCCGTTACCCGCTTCGCGTGGGCATGTTCGACCTCTCCCCAATCGTCTTCTTCTTCGTGACCGGCCTCGTCCACGCTTTTCTCATGAGCATCCTCGTGGCGGCATACAACACGCTCGCTTAGATCAGGGGGCCTTCCCTGCTTCCGTTACGTGATGCGTCACTTGCACTGGATTCCAAGGAGCCGCTCTGCGTTCGAGGTGGTTACCTCGGCAATGTGTACGAGAGAGACACCCCGCACGTCGGCGAGGCACTTGGCCACGTCGGGAAGATAGGCCGGCTCGTTGGGCTTGCCGCGGTGCGGGACCGGGGCCAGGTACGGAGTATCGGTCTCGATCAGCAGCCACTCGTCAGGCACCACGGACGCGGCTTCGCGCAGTGAATCGGCATTACGGAATGTCACGATGCCGCTGAAGCTGACGAATAGGCCGATCGACACCAACTCCTTCGCCATGTCTGCGTTCCCTGTAAAGCAGTGCAGAATGCCGAGGCGGTCGTACTCGTGCGACCAAGCCCTGCGGTGCGCACGCAGCATCGACAGCGTAACCGCCTCGGCTTCGCGACTGTGCACGACGACCGGAAGACCTGCCTCCTGCGCCAGATCGAGCTGGGCACCGAAGAGCGCCTTCTGTTCCGTTGCCGTCTCGGGCGAGTAGTGATAGTCCAGGCCCGTCTCGCCTACGGCCACAACGCCGGGCGAGTTCAGCATGGTGCGCACGCGCTCAACGAGCGCCTGCACATCCCCTGCCCCGCCGGTTTCGGCTACGTGCCGATCGAATGCAACGGTGGCGGAGAAGAGGTCCGGCTGACTGGCAGCGACGTCCAGTGCCGCGCGATTCATCGAATCGGAACCGCCCACGGCGACCATGCGGTTGACACCCGCGGCAACGGCACGGGCGGTGAGTCCGGCCACATCATCGCCCGGCGCCACATGCATGTGCGTATCAATAAACATGCCCGGAAGTGTAGCCCACCGGTATCTTTATCTCGATCCAAATCCCCTTAG
>JAOZSS010000263.1 GCA_029939545.1 Kiritimatiellia bacterium | reverse complement strand
GAGGCCTTACACGCCTGTTCGACTGGAGGGACGGGGCAGCACGTCCAGTGCGCAACGGAAGCAGGTTTCGTCTGCATTCTCTGGCTGGCCTCGCATCTGGGTTGGGAGGCGGTATTCTATGTTAATGCCTTCTTTCTGACCGCCGCGATCGCGGCGCTGTGTCTGTTGTTTCGGGAGATAATGCGAGACACCGGTTGTGCCGAACTTGCAGCCGGTCTGGTATTGCTGCTGCTGGTTGTGGCTCCAGTGTTTGATGTGGTGTTGAGCTTGGCCCTTCCGTTCCGTGATACCTCGGCACTGTGTTTTAGTCTCTGGGGACTTTATGTGCTGATGGTCGCGGTGGCCCGCGTCGGTCGCGCAAAGACATGGCGGCTGGCGCTAAGTGGGCTGTTGCTGGGGCTGGCCGCCTGGATGCGCCTGACACACGTATTGCTGGTGATTCCAGCCGGTCTTTATCTGGCTTGGCACACATGGCGGCAGACCAGGTGGATGGGTGGACGCAAACGCGTCGGGCTGGCCGTTGGCGTATTGCTGTGGGGTGCCATGGTGCTGGTTGGCCCGGGTTGTGTTGCGGTACAGGGTGTTCTGGAAACCGGGCACTTGGCCGTTCCCGGCTGGGCCAACGCATCTCTTGTACAGCAGTCCGTACAAGCGACGGCGGATCATGAAGAGCCCGCCCCGCGTCTACTTCGTTCCGGATCATACAAGGGGGTGCATTGGTGTAACGCCAACAAGAGATTGCCGGGTGTCGTTCGGCAGATCGTAGACAGTCAGTTCATACATAATAGTTGGGGTGTTGGGTTTCTGTTGATTACAGGCGCGCTGCTCTGTCGCCGCGCCCTGCTGGGACTGGTCCTCGCTGCGCCGTTGGTGTTTCTATACGGCTGCTACGATAAAGTGGTTTTGCGCTATAATATTCCCGCTATTCTCCTTGTGGGAGCCGTGTTGGCATGCGCAGTCGCCGCCCTCAGCGTTCGGAGTTTGCGGCTGATGCGGAAGGTTAGGCCGCGGGTGGCGAGCACCGTGGGCGGGGCCGCCGTGTTTCTGTTTGCGGCAGTGCTGGTTCTGCCCTCCCCGGCTGAGGTCCGGCAGTTTTCTGCGCAGCGTGAGGCGGCAAGAACTTCTGCTGCATGGATTCAGGATACGACGCAAACGTATCAGGCTGTGGTCACATCATGGACGGCGCTGGCGGCCCTGTGGGCCGTTGTATCTCCGGAGACATTGGTTGTGCAGAAGTGGGTTAGCGGTCACCTCTGGGATCAGGAGCATTGCAAACGTGGGCGTCCGTCCAAGCGCTATCTTATACGAGAGCGAATGGCGCACGACAAACGTGGGCATATCGTATCGCTGTTGGGTGGAGGAGGGAAGGCTCTGCTTGTTTTGCGTCGCACCTCAGCCGGGCGCGAGGCCGCTTCATGGGTAAAGGACGACTTGATGCATTCCTTCAATATCGTCTTCCGTCCAGAGTTATCTCTGGGTATTGAGGCCCACAAGACCGGTCTCATTGCGTATGAAATCGAATCGGCCACGCTGGGCCCTCGCAGGATAGCCATTCCCCTCGGTGCATCAGAGCCAGCACTAGTGCTGGCTCATCTGCGGTCGTTGAGTGGAACGAATCACCAGCAGGCTACTGTTTCTGTGGCAAGTCATCGGATTGCGGTTGAACTTGAAGGGGGAATGAATCTGATTCCCGTTCCCACAGCGGCAACGAACGATGCAATCGAATTGACCAGCCCGATGCCGCTGCCGTCGATTGTGCGAACCGATCCGATGGGCGTTGAGCCCGTGGTGATAGACTTGGGGGAATACGGTCAGGCCCCCAGCAATATCCGGATGGCCGAAGGGTTTCGGGTCACTTGGTCCGGGTACGAAAAGTGGTTTCGCGACTGGGGTGGGGATGGACGGGAACCACACATGAGTCGTCCGCATTTCCGCCTGCAACCCGAGGGCAATAACTGTCTGAACATCGCCCCCCCCATTCACCCCTATGTGTTACGGCTCGTTTACCGCATCCGGTTGCGGGAGCGTCCGTCGGTGTGGAAAACGGAAGCGCTCCGCTACACCTTCGGGAAGCAGCGCGTGGATCCGACGGGTGCAATAACCTGGCCTGATGACAGCGATGACATCCTCATGCATGAGTTAGACATTGCAGCACAAGATAGCACTCTCCCATCCTTTCTCAATATCACCATGAATACCGGGACCGTTGCGCTGGCGGAGCTCACGTCGATAGAGTATATGCTTCGTCCCTCACGCAACGCATCGCCACCGTCATCCGTCCCGCCGCTGGTATCGGTGATGGGCCCTGTACTGGAAGACGGTTTGGCCGGTCGTACTGACTCGAAGCATCTGCGTCTTCTTGGAGAGAAACCCACGGGGTTTTGCCGACCGCAATCTGGCAGTGGGGCCGTGGTAGTTCTTGCTTTTGTCAACCCCACGCCCTCGCGGACATCGAGTCGGGCGTTCTGTGAATGGGGATCACAGGTCGGCTTCGTCGATCTCCCGGCACAGCCCGGGATGGTTCTGGTGGCGCTACCATGTCCAGCGCGCGCGCATGGCGATATCGGCATATGGCTGCCCGGCAAGGTCGATGGAGAGGGCGCCTATGTCGTCCGCTGGGATACGGTTGAGCTATCGGATCTCACGGTGCCGCCTGATGTGTGTGCCGACGGGGGGGTCTGGTTTACCTATTTCACCAGAGGGCTCTATGCACAGCACAGAGGGCCCGGGCAGAAGATGTTTTGTTGGACATCGGGGCTTGTTACGCTAGATTTGCCTCTCTTTGATGCGTCACGTGATGTAGAAGCCGTGTTGGAGGTCGTGGGGCCACCGGTGCCGGTTGGGCCGCTGGCGGTAACGCTTGTGATCAACGGTCGCACATTCCCTGCCCAAGACGTTTCTCCCGGCGCGCAGGCGGTGCTGAAATGGAAGGTGTCGGCGGATATGCTCACAGAGGTAAGAAATAGGGTTGAACTCAAAGTGGCCACATGGCAGCCCAGTGC
>JAOZSS010000262.1 GCA_029939545.1 Kiritimatiellia bacterium | reverse complement strand
ACGAAATTCTCCGACATACCGCGACCCATTGGCAAACACGTAAGTACCTTTACCATGACGCTTGTCATCCAGGAACTCGCCCTTGTAGATATCGCCGTTCTGGAAATAAAGCACGCCATAGCCCTGCTTCATGTCTTCCCTGAAGCTCCCTTCGTACCGGTCGCCATTGCGGAAGTAGTAGACCCCCCAGCCATCAAGCAATCCCCCGCTCAGCTGTCCCTCGTATCGGTCGCCACTCGGAAAGCGAACCACATGGATGTCGTCCATCCCGGCCTCCTGCGGAGCGCCATCCAGCTCGCGCTGAGCGGCCTCGGGGTCCACGATCTCGCGCAGACGATCCGGCCGCTTCGCGATGGATGCCGGGAACGGACGGCCATGCTCGTCACCAAGATCGGCGTCCGCTTGCTCGGCGGTTCGCTCCGGGGATCTGCCATCCTCTTCTTCTGCGGACACAGCCTCTGCGACGTCAGAGTCGGCAAGTGCAGCCGTGTACTTCTGGTTGAGTTCATCCATCTGCTTCTGACGGATGTCCAGCAGCGACTCCAGTCTCGCGAGCCGTGACTCCAAGGTATCGAGTGACTTGGCGCGCCGGTCACCGTTGGCCGAGACCCACTTGCCGAATCGTTCAAGGTTTGTCTTGAACATACGATTCTCGATGACGCGTGAGGTCTCGGACTGCGCAACAGTTCCGAGAATCTCATCACTGCGGCCCTCGAGGCCTGTCACGCGGTCCACCATCCCATCAACCTGCAATGCGGCCCTGCGTGCCTCCTGGCGAACGGTCGAGACGACCTCGGTCGTCTCACGCGAGTTGCGGACCACGAAGATACCGATGGAGATGAAGAGGGTGAGGACAATGAGAACGACAGAAAGGAATATCGTGCTTGTCCACACGACGACCCTGCGGCTGCGCAGCCGCTCCGATTCCACGTAGCGGCGCACGACATCCATCGCCACCACGGGATCCATGTTGGTCGGCAGCTCGCCGCCGTCGTGCGTGATCAGAGCCACATCGGGGGAATCGGGGTTGTTGCCTGGCTTGTGCATGGTCACGCTTCTTGTCTGGCGATGAGAATAAGACTTATAGGACGCATGGGTCCTATTCTTCCGGGGGTTCGACCTCAGGCGACCCAACCGTGGGGATCATGATCTTGGAAATCACTACGGTCCCTTCGACCCGCTCGTCATCAGCGCCGGGACCGATCGTCACTTTGCGGACCCGCATCATTCCGGGCGTCTGCCACACCTGGTGCAAGAAACTCAGAAGGCTCTCCATCGGAGCATCTAGCTTCCTGATCTCGATCACGTACTCGGTGAAGCCTGCCGATGCTGCGGGTGTCCGATGCTCCATTGAGATCAGTTCCACCCCGGCGCTGCGCGCCATGTCATCGATTTCGCCCTTGATAACGTCAATCACCTCCGAGTCCGACAAGTCTGACGCCAGCAATGCTTCAATCCTGGCATACTCCGCCTCGATGGGGCCCTTCGATCGCAAGACGCCATGACTGTAGTCCAACTCCTTGGCGTCCGTTGCCGCCTGCTCCTCAACGGCCCTCACGCGATCGGCCACCATGCCGACGACCAGACGATCCACCAACAGGACCAGGACGAACACAAGCGCCAGCCCCAACCCCCACCGCTCCCGAGGGCCCAACTTGTCGAGTTTCAAAATTTCCATAGCTACTTGCCTGTACCTGTTTCGAAGTTGCCGATGATCTGGAAACGGAACCCTCCGTCCCGGGCACGCGTGGTCCCGCCACTCTCCTTCACGTCAACCAGCAGCGGCGATTTCTCAAGGTTGTTCACCAACTCACGGACCTCGCGACGCGTGGGACCCGAACCGCGTAGCGTGACCAGTCCCTGCCCCATATCAATATCGACAGCGTCGAAATACACATCATCAGGCACCGTTGCATGGATTGCACCCAAAAGAGCAACCGCCGAGAAGCGTGCATCTTCGCGCGCACTCACGGCGTTGATCACGGCCTGCATCTCGCCAACCCGCTGCACGGTCGGCTGCAAGCGCTCCACCTCTGAGCGCACGGCATCGGCCTGTGCCTTCCGCACGACATACTTGGATATCCCGTAGAACGAGCCGCTGAACAGTGCCGCAACCAGCAAAACTCCTAGCAAAGTCAATCCTTTCGCCCGCAGAACCATCGCACGAACCCGCAAGGTGGCTGCCGGGAAGAGCTTGAGTGCAATGGAGTCGGGACCACGTGCCGCGCCGGCCACAGCCGTTAGCGAGACATCCTTGCCCACGGCGTCATCAAGATCCACACCGCCCGGACCATCCTGCAGCGCCTGTCCCAGGCCCACGCACTCCACGGGAATCTGAAGCCCATCACCCAGCGCCCCGGTCAGCGAGGCAGGTATCTTGGCGCAACCGGTAAGTATGAGGCGGGTTACATCGAGCTCGGGACTCTCGCCCCGGCAGATTTCCAAGGCCTGTTTTGCCTCGGACACAAGCTTCTCGCTCCAGCGTGCCTCGTCTTCCTCTAGCTGCTCGGCACCCACCAGAATGCTACGCGTGTACTGTAGCTCGCCATCCTGGGCGACAATGAGATCCGCATGGGCGGTGTCAATATCAAGCACCGCCTCGGCCCGGCCTTCCGTCGCTGTCGGTCGTCCGGCTACCCACTGGGCCAAGCCATCCGACCCCACTGTCATCGTCTCAATAGTGATGCCGACTGCGTCCATCAGATTGAAGCACTCACGCAGTGGACCACGCTGAATCACCACCAGCTGCACGCGTGTGTAGCCGTCTCGCGGTTTCAGGACCCGGTAGTCCGCCACCACCTCATCGCGTGAATAGGGAACCTGCTTCCCAAATTGGAGGTCCACCATACCGGCGATCTCGGCCAGATCCATCGACGGCAGATCGAACATGCGGACGGTCACCATGTTGCGAGGGAGACAACCGATCACATGGTTCGTATCGAAATTGAAGATAACGGTCCGGGCATTCCGCCGGAGATGTTGGCAAAGGTCTTTGATGATGGCGTT
>JAOZSS010000261.1 GCA_029939545.1 Kiritimatiellia bacterium | reverse complement strand
TATACTTCCTGAGCTCGGCAAGCTGCGCGTCGATGGACAAGAGCTGATGCCCGTTATCGTCTGTCGATTTTCGTGCATAGAGAAAGTACTTCATCTGTCGTGCTCCTTGTAGGTGTTGACGTCGTGAACAAGGTACACGTTCTAATTGTTGACATTAAGCACCAAAGTTAACATTGTCTACCTCATGAAGCAGAAGAAAGAGACCATCTTGGGCGTGAGAGTGGAGGCAGATCTCGAAGAACAGATCAAATCTCTCGCCGAGAAAGAGGACCGATCGGTGTCGTGGATACTCCGGCACCTGATTCTGGAGGGGCTGAAAGCGAAGGGAATCCGGGAACGAAAAGCCGGGAGACGCAATTGACAGTGAAGCCTGACAAGAAAAGAGACAAGAGCCCGTCGCCATCTGATGAATCTCCAGAAGAAGGTCGAAAGCCTATCATCATGGTCTCTTCTACGGTGGACGGCATCGAGGATCTCTTGGAACAGATCTTCGCGATCCTGAGCGCAGAATTCACGGTGTGGATGTCTTACAAGGGTACGGTTCCTGTGGACTCGAAGAAATCGAATTTTGAGAATTGCCTTGATGCTGTTAAGCGGTGTGATCTGTTTCTTGGTATCATCACAACGAGCTATGGCAGCGGGAAGGATGGGGCCAAGCCATCAATTACGCATCAGGAGGTCCGGGCAGTTCTCAAGCGAGACATTCCTCGGTGGTTTCTTGCACACCGGGATGTCGAACTCGCCTATGATCTGATCCGAAATCTTGGCCACAGGATTCCGAGTAGCATTCCTGAGATCAACGAGCGTATGAAGAAACTGCGCAAGAGCGGTCGGCATCCTGTGATTGGCGACTACCGAGTTCTGGAGATGTACGCCGAAGTAATTCAGGCTAAGAAGCAATTGAGCGAACGCCGCGGGAATTGGGCACAGCCGTTTGCCACGGCCGCCGATGGACGAGTGTTTGTTGTGTCGCAGTTCCTGCGTTATTCACGTGCGGTTGAGGATGTGGAGAAAGGGCCATTATCAGCACTTCGACATATGGCACGGGAGAAGGACGGTAGCAAGTGAACACTGATTCCAACATCAAGCAACTGCTGAACCGGATTGAGTCGGCCCACTTGGAGCATAGGGCAGTGGGTACACCAGTGGCGGCCCTGGCCGAGACTGTGTGCGCCTTCCTTAATTCTGGCGGTGGCACCATCATTGCGGAGGCGGGGTCGAGCAAGAAGCAGGCAGCGACGCGCAAGGCAGAGATAGAAACGGAGATGCGGAAGCTTATTACTCCGGCGGCTTTCTGGACGGTTAGTCTTGAAGAAATCACGAGTGACACGTTTCTCATCCTCGATGTCCCAGCAGGACGCGACGGGCCGTATGCCGTCGCGGGCAAGATTTACATGCGCGATGGAGCACGTACACTTGAAGGAACACCCGCCAGCATCCAGACGCTCGTTGAAGCGGGTTACACGGAGACGGAGCGATGGGAACGCCAGCAACTCCCTGGTGCGGGCATAGACCGACTTCAACGGGAGCTAATTCTAGACACTGCCAAGACTGGAGAGGAAAAGCGCAACTTCCTGTTCACCGACGCACGACGACCGCAGGCCGTACTTGCCGATCTTGGCCTGTTTCGCCAAGGGGCCATCACCAACGCAGCAGAGGTGCTTTTTGGCGTGCGGCCAGCCATTCAGTTCCCGCAGATTCGGTCACGAGTGACCGTGTATGCGGCACACAAAGGAAGCGATTTTGTCGACAGTCAGGTGTTCGAGTGCCCTGTATTCGAGATGCTTGAGAAGATGCTGGCCATGGTGAAAAAGCATACGCCAGTGGCAAGTCTGTTCCGTGGTGGCTTGCGGCGTGTTGATCAGCCCGCTTATCCTGAAGAGGCCGTGCGCGAGGGCTTGGTGAATGCTTTCGCGCATAGAGACTATGCCGATTTTGGCGGCAGTGTGACCATTGACCTCTATCCCGAGAGATTGGTGATCTGGAATGCGGGCGCGTTGCCTCCTGGGATCAAGGTTGGTGACCTTAAGCGGGAACATCCCTCAATGCCACGCAACCCGGATATCGTGCAAGTGTTCTGGCTGCGAGAGTATATGGAACGGGTCGGTCGCGGCACACAGAATATCGTGGCATGGTGCAAAGAGGCGGGACTACCTGCTCCATCATGGAAATCGGATGATGCGGGCGTGGTTTTGACGTTTAAGTATGGTCAGAAAGTTGGAGCAGACGAGTTCAACCGACGACAGAAGAAGCTGCTCTCGGATCTTGGGACTGGGGAGAGTATCAAGCTACCTGCCTATCAGGACCAGTACATGGTGAGCGAGCGGCAGGGACGTCGGGATCTGAAGGAACTCGTCGAAGCGGGTTACATGCATAGAGAGGGAGATGGCCCTACCACGGTCTTTGTACGTCTGGACAAACCGCTGAACCCGGCCAAACCCGGCCAACACTAGGCTCAGAGCTAGCGACTGATGGCCGGTCATGAACAGCGTGCAACGCACGTATCACTAGGCACTTGCGTCTCGCTTCCCTGATCTGCGCAAACTTCAATCCGGCCAGATGCGGCCAGACCCGGCCATTGCACGGGTCGCCGAGAGATGTGCTTCATGGCGGTTCGCGGGGGGAAGCGGTGGTTCTTCATGAAGCTTCGTCGCGAGAGGGTGCAGGTTGCGACAGATCGAGGGCTTGCCCGCCGCATGCCGGACGAAGACGTGCTGAGACACGTCGAGGTCGGCATGCAAGGCAAGTCCTTGAGATGGTGTGACCCGCGCCATCGTAGCAGATGGTTCAGGAAGAATCAGCGCCCAATGCCAGCGGAGCGAGTCCTTCTCAAACAGGCGGAAAGTGTGGCGTTCTCAGAGAATCTGGAAGAGTTGAAGGAATTCCTGCAATTGATTGGGGAGAACCTTGTTCTGACCGGCCCCATTGATGACGATCACGCGCGAAGCGCGTCCGAATTTCTGGCGCGCGAATCCGAGACTCTGGAAGAGAGGCAGGGGGGAGATTG
>JAOZSS010000260.1 GCA_029939545.1 Kiritimatiellia bacterium | reverse complement strand
AAGATTTTGGAGAAGGGCGAGAAGCCTGACGCGGTGGAGTAGGAGACAGGAGACAGGAGACAGGAGAGCAGACGTCAGGAGCGTATATCCTGATTCCTGACTCCTGAAGCGGTTGGCAGAGAGATTGTTTAGTTGAAGGTAAAGAAGAGGCAGAGACAATGGATAAGAATGCGCTGTGGAAATGGTTGATCCTTTTGGGACTGTTGTCGTTCTCGATCTGGGTATTCACGCCACCGAAAGAGAAGATTCGGTTGGGGTTGGACCTGAAGGGCGGCACGAGCTTCGTGGTGAAGATCGATCGAGAGCTGGTTGAGCAGGAAATCAAGTACCGCGCTCCGAACATCACCGATGAAGACTTGAAGACGGAAGCGGATCGCACGTTGCTCGGCGCACAGGGCCGTGCGCTCGAAGTGATGCGCAACCGTATCGACGGTCTTGGCATCGACGAGCCGATTATCTATCCGGGCAAAGACAACCGCATCATCATCCAGCTTCCTGGTGTGGACGAAAGCACGCGCAAGCAGGCGCTCCACTCGATCGAGAGCGTGGCGTTCCTTGAGTTTCGCATGGTGCACAAGGACAATGGGCAGCTGACGGCCGACCTGCTGGAAGAGAACAAGGTGCCCGAAGGCTACCAGATGGTACGCCTGGCGTCGGGCAGCTTCTACAAGCCCGACCCCAACTTCAAACGCAAGCGGGACCGTGCCTATCGTGAGGAACTGGCCGGCTTCGAAGTGCCGGATTCGGGATACGAATTCCTGCTTGAGAAGATGGAAGCGGAGAACCAGACGGTCTACCGTCCCTTCTTCGTCAAGCGTCGCCGCGAGATGTCGGGTGAGTTCCTGAAGAGCGCCGGCGTCGACTATGGACCTCTGGGCCAGGCGGTCGTAACGCTTCGCTTCGATGGCAAGGGCTCCAAGCTGTTCGCCAACGTGACGGCTGACTATGCACCGGGTGGTCCGCGCAATCCGAATCCGCAGGATAGCCGCCAACTCGCCATCGTGCTCGATGGTACGCTCTACTCGGCCCCGTCCATCCGCGAGGCCATTTATGGCGGGCGCGCCGAGATCAGTGGTAGCTTCTCGCAGCGCGAAGCCATGCTGCTGTCGCAAATTCTCAATGCCGGCTCCCTGCCCGCGCCTGTGCGCGTGGTGGAACAGCGTTCGGTTGAGCCCAGCCTGGGTAAGGACGCCATCGAAAGCGGCATGCGAGCGATCATGGTGGGCGGCATCGGTGTGCTGTGCTTCATGCTGGTCTACTACATGCTGTGCGGGGTGATCGCCAATATCGCCCTGATTCTGAATATACTGCTGCTCCCGCTCGGGATGGTTGTGGCGGCCGGATTCATGGGTATTTTTGTGAGCGAAGGCGCTGGCGGCGGGCCGATTAAGTTGCCCGTACTGACGCTGCCCGGTATTGCCGGTATTCTGCTGACGATCGGTATGGCTGTGGACGCGAACGTGCTGATCTTCGAACGAATCCGCGAGGAAAGAGGCGTGGGAAAGCGGTTCTGGACAGCGGTGACGGCTGGATATGACCGCGCATTTGTAACGATCATGGACGCCAATGTCACCACGCTGTTGACTGGTATCATCCTCTTTATCTTCGGGTCGGGACCGATCCGCGGCTTTGCGGTTACGCTTTGCGCCGGCATTATGGCCAGCATGTTCACGGCCTTGGTTGTCACCAAGCTCTTCTTCGGCCTGATCGCGAACAAGGTTGATGTGAAGGCGCTGAAGATGCTGACGATCATCGGCAAGACGAGCATCGACTTTGTTAGCAAGCGCAAGTTTGCGGCCGTGGCATCGATCATTCTGATTGTGGCCACCTGGAGTGTCATGGTGGCGCAGGGCGTGAAGCAGCCCAGCTCGGTATTTGGCGTAGATTTCACCGGCGGTGTATCGATGACCTTCAAGGTGGACGAGCGTCAGGACGTCGAAACGATGCGCGCTGAGCTCGAGGACGCTGGCCTGGCCGATGTCTATATCCAGTACCAGGAAGAGATGGAACAGGGCGGTGACACCTTCCTCCAGGTGAAGACCTCAACGCGCGACGTTGGGGACGACAAGCAGGTGGTGGATGTGGCCCAGGAAGCGCTGGCCAAGGTCTACGCCGCCGACGCAATGGAGCTGCAGCAGATCGACGAAGTCGGCGCACAGATTGGCAAGGAGCTGAAGCAGCGCGCGGTGTGGTCGATCCTCCTGGCTCTGGTGGGGATCGTGATCTACATCTCACTCCGTTTCGAGTTCGGTTTCGCTCTCGGTGCTATTGTTGCCTTGGCGCATGACGTGCTTGTGACGGTGGGCGTGTACACGCTGTTCGGGCGGCAGTTGAGCCTGCCGATCGTGGCGGCGTTGCTGACGATTGTGGGTTACTCGGTGAACGATACGATCGTGGTGTTTGACCGGATTCGCGAGGATCTGAAGCTGGTCCGTGGCAAAACCTTCATGGATATCTGCAACCTGAGTATTAACCAGACGCTGAGTCGTACGATCCTGACGTCGCTGACCACGCTGATTGCCGTGATCGTCCTGCTCGTGATCGGTGGCGGGGCCATCAACGATTTCGCAATGGCGCTCTGCATTGGCATCGTGGTGGGTACCTACTCGTCGATCTTCGTGGCGACACCGGTCGTGCTGGCATGGTACAAGGGCCGCAAGCCCGACTTCTCAAAAACGCAATAGCTCCTTAAATCTTGATTCTTTGAGTAAATGAGTCGAACCATTCGATCTGGGTATTGTGTGATAGCCACGGTTGAGGTTCAAGGTTCAAGGTTCAAGGTTGCGAGAGGCGACTAAGCGAGGCTCCGACGGCAGCTTTTCAAGCGTATTTTGTGTCGCGGGCAGTCCGGTGCCTGCGACCGGTGAGTTATGTTGTGCTGCAGGCAGCTTGTCAGGCCTTCTTCCGGGCGCCCTTTTCGACCCAGCTCATCGGAATCGCGTTCTTCTTGGTGTAGGGTGTAACCGGTCTTCCGCTCCTGCCTGAGAGAGGAAAAACATAGAAAACAG
>JAOZSS010000006.1:7500-33881 GCA_029939545.1 Kiritimatiellia bacterium | reverse complement strand
TGCTGTCATTTGGCTGAGCCGTCTGCTGGTGCGTGGGGGCGAGGAGGCGTTGTCGTCGCCGGTGCCGTTCGTGACACGCGAGGATCTTAAAGTGCTGGCCCAGGAGGGGGAACGGGACGGAGTGTTGTCGCCCCGCGAGCGATTCATGATCCACCGCGTCATGGAGCTTTCGCACAAGACGGCGGGTCAGATCATGGTGCCGGTGGCAGGCATGACGACGGTGACGTCTGAGACTTCCGTCGAGGAGTTCCGGGCGGTCGCGCGGACGTCCGGTTTCACGCGTATGCCGGTGCACGATGTTGAGAAAGACCTCTACACGGGCGTCGTCAATGTTTTCAACATCCTCTCCGGTCGCAAGGTGGCTATGGCTCGCCGCGTGGCCGATTTCGCGTGCCCGCCCCTGTACGTCGATGAAGCTATGCCTGCCGACGACATTCTGCCTCTCATGCGTCACGCTCGTCAGCCCATGTGCCTGGTCCGCAACAGTGCCAAAGAGGTGGTGGGGCTGCTCACCACCGAAGACGTTCTGGAAGAGATCGTGGGTCAGCTCTGACCTGGAGGAGGCGGCGTGCCCTCACGCCGCTCGTCTCCAGGCCGCTTTGCGGGCTGGGGCAGCCCGCCTCCATTTCCATTTTTTAGGTCTTGCTGTCTGGTTATTCCCTTGTATGGTCTAGGAACGCAACAGGGAGTGAATACTATGACGGATGATACCGCCCCGGCCGCCGAACCCACGGCCGCCGTTTGCCCGAGCTGTAATCGTTACATCGGTCCGGCGGACCGATGTCCCTATTGCCATTCCGACGCGCCCAAGCCGTTGATGCTGCGCATACTGCGTATCGGTTCGGTGGTGTTGGCCGTGGCCGGGCTCCTGTTTCTCTACCTGGCCGTGACGCACCGCGAGCTACCGGTGCAGAAGATCGGCGAGATCACGCCGCTCATGAACTACGCCTACGTTCGCATTGTTGGCGCGGTGGCGCGCGACTGCTACGTGGGGGATGACGACGGCGTGGTCAGCTACGTCTCCTTTGTGGTGAAGGATGATACGGGCTCAATCCGCGTGAAGGCCCAGGGCGACGTGGCGTTCAAACTTTCTGAAACCGGCCGCCTGCCGAAGCGCGGTATGCGCGTGGATGTGGCCGGCGGTCTGAACGTAGCACCGGGAAAGAGCCCGGAGATGCGATTGCAGGCGGCCCGCCAATTGCTCATAGGAGAGGCGAAGAAGTGATCGCGCTCCTGGTAGTCTTGTCGACACTGTGCGGAACGCTGTTGGCCTCGCTGCTGGCCTGTGTTCCCAGTCTGCATATCTATAACGTTATGGGGCTGCTGGTCATGCTTGGCCATGCATTGACCGGCCAGGGCATCGAGCTTCAACCCGAGATCGTGATTCCCTTCGCGGCCGGCCTGATGGTGGGCTACTCGATGCTCAACACGCTGCCCTCCGTGCTGTTGGCTGCGCCGGATGAGAGTGCGATGTTTACGGTGCTTCCCGGTCAGAAGTTCCTGATGCAGGGGCGCGGATACGAGGCCGTGATCATGACCACGATTGGCGGGATGGTGGGGCTCATGGCGCTCCTGTTTATCGTGGCGCCCATTGCGCCGCGCCTGCTGCCTGTGACCCAGAAAGTGTTCCGCGGCCATACGCACTGGATTCTCTGGACCGTGATCGCGTTCATGCTGATGTCTGAATGGCCGAAGGGCGGACGTCTGGGGCGTTCCGGGTGGACGAAGTTCCTGGATAGCTGGAAAACAACGGGTGCCGGGCTGGTCACGTTTGGCCTCTCCGGTCTGCTGGGTTTCGTCCTCATCTTTCGCACGCCTATTGCCCCGGATGTCGCGTTCCAGAACCTGATGCCGGCTTTCGTCGGACTCTTCGCCGTGCCATGGCTGCTGCTCAATATCTGCACGAACGTTCATGTGCCGTCGCAGAGCATGCAGATCGAGACCCACTTGAAGATGGATGACGTATTGCGTGGCGGTTTCGCGGGTACGCTTGGCGGCGGGTTTGCGGCGTACTTCCCCGTGGTCACCGGTGGGGTAGGGGGCCTCTTGGCCGGCCATGCCACAGCGCTCAGAAATGACCGCGTATTCCTCGTGTCGCAGGGCGCATCGAAGTTCGTCTACTACGTTGGCGGCCTGATGCTGTTCTTCGTCCCCGGCGTGAGCATCAGGCGGGGCGGTGGCGCGGCGTTGATGCGTAGCATCATGACGCCTCAGACTGACTATGAGTACTATCTGATGCTCGGGGCCATGGCAATCGCAGGTGTTCTGTCTCTGTTGATGGTCGGTCCGTTGACACGCGGGATGCTGTGGTTGATCGGGCGCGTGGGATACCGGCGTATTTCCATGGCGGCCTTGCTTCTGATTGTCGGGTTGGTGGTGGCCATCACCGGGCTAACCGGGCTGGCCGTGATGGTGGTAGCCACGGGCATCGGCTTGATGCCGGTTCTGTACGGGTCGCGCCGCATGAATTGCCTGGGCGTGATTATGCTGCCGATGGCCTGCAACATGTCGGGTGTGGGCAGCACGGTTGCCGGATGGTTGGGACTGTTATGAAAGGTATAGCACATTTCGTTGCCGGGGTCGCCGCCGCGTCCTGCGTGCCTGAAGCGGTGCGTGCCGCATCGGAGGGCAACCCGACGTACTTCATCCTCGGCGGTGTCTTTGGGTTGCTGCCCGACACGATTGATTTCAAGTTCTCACGCTACTTCTACTCACATGACATTGAGGTGACGCCGGATCCGATCGCACCGGATGCACAATACATCGCCGACCGTGTGGCTGAGGCCATCAATCGCGCCCACGCGTCGGGCGAGAGCGTCCGGGTGAAGCTCAATACCGTTCCTGTCGGTCTCGACCAGTGGCAACAGTACGAGGTGGCGTTTGACGTGGCCGCCCGAACGGTTGCCGTGCGCTACGGGCCCGTGGTGGATACCGGGCAGAACCTGATACCGGGCAGTGAGCCGCCGCCCAATGCGGAGGCTGTCGCGCCGGTCGACTGCGAGGTGCGGATCGAGTACCTGTCGTCCACGCAGGTGGATATCTTTGATGGGCCGGTCTTCAGTATGGATCCGACGGATGATGGACGGGTGAGCCCCGGGTTCATTCCCTGGCATCGCGCCTGGAGCCATAGCTTGGTGATCGGTGTGCTGTTTGGTCTGATCGGCGGTGTGATATGGGATATCTGGGCCACGGCCGTCATTTTCGGGGCCTCCGCCATGCACGCACTGTTTGATCAGCTAGGCTATATGGGTAGTGCCCTGTTCTACCCGTTCCATTCGCGTCGCATGAGTGGTCTGAAGCTGATGCACTCCGGTGAGGCGCTGGCCAACCTGACTGCCGTCTGGTTCTGCTGTCTGCTGACCTTCTGGAATCTGTGGCGGGCCGTGCCGGGTGGAATTCCTCCAAACGGAACACGGGTGCTGATACTTTATGGGATGGTGCTGCCGACTCTGACCATCACCGTGTATCGGCGCATTCGTAAACGGTTTGCCTGGTAACACCGTTCACCAGAACGTATCGGTCTGAAATGGAGGGCCACGCTCTGTCGTGGCCGCTCATTCGACAGTCCCCCTCTAACTGCTGATCACCTTATTCTTCCCGTCGCGTTTGGCGTCGTAGAGGCGGGTGTCGGCTTGTGAGATAAGATCGCTGTCGGTCACGGGCGCGCCTTCGTAGGCCGCCACGCCGATGCTCGCCGTGATACGGGCTTTGCGGATGCCGCGGCCAGTGTCGAAGGCATGCTCCTCTATGGCCTGCCGGACACGCTCGGCTACCAGCACGCCGCCGTCGATGGTGGCTTCGGGGAGGATCACGAGGAACTCTTCGCCGCCGTAGCGGGCTGGCACATCAACCGTGCGGACGTTGTTGCGGATCGTGCGGCTGACATCGCGAAGGGCGCGGTCGCCGACCAAGTGGCCGTGGCTGTCGTTGAACTTCTTAAAGTCGTCGATGTCGATCATCATGATCGCCAACGGATGCGAGAAGCGTTCAGCACGCCGCAGCTCCGTGACCAGCAGGTGGCGGATGTGCTTGTGGTTGTAGAGCTGGGTCATGCCGTCCACGACAGCCACTTCCATCAGCTTACGGTTAGCCTGGTCCAGATCCTGGGCATACTGGTCCACGTCGTTGATTTTGCGGCGCAGTTCTCCAATCATGTCGGTAACATAGTGGGAGATGCGCTGCACCTCGTCGCCCTCTTCGTCGCCCTCCCTCGGCATGGCGCTCGTGCCGTGATGAATCTCCTTGTAGAAGCTGCCGGCTTCCTCCGTGATTGAATGGATCTTGCGCGTTGAGCGATACATCAGGGCGAAGGCGGCACACGACATCAGGATCGCGGCCGGCACACCGATGTGCAGGCTTATGCCGGTGAGTGACAAAGTGGCGTCGGGGTTCAGCACTGCGTTGCGCAGATCCAGAATCACGTAGAGCAAGAATCCGCCCGGCAATATGAACATCAGGGCGTAGAGGACCATCAGTTTGTGGCTGAGCGTACTCTTGGTGATCGAAAGTCTGTCCGTCGCCATGGCCTGGTATCCTCGCATGTACACTCTATATAACGCAGAGCCAGTATAGGCGACCTTATTTCGCATTCACAAGCCCGAAACCCCGAAACCCCGGAGGCCAGAGGTCAGAAGTCAGAGATCGGAGTCCGCCGACTTCCGTCCTTCGCCTTCCGACTTCCGGATTGTAAAAGCGGGGGGAATGGGCCATCATGCGACGAACGAAGGGATCAGAGACCATGGCCTATGAAGTCATTGCCAGGAAGTGGCGCCCGCAACAGTTCGCCGACGTTGTGGGGCAGGACCACGTGGTGCAGACGCTGGAGAACGCGCTGGCTTCGAACCGGATTGCGTCGGCCTACCTGTTCGTCGGTCCACGGGGGATAGGTAAAACCTCCATTGCGCGCATCTTTGCGAAGGCTCTCAATTGCGAAACGGGCCTCACGGCAACGCCATGCGACACGTGTGACAACTGTCGCGAGATCATGGCGAGTACGAGCCTGGATGTTTTGGAAATCGACGGTGCCTCGAACAACCGGGTGGACGAGGTTCGCGACCTGCGCGAGACGGTCCGGTATTCGCCGACGCACGGGCGCTTCAAGTTGATCATTATCGACGAAGTGCACATGCTCAGCAATTCGGCCTTCAACGCCCTGCTCAAGACGCTTGAAGAGCCGCCCGAGCATGTGAAGTTCTTCTTTGCCACCACCGAGCCTCATAAAATTCCCGCCACGATTATCTCCCGCTGTCAGCGGTTTGATCTACGTCGAATCCCGGAGTCGGAGATCATCGAGCGGCTCACGCTGATTGCCAAGGACGAGAAGGTCAAGATCGACGATGACGCCCTGCTGGCCATTGCCCGCGGCTCCGAGGGCGGCCTGCGCGATGCCGAGTCGGCCCTGGATCAGTTGATTGCTTTCAAGGGCAAGAAGATCTCGGAGGCGGACGTTCTACAGGTGTTCGGGCTGGTGTCGCGCCGTACGCTTGACGACCTGAGCGAGGGCATACTTGCGGGAGAGATGGCATCCGTCATCGGCCAGATTGACGAGTTGGAGCAGGCCGGCAAGGATCTCCAGCGCCTGGTCCTCGAGCTGATGGATGGTTTCCGCAACCGGCTGGTGGCTGTCTACACGGACGGCCAGGCCGGAGACGTGGACGCGGAGCGACTCTTGCGCATCTGTGATATTCTCGCGGGAGCGGACGAGCGGATGCGCTTCTCCCTGTCCAAGCGGATTCTTCTGGAGACAGCCTTGGTGCGGTGTGCCCGCGCGGCCAAGGTGGCTACAGTGGAGGAGATTATCGCCCAGATCAACGCCCTCAAGGCCGAGGGCGGTGTTGTAACGCTGTCAGCGGCACCATCCGCTCAGGAACCTGCCGCCCCAGTGGCGCGCCGCGCCGCCCCGCCGGCTGCCGTAGCCACGGCGGCGCCACCCAAGCCACCCAAGCTTGCCGAGTCGAAGGCACGGCCTTCAACCCCGAAGGCGCGTCCCGCGGAACCGGCGGCGGATGAGATGGCCACGCTGAAAGCACAGTGGTCGAAGATTGTGGCGCATGCCGGACGGATTGCCATTGCCGTCCAGGGGGCGCTGAAGGATGCGTGTCCGGCCACTGTGGAAGGCGACACGGTCCATATCGATTTTGACCCGGAGTTTGCGAGCGGACTCAGCCTTTTCGAGTCGCCGCGCAACCGCAAGGCGGTCGAGCGCAGCCTGACCAACGTGCTGAAGCGACCCGTGACGGCGACCTTCCAGGTGGGCAAAGAGAAGCCTGCCCAAGTGGCGGAAGCGCCCGCCCCTGAAGAAGAGTATCGTGCGGAAGCGCCTGAGGAACCGGCCCCGCCGCCCGTGCGGAAGGGCCATGCACAGGCGTGGAAGCAACGTGATGAAGTCAAGCAGGTGCTGGACATGTTCAATGGCACCATTGTGGATGTAAGAGAGTAGGCCGGAGGTCAGAAGTCGGAAGACGGAGATCGGAGGCCGGATAGCCTAGGAGATGTGATTGTGGCGAACATGGTAGAGATGATGAAGCAGGTTAAGCAGCTCAAGAAGATGCAGAAGGAGCTGAAGCGGAAGGTGGTCTCGGCGTCCAGTCCCGATGGATCGGTGACGGTGGAGGCGTGCGGGGATATGACCATCAAGTCGGTATCCATTACCCCCGAGGCGATATCGGGCCTGGATCCGAAGCGACTTGGGGACATGGTGACGCGGACCGTAAACAGTGCGATGGATTCCGCCAAGAAAGCCGCGGCCGGCGATATGTCACGCATGGCCGAGGGCGCCGGTCTCGGCGGCATGTTCGGCGGGGCATGAAACAAACACATGGAGGCGGGGTGCCCTCACCCCGCACTTCGCGGCCTGGGGGCAGGCCGCCTCCATTTTGCGATCGACTGGTAACAGATGGCGGCAGGTGAGGCACTACAGAGACTGGTGACGGCGCTGGGGAAGCTTCCCGGCGTTGGACGCAGATCGGCCGAGCGCATGGCCATGCGCCTGGCCGTGGGTCGTCGCGATCTGATCGATGAGCTGTTGGCCGCGCTGGCATTCGTCCAGAAATCTGTCACCGGCTGTACCAAGTGTGGTTCACCGACGCTGATAGACGAGAATCCGTGCCGACTCTGCACATCACCGGGTCGCGAAGACGGGCTGCTCTGTGTCGTGGAGGAACCTGCCGATATCGTGACCATTGAACGGTCCGGTGGATTCCGCGGTCGCTATCACGCCCTGATGGGGACGCTGTCGCCGCCCAAGAGACAGAGCCCCGGCGACCTGCGCGTGCAGTCGCTTGTGGAGCGCGTGCGCGAGGAGGACGTCAGTGAGGTGGTTCTTGCGTTAAATACTGATGTAGAGGGAGATGCGACAGCGTCATTTCTTGAGGAAGCCCTGAAGGGTGAGCGTGTGAAGATCAGTCGGCTGGCCTTCGGGTTGCCGGCAGGCAGCGGAATCCGCTACTCGGATCCCGTGACACTGGAGCGCGCGTTCAAAGGCAGGATGTAGACCGGAGGTTGGAAGTCGGATGTCGGAAGTCGGATTAGATGAAGTGAGGCAACGCATCGCGGATGCCTGTGCGCGGGCAGGGCGTGATGTGGAGGAGGTCAAGCTGGTTGCGGTCAGCAAGCGGCACGGCCCCGATGCCGTGCGTGCACTGGCCGAGAGCGGCCTGGATGTGTTTGGGGAAAGCCGCGTGCAGGAGGCGAGCCAGAAGATTCCGCTTTGTCCCACGGGGCTCACGTGGCATATGATCGGCCATATCCAACGGAACAAGGCGCGCGATGTGGCTCGGCTGTTCAGCTATGTACATTCCGTCGATTCGCTTCGGTTGCTGGAGGCGCTCGACAGCGCTGCGGCGGAAGTCGGCAAGACGCTGCCCGTCCTGCTCGAGGTGAACGTGTCGGGCGAAGGGAGTAAGTTTGGTTTCATGCCCGACGACGTGCCGGCCGTACTGGAAAAGTGCCCGTCGCTCGTGAACCTGGATGTCTCCGGTCTGATGACGATCCCGCCGTTCACACCGGAGACCGAAGACGCCCGCCCGCATTTTGTGCGGCTGCGGGAATGGCGCGATGCGTGGCGTGCACAGAGCGGGTTTCCGCTGGACGAGCTGTCGATGGGGATGTCGCACGATTTTGAGGTAGCGATCGAAGAAGGCGCCACATGGATTCGCCTGGGTACGATTTTGTTCGGCGAGCGTGAATAGGAGAGGTGGCTATGAAAGTTAAGACGCAGGGAGAAGGAATGGGGGTCGTGGGACGGTCCCTGGTGACGCTCCTGATCATACTGATTGTCTTGCTGGTGACGGTCTTCTTCGCGGTGCGGACCCGCGGAGGGCACGAGTTCATCGAGGAGCGGATCGAGAAACACCTGGGGGTTGGTGTCACGGCTGAGCGCATGCGAATCGGGTGGCCCTATGCATTGGTGCTGGAGGACGTGCGTACGGAGGGCTTTGACGAAGAAGGCGATAAGCCCGGCTTCGCAGCACAGGAGGTAAGACTGGGTCCCTCCCTGCGTGCGCGCTATTGCCTCTTCATTCGGCGGGGGCACCTGCGCTTGGTCGAGACCGAAAACCAGATGTGGGCCCCGGCCTGTTTCGCCCGCCTTGGCGAGCTGCCTTACGGTGATTTGGCCGACGTAACGCGCATGCTGCCGCTGGTGACGGGGCGCGTGGAGCTTGAACTGAATGGGGGGCGGGTCGAGTGGTTTGACCAGCACGCTGGCATCCTTGCCTCTGCCCACGGGGTTAACTATTGCGTAACACCCGTGAGGGTTCCCGGCCGAGCCATGCAGCATCACGCGCTTTCCCTCTATAGCATGACGCGCCCGAACGGGGCGCGGATGAGTGATGTCTCCCGCGAGTGGCTCTCCTCCGACACTATCGAGCGCGTCGAGCTAATGGATGTACAGGTGGAAGGAACCGTGACGCCATGATCAGTGAAGCGCGCCTGAACGAGATTCTCAAAAATGGTGGAAGCAAGCGCCTGCTCGTCATCGGCGACCTGATGCTGGATCGCTACGTGTCGGGGTCGGTCTCCCGCATCTCGCCCGAAGCGCCGGTGCCGATCGTGCATGTGATGGACAACACCGCCGTTCCCGGTGGGGCGGCAAACGTGGCCCTGAATATTCAGGCTCTGGGCGGACAGGCGCGTATGGCCGGGCTGGTGGGTAACGACGCCGACGGTAAGCTGCTGCGGTCGATGCTGGGAAACGTGGGCGTCGAGACCGAAGGAGTGCTCGGTTGCGACGCGCTCTGTACAACCGTGAAGACGCGGGTTGTGGCCGAGCGTCAGCAGGTGGTTCGCTTCGACCAGGAGGGCGCGACGGACGCGGTGGCCGCTCAGGCTGACCTGCTGCGAGGAAGGCTGGAGTCGCTTCTTGAGGACGTCGACGGCGTGATCGTTGAAGACTATGGCAAAGGGGTGATCGAAGACGGGCTCGTCGACCAGGTCATGCGGCTGGCACGGGACAAGGGCGTGCCCGTGGGATATGACCCCAAGGACGATCATCCTGTCTCCATCAACGGTCTCACGCTAGCCACGCCGAACTTTAAGGAAGCATGTGAAGCAGGCGGAGAGTCCGTGTATGACCCGCTGCTGGACCCCACGACCGATCTGCGTCTTGAACGCGCTGCCGCGGTGTTGCTGGAGAAATGGTCACCGGAGCTGCTGGTCATTACGCTTGGCCCGCACGGCATGTATCTGTGCCGCCCCGATGCGGATGCCGTCCTGCTGCCAACCCGTGCGCGGGAGGTGTTTGATGTTTCCGGTGCGGGAGACACGGTGATTGCCGCCTCACTCCTGGCCCTGGTGGCCGGGGCTGACCCTGTTGAGGCCGCCAGCCTCGCGAACTACGCCGCCGGCATCGTCTGCGCCAAAGTAGGCACCGCCCCCTGTAGTAAGGGCGAGTTGATTGAATCGATAGCGAAGGGGAACTGAACCGTAGGGAAGTACGAACATTCGAACAGCCGAACAATCGAACTACGAAGTGGGAGAGCGCTGGAGAAGGCAGAGAGAATCGATCGGTTCCTCCGGTCGTAGTTCGTAGCTCGAATGTTCAACTGTTCGATTGTTCCATAGGAGCGCCGAATATGAACGAGAGGGTTATCATCGGTGTGATTCCGGCACGGTATGCCTCGACGCGGTTGCCGGGCAAGAGCTTGGTTGAGATTGCCGACAAGCCGCTCATCCTGCATGTACTCGACCGAGTGCGCATGGCGCGTCGGCTCGACTCTGTGCTGGTGGCGACGGATGACGACCGCATTCGCGAGGTCGTCGAGGGTGCAGGAGGTACTGCCGTAATGACGCGGGCGGACCATCCATCAGGAACCGACCGCGTGGCCGAAGCGGTCGGCACAACGGATGCCGGCGTCATCATCAATATCCAGGGCGACGAACCCCTCGTGGACCCGGACCTGATCGACCGGCTCGCCGGTGTGATGATCGAAAACCCCGGCTGGGACATGGGTACGGCGGCTGTACCCATTACCGACCTGGACGATCTCCACGCCCCGTCTGTGGTCAAAGTGGTGACCGGTGCCGAGGGCCAGGCCCTCTACTTTTCGAGGGCCCCCATCCCGTACGCCCGTAACGGCTTTCCGCTGGATCCGTCGGCCATCTATAAGCGGCACATAGGGATTTATGCCTATCGCCGGGCCTTCCTCGATCGCATTGTCGCGTCCCCGCCAACCGTGTTGGAGGAGACCGAGAAGCTCGAACAGCTCCGCGCCCTCGCGCTGGGCGCCCGCATGGTCGTCATCGAAACCGACGACATTGGCATCGGCGTCGACACCCCCGAAGACGTGGCCAAAGTTGAGAAGCTGTTGCAACAGGTGGAGTGAAAGAGATTCTCGCGCAAAGGCGCAAAGGCGCAAAGGGGATTGAACCATCTTCCCTCTCCCCTTGGCGTCTTTGCGCCTTTGCGCGAGATTGTTCTCCCTCTCACACTTCGGTCGGCGTGATCGCGTAGAGGTAGCGCTTCACCTTACTGGTCGAGGTCTTTTCAAACTCCTCGTTACGCACCTGGATGCGTCGGGGGCGCTTGTAGTCGGCGATATCGACCGTGACCCGTTTCAGCTCACTCACCATGAGCTGGGTTAGTTCCTCGTCGGTGACCGGGTGCTTGCTGCGGCGTCGCTGTTCGGCCACGGCTTCCTCGTTGGGAACCACAATGGCACCCACCCGTTCGCCTGTTTCGCCCTCGACCGTATAGCCCAGCACGATGGTTTCGAGCACGTATCTGCTCTTCAGAATCTGGGCCTCGACCTCTTCGGGGTAAATGTTCTTCCCCTCACGATTGACGATCAGGCTCTTCTTGCGGCCTGTGATGATGACATAGCCGTCATCATTGATGTAGCCCATGTCGCCGGTCAGGAACCACTCCCCGTCCATCACCTCGGCCGTGGCCTGCGGATTCTGAAAATAGCCCAGCATGATGTTGGGGCCGCGGGCAATGATCTCGCCGATGCCTTCTTCGTTCGGATCCTTGATCTTGACCTCCACGCCCGTGAGCGCTTTGCCGACACTGCCGGGGAGCGGGGCGTCTACCGGGTTGAACGTCAGGACGGGTGCCGTCTCCGTAAGGCCATAACCCTCGATGATGGGAATACCCAGCTCGGTGTAACCGTTGATCGTTTCAATGGCCGAAGGTGCGCCGCCCACGACACAGAAGCGAAGCTTGCCACCCAGCTTCTTTTTGATGCCCTTGATCACCGGCGCTTTGAGTCCGGCCCTATAGAGGAAGTAGGTTGCGGGTTTCTTCCTGAGCCCCGCCATGATCCGCGCATAGATCTTCTCGATCAGGAGCGGAACACCGATGAGAACGGTGGGGGATACCTCGCGCGTGTTCTCTGCGACGGTCCTCAGGCTTTCGATGAAGCTGATCTGGGCCCCGCTGAAGACAGGGAGGAGCAAGTTCGTCGTAAACGCAAACGCATGGTGCAGGGGCAGCACCAGGAGGAAATTGTCGTCCGGAGAAACATCGATGCACTGAAGTATGGCCTCCACGTTGCTGGCGAAGTTGCCGTGACTCAGCATGGCGCCCTTCTGGCGGCCGGTTGTGCCTGAGGTATAGATAATGGATGCCACATCGCCTTCCGAAGGCTCGCGAACATTGAAGAGGCAAGCATCCCGTTCGGATGCCTCCCGCACCTCGGCCATGGTGTCGTCGTAGTCCATATAGCGGATGTGCCCGTTGCGGATGGGCAGAACCTTCTCGCCTTCTATCAGTACAACCGTGTTGAGGGCAGGTGTATGAGACTCCACCTCGCGCAGGATGGGGTAGGTCCGGGCGGAAGCAAAAACCACATCCGCCTCCGAGTTGCGGAACACATGAGCCACTTCCTGGGGGCGGAGTTTGGCGTCCACCGGTACGGCTGTGCACCTCGCGCTGACGATACCCAGATAGATCTCGGGCCACTGGCGGCAGTTATCCAGGTAGATTGCCACGCGCTGCCCCGGCTTGATCTTCAGTCGATTCAACACCTCGCTCACCTGTCGTACGCGCGCCATCAGCTCGCGCCAGCTCATCTCGACCCACGTGCCCTCTTCCTTCCATCGCAGTGCCGTCCGGTCCGCATGCTGCTGATACGTCTTAACAAAAGCCTGCTTAATCGTCGTCACAGCCACCTCTCCTTCTCCATTAAGTATGGCGCCGCTCTCTGCGCCCATACTACGCCTCCCTCGCGCCCGTTCAACACGAAAAAGGCACTATGGTTGTTGGACCCCTTTGTGTCCTCTCGAAACACCCCAAAGGGGTGTGCCACTTGTCCTCCGTAGCCCACAGGGCGAAGGGGGATCATAGCCCAGCGAGAATCGCAGGGACCACATCGTCTGCGCCCCATCCCTAGAGGTCTGAGCAAACCGCCACCCCTCGAGGGTGTAACCGGTCCTGTGATATGTAACGTTCGTCCAGAGCGACATAGAGTTCGCTTGGCACTTCGGTACAAGATCGCTTGGCATATCACAGAAAGCGGATGAATTCCGCGTTGATTTCGGCATCGAGTCCTTCTGTGGTATTGTGCATGGATGAACCGGCAGCATCCTGGATCTACCGCTTCAACCCATCGTTCTTTGAGAAGTCCGGCTTTTTCGTCAGATGGTAGACCTTTTGAGTCAGCACCCGTGCCAATTGCCATGCCTCAAGATCTTCTAACCGTTGAAGTTTTATCATCTCCGCCAAAAAACCTTTGAACCTTGACCCCCTGAATTTGGAACCTTCTGACGTTGAATCCATCGGCTTCTCCGCCCCACAATGGGGTGGCAAACATAAACCGCATTGACTCCCCATCCACGCTGATCGTGCCCGAGCGCGAATGAGATCCGGCAAGGGCGGGATTCTATCGGCATTTGAGACGCGGTCATTGAGATAGCTCCAGAAGGATACGCCCAATTCCCGGCATGTCTTCTTCAGGCGTGTGAACGTGTCGCGGCAGCGCCTGCCGTTGGCTGAATCCATAGCGTGCGTCTGCGGATCGCGCCCCACGGTAAACGGGTGCCGCTCCTGTGAAGGATCAGCCGACACAGGAAAATCCCGTGTGTACAAGCTGTTAATAACCTCGGGAATATCTCACAGCCCCTGTGTGTGGCCTTCTGTTGGAGGATTATGAGACGTAAGTCCGCCCAAAGTGGACCCGGCGACGAAAATCGCGGGGTCATTCTGTATAAAATGGTCGTAACTCCCTGCCTATGAAGATGTTGAGAGCGGCAATGTCTGGAAAACGGGTTTGGCGTGCTCGGGGAGAGAGCGATCGGTGCGCTCGCCGCTGGTTGTTCGACTGACGCTGGAGAGTGCGCATGTTGAGACTAAAGCAGGCCGGTTCATAACTCGCCCTATACACAAGCTATTGAAAATGTGTGGTTTACAGTGATTGCGCAGCGATGGGGGGCCCGCAGGTGTCCCGTCCCTTGTCACTCAGCCGGAAATCGAGGCGCGATAAAGACGGCCGGATGGAGGTAGAGCGGGTCGGGGGGATCAAGCGGCGAAACCAGCTCATCCGCAGGCAATAGGGCGGCCAGCTGAGCCACGTCGAGGGCAGACGGGTAGCGCGGTTCGGCTATGACCGTCCATCCCTTGTCGGCAAGTGGCGCAAGCAGTTCCTCAAGCCGACCCCAGTCTGAGCTGACCAGGCAGCAGCCTTTCGGGAGACGCTCGGTCAGCTCGTCTGCCGGCAGAAGGGATAGCGGCCGCCCCAGGCGCAGAGTGTCGGATCCGGGCTGCCACTCGTAGGTGGCCATCCAGAGCCGCTGACGCCGCGCGTCGCCCACCACGGCAATGGTCGTCGCTCCCTCTATTTGCGCCGTGTGCCAAGCCAGCGCGGCCGCGCTGCTGACGCCGGCGATAGGGCGCCGGTCGGGCAGGGCCAGTGCGCTGGCCGCGGCGATGGCTATCCTGACACCCGAGAACGAGCCCGGTCCCAATCCCACCGCAATCCGGTCCAGTTCCTCTACCCGCGCCCCTCCGGTTTCCAGGATGGTAGGCAGCGCGGCAAAGAGATTCTGGTCGCGCTTACGCTCCTCGTGCCATTCGTGTGAGGCCACCACGTCGCCATCACGAAGCATCATGATGCCGGCCGTCGGCGTGGACTGTTCTAGTGAGAGGATCAGCATGGCAGGTAGGGTAAGCCGGGAAGCCCGGAAAAGAAAGTTTGAAGTGTTGCGCTGATTGCAGCTACCATCGTCACTCGCGCCGTTTAACATAGACATAGCAAGATAGCGAAAGGGACGTGGGCATGGCACTGAATATCGTAGGGAAGATTGATGATGCGGTGAAGATCCAGCATGTGCTGGCCAGCGTGTCGGACAAGAGCGGGCTGGAGCAGTTGGTGCCGGGCCTGGTGGAAATGAACCCGTACATCAAGATCTACTCGACCGGCGGAACCTATGCGGCCATCGAGAAGATCCTGGGTCCTGATCGTGCGGCACGCAATCTCGTGGCCGTGTCGGCCTACACGGGGCAGCCGGAGATGCAGGGCGGCCTGGTCAAGACGCTCGACTTCAAGATCTACCTCGGCCTGCTCAGCGAGACCTACAACGAGGCGCACGCGCGTGACCTTGAGCGGACCGGTGGTGTGGCCATCGATATGGTGATTGTGAACCTCTATCCCTTCCAGGAAACCGTGGCCAATCCGGAAGTCACTCCCGAGATGGCGCGTACCAACATCGATATCGGTGGGCCCTGCATGGTGCGGGCCTCGGCCAAGAACTTCCTGCGCGTGGCGTCGGTGACGGATCCGGCTGATTACGAAAGCATCCTGGCCGAGCTGCAGGACAACGACGGATGCGTCAGTCTCCAGCGCCGCTTCGAGCTTTCCCGCAAGGCGTTCGCGCACACGGGGGCTTATGATGCCGCCATCGCCGACTACTTCGGCGGCCTGGACGTGGAATCGATCGCTAACGGGTATCAGCTCCAGGGGATGTAACGACGATGTTTGAACTGTCGGTCAAAAGCCATTTCTCTGCGGCCCACCGCCTGATGGAGTATGACGGTTCCTGTGCGGCCCTCCACGGGCACAACTGGGACATCGAGGTCTTCATTCGCGGTGAGGAGCTGGATGCGTCGGGACTGTTGGTGGACTTCAAAGAGGTCAAGGCGTCGCTCAAGCGTGTCCTCGGCGAGGTCGACCATGTGGATCTTAACGCTACGGATGCCTTCGGGGAGTTGAGCCCGAGTTCGGAGAATATCGCCAAGTTTCTCTATGATCGCCTGTCGAAGGATATCAACGATGGGCGTTGTGCGGTGCACCGGGTTGCGGTTTTCGAGACGCCCACGTCGCGTGCTGTGTACTGGGCGTCTGAATGATCGATCTGCACATGCACTCGACCTTCTCGGACGGAACGCTGACGCCGGAGGCGTTGGCCAAGCTGGCCGGTGGGTTCGGGTTGAAGGCTATCGCGCTGACCGACCATGACGGCATGGCCGGCATCACGCGCTTCCTGGCGGCATGCGAGGCGGAGGGGGTGCGCGGAATTTCGGGTGTGGAGATCAGTGCCCAGATGAGCAAGGGCACCATGCACATTCTGGGCTACTTCGTTGACCACACGGACAAGGAGTTGGACGGTGCGCTGGCGCGGATTCGCAGCGGACGCGAAACGCGGAACAAGGAGATACTGGAAAAACTCAACGCCCTGGGTTGTTCGCTCGACTGGGACGAGGTTCGCTCCCTGACCGAAGAAGAGGTCGTGGGGCGCCCCCATTTTGCCATGGCGATGCTGGCACGGGGATATGTTGTCGATAAGATGGATGCCTTCGAGCGCTACCTCGCCAAGGGCAAGCCGGCCTACGCCGAGCGTTTTCGGCTGGATCCGGAGGCGAGCATCGCGGCGATTCGGAAGGCAGGCGGGGTGCCGGTGTTGGCACATCCCTCCACGCTCGGGCTGAGCGAGAAGGCACTCTACAAGGCGCTGGGTGAGTATCGGGAGATGGGACTGCAGGGGCTGGAGGTTTATTACTCCGAACACACCCCGCAGATGGAGCAGACCTACGTGCGGATGGCGCGGGAACTGGATTTGGCCATGAGTGGGGGCAGTGATTTTCATGGGGATGTGAATCCGAGAATCCGGATGGGGATCGGGTTCGGGCGCCTGCGCGTTCCGGATGAGCTTGTGGCGGATCTGGAGGCAAGGCGGGGATGAAGAAGGCGCACTGGGAGAAGAACCTCGTTGAGCTGATCCGTCGTACGTCTACGGATCTGCCTGCCGATGTGGAACAGGCGATCCGCAAGGGGCTGCGCCGGGAGAAGAAGGGCTCGCACGCGCATGATTTTCTTTCGATGATGCTCGAAAATGCGGCCATGGCCCGGCGTGATAGTGTGCCTCTCTGCCAGGATACCGGGACCCTGACGTTTCGTTTCACCGTGCCGAGCGGCTTCGATACCAACGGGCTGGTCTCCCTCACCCGTAACGCGGTATCCAGGGCCACCCGGCTGGGCTACCTGCGCCAGAATACGATCGATTCAGTCTCGGGGGAGCCCTATGTGACCAACGTCGCGCATGCGTCCCCGATGATGGAGTTTCTGCAGGGCGCCCGCAAGACGGTGGACGCGCGTTTGATCATGAAGGGCGGCGGGTGCGAGAACGTGGGGCAGCAGTACAGCCTGCCCGAGACCACGTTGGGAGCCAATCGCGACATGGAGGGGGTGCGACGCTGCATACTCGACGCCGTATGGAAGGCCCAGGGTCGCGGCTGTGCGCCCGGTGTCATCGGCGTATGCATCGGTGGCGATCGGGCCAAAGGATACGCCTACGCCAAGGAGCAGTTCCTGCGCAAGCTGGGCGAGCGTTCGGATGTTAAGGTACTGGCTCGTCTTGAAGAGCGTCTCATGCGCGACATTCGTCGCATGGAGATCGGGCCCATGGGCTTGGGGGGCAAGACCACGGCGCTGGATGTCAAGATGGGGGCTCTGAGCCGATTGCCGGCATCTTTCTTTGTGAGTATTTCGTATATGTGCTGGGCGTTTCGACGCCGCGGCGTTTTGCTGGGACCGGAAGGCGGCGTGCATCGCTGGCTATACTAGAAAATGAACAAACGCATTGACTATCCGTTTACCGAAGAGAAGGTCCGTGGCCTGCGTGTGGGCGACACCGTTTCGCTGTCGGGAAGCGTTTGCACCGGGCGCGACCGTCTCCACCATTTTCTGGCCGAGGGTGGCAAGTGTCCGGTCTCGCTGAGAGATGGCGCGATGTACCACTGCGGCCCTGTGGTCATGCGGGAGGGCGACCAGTGGGTGGTCCGGGCGGCCGGACCGACGACCTCGATTCGCGAAGAGCCCTACACTCCGCAGCTGATTGAGACACTCGGGCTGCGCGTGATCGTGGGCAAAGGCGGCATGGGCGAGGCCACACGCATCGCCTGCCGGGATCACGGGTGCGTCTACCTGCAGGCCGTGGGCGGCGCCGCGGCACTGCTGGCTTCATGTATCGAGCGCGTCGACGGCGTGCATTTCCTGGCCGAATTCGGGTCCACCGAAGCCATGTGGGAACTACACCTGCGCGACTTCGTCGCCGTCGTCACAATGGATACACGCGGTCGCAGCCTGCATCGCACCATCGAACGCAGCACGCGGAAGACGCTGACCCAACTGTTGAGAGAGTAAAGGAGGGGCCAGTGCGTGCAGTATTCATGGGATCGGCGCCGCTCTCCTGTGCCTCGTTTGAGGTGGTGTCGGAGCTGTGCGACCTCGCCGCGGTGGTTACGCAGCCAGACCGGCCACGCGGACGTAGTCTCAAGGTGTGCGAGTGTGCGGTGAAGGCACGTGCCAGCGATCGGGTGGTAACCGTGCTGACGCCCGAACGCATCAATGCGCAGGCTTCGGTTGAGGCCATTGCCGCGCTGGAACCCGATGTGATCGTCGTGGTTGCCTATGGCCAGATCCTGCGTCAGCCGCTGCTGGACCTGCCCCGCCTCGGCTGCATCAACGTGCATACCTCTCTCCTGCCCACATACCGAGGGGCCGCCCCGATCCAGTGGGCAATCGCCAATGGCGAGACCGCAACAGGCGTTACCACGATGTACATGGATGCCGGGATGGATACAGGCGACATTATCCTGCAAGACGTTGTCCCGATTGGGCCTGAACAAACCGCCGCCGACCTGCATGACCTATTGGCGGTTGCCGGAGCGGAGCTGCTGAAGCGGACCCTGGAAGGCTTGGCGGCAGGAAATCTGCCTCGCATTCCCCAGGACGATGCGGCGGCCACGAGGGCCCCGCGCCTGTCCAAGGCGGATGGCGAGGTGGATTGGCACCGGTCGGCCCGCGAAATCCATAGCCGTGTGCGGGGCTTCAATCCCTGGCCGGGCAGCGTCTGCCGTACGCCGGGCGGGAAACGGTTGAAACTCTGGCGCGTGACCCATGTGGATGTGGCGGCGGAGGCGGCTCCCGGCCGAGTCGTGGCGCTCGACGATGGACATCCGGTGATTGCAACCGGGAAAGGCGGCATTCGCCTGCTTGAAGTCCAACCCGAAGGTGGTAAGGTGATGGATGGAGCGGCCTACGTGCGGGGGCATGCCCTCGCGCTGGGTGATCAATTGGAGTAGGGGCACATGGAGACACTACAAGTCGGACTGGGGTCACGAAGCTACGAGATCCGTATCGGGCGCGGACTGCTGGACTCGGGATGGTCAGGTCTTCCTGAGAACAGGCGGGCGTTGATCATTTCCGACAGCAACGTGGATCCGCTGTACGGCGCACGCTGCCAGGCGGCCCTGTCCGGGCTGGGCTGGAATGTGTCGCGCGAAGTGGTTCCCGCCGGAGAGAACTCTAAGTCTGTTCAGTGTCTGTCGGGCCTCTATGAGCGGGCCGTTGAGGCGGGGCTGGATCGTTCCTCGTACATCGTTGCACTGGGCGGAGGCGTGGTGGGAGACTTGGCTGGGTTTCTCGCGGCCAGCTTCCTGCGTGGCGTGCGGCTGATCCAAGTGCCGACCAGTCTGCTGGCGCTCGTGGACAGCTCCGTGGGCGGCAAGACCGGCATCAACCTGCCGCAGGGCAAGAATCTCGTGGGCGCTTTCTACCAGCCCGACTTCGTCTTGGCCGACCTGGCCTGCCTGGACACACTGCCCCCGCGCGAATATGTGTCCGGCCTGGCCGAGGTCGTGAAATATGGCATCATCTGGGATGCCGAAATGTTCGGGCGCCTGGAGCAAGACCGACAGGCGCTGCTGGACCGGGACGATGCCGTTCTCGAAGCGGTTGTGGCGCGCTCATGCGAGATCAAGGCCGAGGTTGTTTCGGTCGATGAGCGGGAATCCGGCGTCCGGGCAATCCTGAACTTCGGACACACGCTGGGGCACGCGATTGAAGCCGTTGCCGGTTACGAGCGTTGGCTGCATGGAGAAGCCGTGGCGGCGGGGGCGGACTATGCCCTGCGGCTCTCCGTGGCCCGGAAAGGAATGCCCGCCGCGGAAGCCGCGCGTGTACGCACGTTGCAGGAGCTGTTCGGGCTGCCGGGGCTGACGAATCCGGACATCGCCGGATTGCCGTGGGATGCGTTGCGCCGGGCGATGGGGACCGACAAGAAGACCGTGGCCGGGACGCCGCGCTTCGTGCTGTCCGAGCGCCTGGGTGCCGTTCATTTCGGTTGCGAGGTGTCGGAGGAAGATCTGGAGCGGGTGTTCAAAGAGGGCTGAAGTCAGACCTGCTCCAGACGATCCGTATTCTGAAGAACTACGGACTCGTGAATTCTGGCTCCCTTGCTGGGGAAAACAGTAACCTGCACGACCATCTCGCGCTGCTCGTATTGGCTCGTTTCGCTTCGCAGAGTGCTCTACAGCTCTTCGATGGTTACCAGCGCCTGGCCCTTCTTGACGGCATCACCGTGCTTCAGGAGGAACTTCTTGATCTTGCAGTGCGTCGGAGCCTTGATCTGGTTGAACAGCTTCATGGCTTCCACGATGCAGACCGGGTCGCCGGTCTGCACCTCGTCGCCTTCGGCGGCGAACTCCTCCTTGCCTGGTCCAGGTGAGCGGTAGAACGTACCGTTCAACGGGGCGTCGATCGTCGGTCCTTCGGCGGCACATTCGGGCTCGGCCGACGCCTCGGGCGCGGCCTCGGGCTGCTGTGCCGCTTCGACAGCCGCTTTCGCGGACGGTGCGTCCTGTGCGGGTGGCACGGCACCTGACGTCATGCCTTCGCTCTTGAGGCTGAGGGCCAGATCGTTGCGGCGGATGGTGAGTTCGTTCAAGCCGAGCTGGTGTACCTTGTTCATCAGGCCTTGGAGCTCCTCGTAGTCCTCGTGCGATAGGAACGGCTTGGTCGGCTGCGTGGGGGCCGAGGCCGGTGTGGCTGTATCGGCGTCCTGCTTGCGACGCTCGAGATCGGCCGGAATCGCGGGACGGTCTTCCGGGATCATATTGCGCCACTTAAAGAACGCGAGGGCGGGCTCGGGGAACAGGCAGTAGGAAATGATGTCCTCTTCGCCCTTGATCAGCTCGGGGTCGACCTCAAGCGTGGCCTGGGGCAACATCGGCTCCATCCCGTCGGCCGGCCGGCCGGTCATCGTCTTCTCGCCACCAAGGATCTTCTTTTTGATGGTAGGGTTGATGGGCGCCGGAGAGCGGCCATACAGCCCCTTGACGTAGTTCAGGGTTTCCTGTGGCACCATTGAGTAGCGTTCGTCGGCCAGGACGTTCATAACCGACTGTACACCGACGATCTGGCTCGTGGGGGTGACCAGCGGCGGGTAGCCGAGGTCGGCACGGGCACGTGGAAGCTCCTCGAGCACCTCGGGCAGGCGATCAAGGGCGTCCTGCTGCTCGAGCTGCGAGCGCAGATTCGAGATCATGCCGCCCGGGATGTGATGAATCAGGATCTCCGGGTCGATGATGTTCAGCGGGTGATGGCTGAGCATACGCGTGGGAGCCAAATCGGTGAAGTGCTTGCAGATTTTGCGCAGCGCATCACGATCGAGGTCGGCGTGGTAAGGGGTCTCTTCGAAGATCGAGAGCATGGTCTCAACCGGGGGCTGCGATGAGAAGCCAGACATGACCGAGATGGCGCAGTCAATCGCGCCAGCACCGGCACGCACACCCTCGACGTAGGTCGAGATCGCCATGCCGCTGGTCATGTGGCTATGGATCTGGATGGGTACCGGGACCTCTTTGAAGAGGGCCGAAACCAGGCGCTCGGACATCATCGGGGTCAGGATGCCGGCCATGTCCTTGATCACCAGCGAGTCGACACCCATCTGGACCTGTTCCTTGGCGATCCGCACGTACTCCTTAACGGTGTGTACGGGGCTGATGGTGTAGGAGAGGGTGCCCTGGGCATGGCCGCCGTACTTCTTCACGGCCGCAATGGCCTGTTCTAGGTTGCGGTTGTCGTTGAGCGCGTCGAAGATACGGAAGATGTCGACACCGTTCTTGCAAGCCAACACCACGAATCGGTCCAGCAGGTCGTCCGGGTAGTGGCGGTAGCCGAGGATGTTCTGGCCGCGCAGCAGCATCTGGAGCGGGGTCTTCTTGCAGATCTTCTTGATCTGGCGCAGACGCTCCCAAGGATTCTCGCGCAGGAAGCGCAGGCAGACATCAAACGTGGCGCCGCCCCATACCTCGAGCGAGTAGTAGCCCGCGTTGTCGATCACGTCGAGAATGGGCAGAATGTCATTGGTCCGCATCCGCGTGGCCCAGAGTGACTGGTGGGCATCGCGCAGCGTGGTGTCGGTAATGCGCAGCGTGGTGCGCTTCTGCTTTGGGGTAGCCGGAGGCGTCACGACTTTTGCCGACACGCGTGCACGCCTGGCCGGAGCCTTCTTGCGAGGCGTTGCGGTCTTCTTGGTTGTCTTCTGTGGCATGGTATGACCCCTCTATTTCTTTTTATAGCGTCCAATCTTGGAATACTTGTCGTAGCGCTGATCAATGAGGCGCTTGGCCGACATCTTCTTGAGACGGCGGAGGTGTTTCACAAGGACATCGCCGACCGATTCAATCGTGGCATCCATGTTGCGGTGTGCGCCGCCGACGGGTTCGGGAATAATCTCGTCGACGATGCCGAGTGCGACCAGATCGTCAGCCGTGATCTTGAGTGCGGCCGCGGCCTCGGGGGCCTTGCTGCCGTCACGCCACAGGATTGTGGCACAGCCTTCGGGAGAAATCACCGAATACACGGAGTTGGACAGCATCAGCACAACGTTTCCGACGCCGATACCGATCGCGCCGCCGCTGCCGCCCTCACCCGTGACGATCACGATGACGGGAACGGGCAGGGTCGACATATCGGTCAGGTTCCGCGCAATGGCTTCAGCCTGTCCGCGTGCCTCGGCCTCGAGGCCCGGGTAGGCACCGGGAGTGTCGATAAAGCTGACGATCGGCAGCTTGTACTTGGCTGCCAGGTTCATCAGACGCATGGCCTTGCGGTAGCCGTCGGGGCTGGCCATCCCGAAGTTGGCCTTGATGTTCTCTTCAACGGTCTTGCCCTTCTGGTGCCCGATGATCATGACGCGGTGCTGGCGCAGCGTGGCGAATCCGCCTATGATTCCCTGGTCGTCGCCGAAACAGCGATCCCCGTGCAGTTCCAGAAATTCGGTGCAGAGCCCCTGGATATAGTCGCGCAGCAGGGGACGCTCAGGATGGCGTGCAATCTGAACGGTCTCCCATGGGCCAATCTTGGAATAGACGCGCTTGCTCGTGCTCCGGAGCTTCTTTTCCAGTGCAGCGATCTCCGTATCGAAGTCCACATCCGACTTCTCGTTAAGCTTCTTCAATTCACCAATGCGCGACTCGATCTCTTCCAGCGGTTTTTCAAAATCCAAAGCCATCTGGTCCCCTCCGTCAGTCGTTCCTGAACAGTTGTTTGATGCGGGACAACACGGCACCCGTCTTCCCTGCGCTCTGCCTGCTCGCGGCAAGTCGCTTCTTGTCGATCAGTTTCTCCACCTCTTTGCTCGTCAGCGGCTGCCGGCAGAGGTTCATGTCCACCTGGATATCCAGCGCCGCCATACTGTCGTAGTCCGTAGCCAGTCGAATGGCCGGAAGCTGCCGAATACCCGCCGCCCGACAGGCGGCGATCCGGCGTGCCCCGGTGATCACGATGTTGTTGCGATCGATCAGGATCGGCGTCAGAAGACCCAGCTTCGATACCGACGTCGTCAGCATGCCGATGTCGCCGATCTCCTCGCGGATCGACTCCTTGAGTGTCACCTCGTCAATGTCTACCTCAACAAACTCTCTCTGCATTACTGTCTCCTAGCGGCGTTTGCCGTACTGCAGGACACGGTGCAGGAACTCCTTCATGTCCTTGCGGTTGACGATGTGGTCGATAAAGCCATGCTCCAGCAGGTACTCTGCGGTCTGGAAATCGTCCGGCAGCTTCTGTTTGATCGTCTGCTCGATCACGCGTCGGCCGGCAAAGCCGATTAGGGCATGCGGTTCGGCAATGTTGATGTCGCCCAGCATCGCATAGCTGGCCGAGACGCCACCGGTCGTGGGGTCGGTGAGGACCGATAGGTAGGGAACACCCAGGTCGTTGAGACGCGCAATGGCCGCGCAGGTCTTGGCCATCTGCATGAGCGAGATAATGCCCTCGTGCATGCGGGCGCCGCCCGATGCGGAGAGGATGATGAAGGGCCAGCGGTGACGGCCCGCGTGCTCGGCCGTCAGCGTGATTTTCTCACCGCAACCACTCGAAAGGCTGCCACCCAGGAAGCGAAAATCCATGATCGCCATACTAACCGGAATACCGCCGATCTTGCCGTCGCCCGTGAGCACGGACTCCTTCAGACCGGTCTTGGTCTTGGCCGCGGCAGCTTTCTCCTTGTAGGGGCCCTTGGCGTCGGAGAATAAGAGCGGATCTGACGTGGTGACGTGGGCGGCGTACTCGCGCCACGTGCCGCTGTCGATGAGCAGGTCGCGTCGTTCGGTGCTGCTGATGCGGGCGTGATGGTTGCACTTGGGACACACCTTCAGTCCCGCTTCCCACTCCTGCTTATATATATGGGCGCTACAGGAGGGGCAAATTGTCCAGAGATCGCTGTCAGACGTCTCAAGTTGTTTGCGTCCTGACTTTCTAAACCAAGCCATGGTGAAGTCCCTTTCCCTTGCGAAAGTGCTGCAGTATGAACGATACCTTGTTGAGGGAGCAAGGAGGAAAGAGGATTGAGAGAGAGCCGCCCGGCTGCTATGGTATTCCACATGAAAACGACTGTAGCCATTCTGATGATCATGTGGGTGGGCGCGGGCTGTGTGACCACGCAGGAACGACGCTCAGATCAGACCCGCCGCGCGCGGGATATGGAGTCCCTGAGAGCCGATGTTTACCGGCTCAAAGAGGAGACCCGTACCGCTTCATCCGGTTATGAACAGGTCTATGCCGAGATCGATCGTTTGCGCCGCGAGCAGGATGAGGGCGACAAGGAGTTGGCTGGCCGACTGGACCAGCTTGAGATCCGCCTCCGCAAGCAGGACGCCGCCCTCGACGCCATGCACAAACAGATCGTAACCGAGCTGAGCCGCAAGATGGCCACCCTCATGAAGAGCCAGGCACCCACACGTGGGTCGGAATACGGACGCGAACACATGGTGAAACCGGGAGAAACCCTCTCGGAGATCGCCTCCGCTTACGGGGTGACCGTCAACGCGCTCGTACGCGCCAACGACCTGAAAAACGCCAATTCGATCCGGGTAGATCAGAAGATCTTTATTCCTGAGTAATCGGCAGTGGGATACGCCAGTCGACCGCCCGCGCCTCGTTCTTGGGGATGATCGCCAGCACGATGCTCTCGCGGACGGGCGGGGCAGGGGAGCGCGCCACCGCGGGCGTTGCATCGGCGGCCTCCTCTTCCTCCTCTTGATCGACGAAGCTCCTGACCGGTCGTGTCGCTGGCTGTGCCTGTGCAAGCAGCACCATGATCCGGTCAACCTGGCCTGTCATCATCTGCCATTCGGCGCTGTTCTGTTCCATCCGGTGGCCGAGCTGCGCGTTCTCGTTCTGTAGCCGCGCGATGGTGCTGTGTAGTCCGGCCAGGTTTGTGTTCATGCCGGCCAGCTGGATTGATAGGCCGTCCTGCCCGGTCGCCAGCTCAGCCATCTCCTTGTCAAACGTCTCCTCAAGGACGCTGGCGCGTGAGGCCATGTTCGATAGCACCCCGAACGCGCCGTAGCTCGCATCGACCTCCGAACGCAGCTCGTTGAGCCCCGCTTGGACCGCCCGGGTCAGCGCGTGGGTCTTGCGGTAGTAGGATAGTCCCAGGAGTCCGGCAGCGCCGCCAACCGCCAACAAGACGATCAGGAAAAGGAATGTCAGGGTGATCATCCGCCCGCGGGTCCGGTGCCGCTCGACATCCAGAAACTCTTGGAAGGCGGCCAAAACGGGAAGGGAATCGGCATTGCGGCGGAGGGTCTCCGGCTTCAGCAGCTCGGCCAGCTGTGCGCGATCAACGTCAGTCGGCAGCCCTCCGAACGCGGCGCGCGGCGCCAAGGCGGCTTCGTGCTCACGGCGCACCGTTTCCCGCAGAATCTGCGGCGGCTTGATCTCTTTGACCTCTGGGTCGGCCATGGGCTTGCCCTACTTGAGTTTCATCCACGGCGTCGTACGGAACGGACGGGTCGGTCGCGTCGGCGGGCGCGGACCCTCGCCATCGCCATCGTCGGCCTTCGGAGTGCTACCCACCCCTGTGACGTTCTGCAACGCCTCAATCTCCTGCTGGGCGCGCGCTTCCAGCCCCACCAGCGGTGCCGGCGGAGCGTCCACCACTTCCACTTCCGGTTCCTCGTTGTCGACGATGCGCTTGAGCTCCTCGGTCTGCTCTGAGATCAGGTTGCGCCTTACGCGTGCCTGCCGGGTCTTGTAGCTGCCCATCTGGTCCGACTGGTAGAGTTTCTTCTGCGCCGCCAGCTCCCGCTGGGCCTGTTCCAGCTTCGCGCTGCCCGACCGCCAGTCACGCTGCAGTTGCTCGATCCGGCGGGTCAAGAA